>DATHMO010000107.1:0-36283 GCA_035486995.1 Bryobacteraceae bacterium
ACTTGTTTTCGTAGGGGCGCTGGACCGTTTCTTCAGCGCATATGACGCCGCGAGCGGCAAGCTTCTTTGGCAGACGCAGCTCAATGCGGCTCCCAATTCGTCGCCGGTGACCTATAGTGTCCAGGGCGAACAATATGTGGCGGTGATAGCCGGTAACGGTTTCCTCAGCTCCGCCTCTGCCAGTTTGACCCCTGAGGTCGACATCGCCGCGGGCGGCACCACACTGTGGGTGTTCAAGTTGCCGTCGCGTTGATCCGAGTTTCACGCATTGCTAACCGCGCCCTTAGGATAAAGGTCGGGCAAGGCCACGTTGGACCGCGAATCGCTGATGGTGAGATATACATCCACCTGAGGAGCCGAACTTCTCAAACACTTGCAAGCCCGCCTGAAAGTGCCGCACATGCCCGGAGTGTGGCGACTTTTGTGGCGATGCCATTTCAGGCCAACCTACCCCTAGTACTTTTTCGCCGTTGCCAGTTGACGCCACCTAGCGGGAGATTGCGCCGTATCGGGGTGAAAGAGGACATCATGCTTCATCGTCTTTTGCTCGTACTCGCATTCGCCCCGCGCTCCCGAGCCTTGCGTGTGCCCGGCCTATTGGTTCTTTCTATGCTGCTCGCGATAAGCTGGGCGTCGCCGGCAAAGGCTGATACGGTCTATTCGTACACCGGGACTTCCTATGGCGTCTGCTTTGGCGCGTACACAACAAGCTGTGACACATACTCTCTGACAGGGACATTCGACACCACGTTGTCGGTGGCTGCACTGGAGAGTCAGACCGACTTTGTAATACCGTTGGCAGATATAGCATCGTTCTCGTTCACGGACGGATTCGAAGCCTCCCTAAATCAAGGCTCCACCCAGGGAGCGCTTTTTGAAATCACCACAGACGCGTCGGGGGACATTACTGGTTGGGAGGTACTCCTCTCGGCGCAGCCATTTCCAGCACCCGGGTCCTCGGCGGGCCCACAGACGGCCATACTCACCGAGAACGGCGCCGCCTCCACCGCAGATGTATCGGGGTCCGGTGTCAACGTTGATTGCACCACCTCACTGACCTCGCCGCATGGCTGTGCTCTCGATTTCCCTGGTGACGCCGGTGCTGAAGTCGGCGGGTTGGGTGCTTGGTCTCCGCCAGCCACCACCGCTACGCCGGAACCATCTACTCTGCCCGTGTTAGGCGTGGGACTGCTCGGCCTAGCCGTGACAGCCTTCCGCCGCAAGCAGGTGTAGCTCCGCGTGTCGCCGCTACGCGCATTCGATTCGATTGACAGTGATGTCGTCCGGGAGTAATTTTGAGGGTACCTTCGATGACCAGGCCGGTCAAAATCGGCAAGGTTGTCGGCGCCGCGGTAATGCTTCTGGCGTCGATGACTTCGGTACTCTCCGCACAGTGGCCGGCTTATCCGACTGTGGGAGTTCCGAAGACCGCTGACGGAAGGCCGAACCTTACTGGGCCCGCTCCGAGGACCCCGGATGGCAAGCCAGACCTTTCCGGCATCTGGAAGTTCGTGGATAGCCCAGATGCGCGGCCCGGGACCCCTCCTCCCGCCGGAGCCAGATCTCCCGGCATCGGCGTGCGCATTCCCGGACTACTTCAGTTCTTTGATATCGGTTCGACGCTTGAGGGTGGTCTGCCCTTCCAGCCGTGGGCCGCGGAGCTCCGGAGCCAGCGCGTTGCGCGAAACAACCAGGATAATCCCGACGCCCACTGTTTACCGATCGGCGTGATGCAACTGCACACGCATCCAGAGCCGAGAAAGATCATTCAGAGTCCTGGGTTGATCGTGATTTTATATGAAGCGA
Organism: Bryobacteraceae bacterium; assembly: GCA_035486995.1. Lineage (GTDB taxonomy): Bacteria > Acidobacteriota > Terriglobia > Bryobacterales > Bryobacteraceae > Palsa-89. The sequence goes on from DATHMO010000107.1 coordinate 1,807, forward strand.
ACGCAGGGGTTCGGCAAATTTTCATAGACGGACGACCCTTGCCCGGAAAGAAAGCAGAACCCTGGTGGTACGGCTATTCAATTGGAAAATGGAACGGCGACACGCTGGTCGTTGAAAGCAGCGGGTTCCGGGATGATGTGTGGCTGGACGTCGAGGGCAGCCCGCTTACGGAATCCGGAAAAATGACCGAGCGGTTCCGGCGGCTGAATTACGGGAACATGGAAACCGAAGTCACAGTCGATGATCCGAAAGCCTATACCAAACCCTGGACCGTCACAGTGCACCATCGCGTTATGCTCGACACGGAGTTAATCGAGTTCGTGTGTCAGGAAAATGAAAAAGATGCGGCGCACCAGACGGTAAAGTAACTCTACGCGAAACACCGCGGACACTTGCTAGCGCACCTCCGGCGTAGCGATCGTGATCACTCATTCGCGCTTTGGTTCTGGCCGGGGAGTCCGGCACCGGGTCGATGACAGGCTGCGCTTCTTCCACCCTTCGACCCCATGGTCTGGGATCGCCGGCGGAGCGCGAATGCCGGGCCCGGCCAACGCGCCGGAAACTCACAAACAGTTTATGCTGAGGGATGTACCGTTTTCTCGCGTCCGGTACATCCAACATCCAAAGTATGAAACGACTCGCTTGGAGCTCCTTGCTCCTGTTCATGGTGGCTAGCTGGCCCGCCGCCGCGCAAAGCTGGGACACCAGCGGAAATGGCTTGTTGAACGGCACGTACTACTTCCGTCACGTTGCGTGGCTCGGTGGGTACAATTCTGCCTATGATTTTAACGAAGCCGTAGCGATTTACGGCAATATCGTTTTCGGTGGTAATGGAACCTATACGCTCACCGCAAAGGCTGCCGATGCGGGCCAAAAAACGGTCACATCGATTACTGGCAGCGGCACCTACACCCTCGGCGGAAGCGGCTATGGCTACATGTCCACACCGCTCCAATTCGTTTATCCCCAACTCGCGGGCGATGAGATCAATCTGCTGGTGTCCCCATCCAAAGTCGCGGTGGGGAACAACACCGATAACAACACCGGGTACAATGACTTGTTTGTTGCGGCGCCGGTGCCCACATCGACGCCATCGTTCGAGGGCGCATTTTCCGTCATCGGTGTAGGCATTCCCGCGCTGACCCTTGAATTGAAAGACACGCGCGGTTACTCATTCACTATGACGGGCACCAGCGGCACAGTCACCACCACGGCCCTCACCGGGGCCCTCGGTTTGAACGTCGCAGCCTTGACGCAGCCGGCTTTCTCCGGAGTGAAGTATTCTGTCAGCGACGGCGCTGCGTCTGTGACATTCGGGAACGAGCTCACAACGTCCAATCTCGATAGTTACCTGATGTCCGGCACCAAAGACTTCTATTTTTCGCCCGATGGTAATTTCTTTTTCGGTGGCGATCCCGCGGATACCGACTTCATCGTCGGCGTGCGCCAGAGCGCCGGCGCTTACTTCGCTACCGGTGTTCCATACTACGAAGGCGGTATCTTTCAGGACGATTCCCAGTTCAGCAAAAGCGGCGGTGTTTGGCTCAACAGCACCTATGGCGGATATGACGTTCTCACAACTGAGAACAACGGAGAGATTCTAGCGCATCAACAGGATAAAGCCGTGGGCCCAGCATTCGGCAGCTTCGTCGTCGATTACACTTACTCCGATCGGCTAAACGCATCGGACGGTACGTACGCCGATTACGCCAGCGAATACTTTTTCGGCCCCGGAGGAACATTCGCCATCGGCTTGGCGAAGCCGAGCTCCGGATATTTGGGGATCGAGGTCCTGATGGAGGGGCCTAATTACACGTCGGCTCCCACTTCCGCGCCCTATATCTATCCGACCGGCATTGTGAACGCGGGCGGTTACGTCCCCTTTACCGCGGAGTTCGCTCCCGGAGAATACATCTCGATTTTCGGGGCCAACCTGGCCACCACAACTGCGACAGATCCCACGCTCCCCACCAGCTTGGCTGGCGTGCAAGTGCTGGTGAATGGGGTTCCGACGGCCGTCCGTTACGTCAGCCCCGGCCAGATCAATGCCGTGTTCCCGCTGGGCAGCGACACCAGCATCGCCTCCATTCAAGTGGTCAACAGTTTGGGAACGTCGAACACGGTAAGTAACTACGTCGGGCAGACCCAACCCGGCATATTCAACGGTGCAACTTCCGCACCAGCCGTCTTCCACAGCGACAATACGATCGTCAGCCCTTCGAACCCAGCCGTGGCCGGTGAGGAATTGCAGATTTATCTCACGGGCCTTGGCCCGCTGGACTCCTCGGGCAACGCCGCCTACCTCAGCTACTTGTCAGTCAATTTGGGCGGCGTGACAGCTCCTATTGACTACGCCGGCATTGAGCCGGGAACTCCACTCGCCGTCGGGGCCGGATACCAGATGAACGTGACCGTGCCGAGCGGAACGGGTCCCGGGATGATTTATTTGGACGTCGGAGGTCCCGGCACCTACAACGGCGAAACGCTCATTTGCGTTACCAGCTGTGGTGACTCGTCGCTTCGAAGCGGAGTTCGCAGCCAGAGACCTAAAGCTACCCGATCTGCCGCGCGGCCTCGCTTCCCCGATTCACTCAACGTCATTTTCCCGCGGCGCCCGGAAACCCATCAACCCTAAAATGTGAAACGGACCCGGCGTCTGGCTGCATCGTACGCCGCCGCCGCTAGACCTCTGGCGATTGTCAGGTTCGAAGGAGAGCCTCCGGCTGGTTCGTAGCCAAACATTTGCATGTGTGGTTTCACCATCCACTCAATCAAAGCGATTTGATTCGCATTTAGTTGCTCCTGCCACTTGCCCAGCCTTTCGGTAGTGACGGGTTCCTCCGCTCGGTGAAGCCACGTACGATCCGCCGTAGGGTCTTGGTTGGGCACTAGCATGGCTGGCGAGTATGACTCACCAACGAGACCACAGATACGGCGCAGCTCTTCTTCCGGTTGGGTCACCAGCTGCTCGTAACGAATCAGTAAGTACTGAGGGCGATTTCGGGATCGGCTCGCGTCAACGTTGCAACGCTGCCACAAGCGGGCATTCCCGAGGACGTTTTGATCGGCCCATTTGACGCGCAGCAATGACGCCACTACATCCCTGGGATCGCGCACCACGTGTATGACACTTGCGCCGGGATACCACTCACACAGCGTTTCGATAAACCCAGCATAGTGGCCCTTATCGCCGCACCGTCTCTTGCCTTGCGTCTGCGCGTAAAAACGCAGCAGCGATAGATACAAGCTATCGTAGTTGTTCGCTTCCCGGAGCAGCGTGGCCTCCAGCTCCAGCAAATCCATTTGCATCCGGCGAACTCCCCGGCTGGAGAGAAGTTCCGTGACCAGGCGGCGCTGGTTCCGCGGATCGGCCAAGCTGCCGAACGATCGCGAACGCTTGTAAAAACGCCGGTAGAAGTCGGACGCCCGGTAGATCGCAATCTCAGGATGCCGGTTCAGCATGTTCCGCAACAGCGTAGTGCCGCTGCGGGGGGCGCCAATAATGAAGATCGGCTTGTTCCACTGTTCAATTTCGCTCATCGCCGAGTAGGTTGTTCTCCAGGCTAGCACCGCCCGTGGGAGCTAGTTCTTTGCGGGCGCTAGTTCTTTGCGGGCGCAGGTTCGATGCGCATCAGCGCGCCGTCGTTTTCCGCCGTCAACACGTACAGGAAACCGTCGGGACCCTGGCGCACATCCCGAATGCGCTGTTCGAGCTCGCGAAGCATCGATTCGCGGTGAAGCTCTTCCCACTTGGCGTTGAAATCGATCCGCTCCAGGTGACCGGAACGGGGCACTTCGCCCTGGCGCATCCCGCCCACAAAGACATTATTCTTCCAGTTCGGGAATTTGTCGCCAGTGTAAAAAGTCATGCCTGAAATCGCGATCGCCGGCACCCAGAAAACCAGCGGCGGCTCCATGCCCTCGCGCCACGGAATCTCCGAAACGCGCGGTCCAAGATAGAAGCGGCCGTAGCTCACGAGGGGCCATCCATAATTCTTGCCGGGCTGCAGGACGTTGACCTCATCGCCGCCGTTGGGCCCATCCTCGCACTCCCAAATCGCGCCGGTGTCGGGCTGAACGGCCAGTCCCAACGCATTGCGATGTCCCATGGTGTAGATTTCGGGCCGGTATCCGCTGCGTCCGACGAACGGATTGTCCGGCGGAACGGTCCCGTCGTCGCGCAGCCGCAGCACTTTACCCGAAAGATCGTTCGGATCTTGCGCGCGAGCCGCGGTTGGCGGGTCGCCGGTGCCGACGGTCATGTACAGCATGCCGTCCTTGCCGAACACGATACGCGATGCAAAGGCGCCTTCAGTCGCGATCGAAAAGATGTCGCGGACGTCTGCCAGCCCGGTCCCATCCCATCGCGCGCGAGCAAGCGTGATAATCCCCGACTCGCCGGACGGCTTGTGGTACGTGAAGTAGATGAACTTGTTGTCGCTGAAGTGCGGATGCAAAGCCAGGTCCATCAGGCCCGCCAAGCCTCGCGAGTAGACTTGCGGTACGCCGGCGATTGGATGCGGATCGAGCACGCCATTGCGGACGATACGCAAGCGTCCAGGGCGCTCGGTAATGAGAATGCCGCCGTCCGGGAGAAAGGCCATACTCCAAGGCTGAATCAGTCCTTTCGTGACGATCAGCCGGATCTGATGTTGGATGCCCGTATCCATAACGATCGGGCCATCCGGAAGTGGTGGCGAGGGCCAGATGATAGGCGGAGGCGCGGTGGGGACTCGCACGGCGCTACCTTGCGGACCAGCCGTCTGCTGAGCGCGACCAGTTACTCCGGCGACGAGCACTGCGAATCCAATCCAATAACAGCGTTTCATCGACGTTCCCCTCCTAGTTCGCTCTGGTTCTGCGGAGCCGATTTGCACGTGAAATTCTCTGCATCGTCCGTACTTCCCCTTCCGTTGTACACGGCCGTCTGAGGATACGGGCAAAGGGGGCGTGTGCGGACTACCTTTCCAGCTTCTGCCCGTGACGCGATAATTTTGTCCGGCGGCTTTCCGCTGTTCAACCATTGTTGGAGCGTGCCGACCTTGTCGAATGTGTCGGTGCCTTCCCCACCTCCGCAGTGACCCATTCCAGGAACCATGAAAAGACGGTAAGATTTTTCCACCAGCGCCCGGTCGCCCACAGTGTCTCGGACGCTGTTGTAATACTTCGGACTGGTGGCAGCCGACATCTGTTGATCGGACCAGCCGTGATACTGGAGAATTTTCCCGCCTCGCTGGAAGTACGCTTTGAGATCGGGATTCGTGGCGTTGATCGTGTCGTGGTCTGCCTTTTGGGCAAGTGCGATGTCGCCGGTGAAGTTGAGCGTCTTGTAATCCCATTCAGGATTCTTGAAGACGATGTACTTGAAGTAATCCGTCGCCGCGTTGAACGGGCGCGGCCCGGCCTGCGTTCCCCATCCGAGTTCGCTGCCCGGCATGAGTCCTGGAAACACGACTTCCTTCGTTGCCGAATTCACCACGCCGGAATATATTTCCCTCGCGGCTTCAACTTCAGGAGCACTAAGGCAGCCGCTGCTGTTGCCGGCCTTGCAAATGATGGCTGCCGGATCGAAGTTGCAGAGCATGGGATTCTCGATCACGCCGTCTTTCACTCCGTCCGCGGCATCGCAAACATTCAGAACGGCCTGGTGAAGAACAGAGTATTTTTCCGGCGACAGCAAACTTGTGTCGTCGTGATGGACCGCCTGCGCCATCCAAACACCACCCAGGGATCTACCCACAAAATCGGCGATCGGGTCGCCCGCGACAATGCCGTCGTAATCTGCGGGGAACATCTGCGCTTCTTTCAGCCCCTCCCGGCCGCCGGCCGAACAGCCATTCCACAACGAGCGCTTGGGAGCGCGCCCATAGAAAGCTTCAATGATGGCTTTCGACTTCACGGTCATTTCATGAACGGCGCGATAGCCGAAGTCGATCACCTTCTCGGGATGACCCAGCGCGAAATCGGCGCTGCCACCTTCATGCCCGGTGTCCGTCATAGCGGCGGCAAAGCCCCTGAGCAGTGCGGCGCCGAGGTATTTGTAATTGATGGTGCCCGTCCAACCGCCGTTTCCATCGGCCTCGAACTCGTTGTTCCAGGCGCCGGCGGTTCCTGGCAATGGCAGCCAAATCTCCATCTTTATGTTCGAATCGGGTACGGGCTGAATCGTGGCGGCCACTCGGCAGAAAGCGGGTACTTGCTTCCAGTCCACCGGTGCGCCAAGATCCCGAGCCGACGCGGCAGATGGCGTGAACTCGCCGGCTGCGACGGTTTGAGCCAGGGTGATGGTGGTATGCGGTAGCGTGAGCGATGCCAGGCTCTCGCACGAGGCGGCGGCCACGGTTGCCGGGGAGCTGAACGCGACAAGCAGAACTGCAGAGATCGCACTGGGACCGGACAAGCAGATATCCTTTCTAGCCAACAAATGGTTCTCATTATATGTCGTTCTGCAACGCCGCGAGGCGAGGTCCTGATCGCGTGCAGTGCCACCCTCAGAGTGGGACAATCGTAACCATGCGAGCGGAAACTCGGTCTCGACACGCTTAAACCATGGCAACCGCGGCTCAGCGCGCCATCGACAGTTCAGCCGAGGGATTGTCTCACGGTGACCGTGTCGAACTGAGCATCGACAGCGAAAATCTGCTGGCTGAACCGGAGGAAATATTCGGCTCCTGGCGCAGAAGCCTGGTCGACCATCGGCTCGACGCGCGGGATCTTTCGGCGCCCCACATCATCACGCAACACGAGTTGAAAGCCTCCCGCGAACCGATGGAGAACCTCCTGGCGCTAGCCCAGGATGAGATCGATCGCCTTTACGCCGTGGTGCGCCAGCACGCCTATGTCGTTCTTCTGTGCAATCGCGACGGGGTAGCCATCCATCACCGCGGCGACGAAAGCCATGCCGACGCTTTCAAGCAGTGGGGCATCTGGGTGGGCGGCGTATGGTCGGAGCAAACCGAAGGAACCAACGGCATCGGCACGTGCATTGCCGGTGAACGGCCGGTTCTGGTGCACGCCGATCAGCATTTCCGCAGCCGGCACACGCAGCTCAGTTGCGCGGGCGCGCCGATCTTCGACCCGCACGGCCAGTTAGTGGCGGTGCTCGACGTTTCCAGAATCGAGGGGAACGAAGATAAGGGGCCGCTGCCTTTGGTTCTAGATACCGTCATCGTAGCGGCTCGAGCCATCGAGGAGCGCTTGTTTCGGGAGCACTTCCGGCATAGCTGGACCATCGCCGCCCTGCCGCCCGGGAACGAATCCGCGCTGGTTCTGGCTGTCGACGAGAACCAATCGATCGTGGGCGCTGATCGGGTCGCGCGGAGCGCCCTTGGCCTCACTGATCAGAGCATGGCCGACGGGCGGATTCTTTCGACGGTCTTCGAATATGACACTTCGATCTTCCGGCAGGCTGGCGATCGGGACATTTCAGCTCGGTTCGCGCGTGCCGGCAGCGGCGTGGGGTGGTGCATATTGCTTACACCGCCGCTGAGCAAATCTCGCGCGGCGCGTAGCTGGGCCGAAGCGTTCGTGCATAGCCGTCCCCGCATCAGTACACTGGACCATTTGCCGGTTGTCGAACCGCCTGCCCGCAGCCGCGGAGGATTGCCGCCGGTAGTGACGCAACGCATCTGCGAATACATGGAATCCCATCTGGACCAGAGAATAGGCCTCGAGGACCTGGCTTCCATGGCCGGGCTCTCCACGCATCATTTCGCGCGCGCGTTCCACCAATCGGTGGGTATGCCGCCCCACAGTTACCTCCTGAGCCGCCGGCTGGAACGTGCCGAGCGAATGTTGCGTGAAACGAGGCTCCCGCTTGCGGAAATAGCTGCCACCACTGGATTTTCCGACCAGAGCCATCTGGCAAGGCATTTCCGGCGGCGGACCGGAATGCCGCCTAGCCTGGCCCGATGGAGAGAACGTTAGGCCTCCATTAGCGGACGATTCGGCCGGACGCCAGACCTTTGAGCAAGAATGTTCCGATTCCAGCGACTTCGTTCAAGATGGTTTTCTCCTCAGCTGGTAGCATCCCAGCATGGCCCCACAACGTCGTCCGCTAACGAGGCACCACTGCCCGGTGCTGCAGCGGCCTGATCGTGCGAAAAGCGCGCATCGGACTTGTATTCGAGTCCTCAGTGTCGATCAGCATCCGCTTTTTCGCGAGGGAGTAGCCGCGATCATCAACCATCAGCCGGACATGATGCTGGTCTCTCAAGCATCGAGAGGTCAAGAGGCTATTCGTCAATACCGGGAACATCGGCCGGACGTCACCATCATGGATGTCCGGTTGCCCGATTTGGATGAAATCAACGCGTTGACCGCGATCCGAGCCGAATTTCCCGTAGCTCGCATCATCGTGCTTTCGAGTCTGGAGGGCGACGTGGAAGTGCGGAGAGCGCTCGAATCCGGAGCCTACGGATACCTGTTCAAGAACATGCCTCCCGACGAATTGCTCTGCGCGATTCGCGAAGTGCATGCCGGGAGGAAGCATGTCCCGCCTCAAGTGGCGCTGCAGCTCGCCGCGCACTTGGGGGACGATGACTTAACTGACCGAGAGATAGAGGTTCTGGTGCATCTTTGTAATGGAAACCGAAACCGCGATATCGGAGAACTCCTGTGCATATCCGAAGCCACGGTAAAGGTCCACATGCGCCGCATCCTGCCGAAGCTCGGAGCGAAAGATCGTACGGAAGCTATCGCAATCGCAACCCGCCGCGGCATCATTCGTCTGTGATGGCGAATTGGCGATCGACGCCTCGCACTTGAAGGCTCTGCGCCGCCGGGGACGCGAAGAGGTGGCGCCGAATGATACACTCAGCAACTAAAGATTCTCGCTGGGGGTGAAATGGTAAACCGCAGAGGCGTCCTAAAAATCGGTGCGGCGACGGTAGCCGGAGTCCTCGTCAAAATGCCTGATTCTGGCAGGGCCCTGCCGCCAACGGGGGCGCGTCTCGCGTTCCTCAGAGCCGTTTTTGACGAACGTTTCGCAGAGTGCCGGGGTTTCGCGGCCGAGCTGCTCAGCGCAGGCGTCTGCACTTCGCCGATTCGCGGCGATGTCGCCAAACTGTGGTATGACAATCTGCGAGTGCATCTGAGAGAAAACCGTTTGCCTGTGACCGGTTTGACGGATCGCACTGCATTGTTTTGCATCGAAGAATTGGCGCGCGACGTGGGCATGCGTGTGATCTTTCGAGCGGATCACATGATTGATCAAAACGGGCGCACACAACACATGGCTGTTGGGCCGGCGTCGCTCGTCGCGGCTGCACACAGCTTGCCGCCGGAAGCCGGATTTGGACGCGCCATCGCTGTGCTGTTCGGCCAATTCGATATCAGCCGGCTCAATATCAATGGAGCAGGCCATACATCCGCTCAAAAGCGCACCGGCCCATTTTCTCCGGGAGCCAAAACGGCGCTCGTTTCGTGGATGATTGCCTGAAGACGGAAGGAAATATTTAAATGGTTTTACCTCCGAATGTAAACGAAGCGGACTTCAATGCGGCCCTGAGTCAGTTCCGGTCTGCCGTGGGCGCGAGCTGGGTGTTCAGCTCGGACGAAGATGTCGCACTCTATCGCGATTCTTACTCCATCAATTGGGGCGAACCGGAGGAGCGCGTAGCCTCGGCTGCAGTAGCCCCGGCCAAGGTCGAGGAAGTGCAGCAGATTGTTCGCATCGCGAATCGTTACCGCATTCCTCTGTACCCGATCTCAACCGGACGCAACCTCACCTACGGCGGATCTGCCCCCAATATGCGCGGCAGCGTCGTGGTGGACTTGAAGCGCATGAACCGCATCCTGGAAGTCGACGAAAGGCGGGCGTTCGCCTTAGTGGAGCCGGGCGTTTCGTATTTCGATCTTTACAACCACATCCGGGAACGCAACCTTAAGCTGATGCTGGATGTGCCGGACCCAGGATGGGGCAGTCCAATGGGTAACAGCCTGGATCATGGCGCCGGCTATACGATGGCTGCGTTTCGCGATCACTTCAGCTCGCACTGCGGAATGGAAGTAGTGACACCGGATGGAGAGGTGATCCGCACGGGAATGGGTGCTGTACCCAACGCGGATAGCTGGCAGGACTTCCGTTACGGCGCCGGCCCCAACGTGGACGGCCTGTTTGCTCAATCGAACTTTGGAATCGTCACCAAGATGGGTTTCTGGCTGATGCCGATGCCGGAAGCTTTCTTGTCCGGTACCGTCACTGTGCCGCGCCACCAGGATTTGGACCCACTGGTGTATGAAGTTAGCTACCTGGAAGATTTGGGGCTGACAGGGATGCCCCAGTATGGCAGTCCTGCCGGACGGTCAGCGTTTGGTCCGGGCGCAGCCGCCATGGCGAGCTTGATGCAAAATGGCTGGCCTTCCGCGCAAGCGATCGAGAACTTCGTGACAGCGCAGAAGCTTCCAGCCTGGTCTGTGCAGCTTTATTTTTATGGTCCGGAAGAAACGGTTCGCGCCACCTGGCAGGCTGCCAAGCGGCGTATCGGCAAGGCGATTGCCGGTGCGGCCTTCCAAGACGGCGAGTTTCTGACGCTGCCCATCCCCAAGGAAAAAGAACCGACCCAATCCGACAAGCCTCGCCTGGGAATTCCCGCGCTTGAGGTCTTCAACATGGTGGCGCGGAATGCGGGCAACGCAAACGACCCCCCGGACGGGCACGCCGACCTTTTTGTCACTATCCCGCGCAAAGCCTCGGCCCTGTTCGAAGCGGCGCGCGTCCTATATGAAACCTACAAGGAACTTGGCATGCCGGCCCAGGGAAATCCTTTTCCCACGCCGTTTACTTACTATTCGCGCTGTTTCTGGACCGGCACCACCGTACCCACCTGGCGCGACCCCGAAAAGAATGCACACAGCCGGGCAATCTTCGAGAAAGTGATAAACCGCTGCGCCGAGCATGGCTGGGTCGGCTATCGTACTAGCCCCACGTTTCAGGACCTTCTCATCAGCAAATATTCTTTCAATAACCACTCTTTACTGCGCTTCCAGGAAAAGCTAAAAGACAGCATCGACCCCAACGGGATTATTTCGCCGGGCCGTTACGGAATCTGGCCGGCGAGCATGAGGAAGAACCGCGCATGAGACAGACAGTCCTGCTCCTCCTGGTTGTTGGATCTGGAAATTATCTTCTAGCTCAGACGCCTTCGGAGACAAACGGAAAGGCCGTCTTCGAAAAATGGTGCGCTCCTTGCCACGGAGCGGTGGCGCCCAAGAATGTCATGTTTGGCAATGGGGCTTTAGCCGGCACCTCCGCACTAGCCGTGAAATACAAGGGCAAGCTTCCGGCTGTGCTTGAACAACGCACGGATCTTGCGCCGGCGATGATCAAAAGCGTCGTGAGGCACGGGTTGTACGGTATGCCCATTACGCGCAAGACGGAAGTCAGCGACACGGAACTGGAAGACGTAGTGGCGTATCTTACGCGGAATCGGAAGAAGTAACGGAAGCCAACGTCCGGTCCACTACATTCCATCTATGATTGCGTTCAGCGTAGCGCTGGGCCGCATCGCCGCGGCGCACTTAGCGTCGTCCGTCAAATAATACCCCCCGATGTCCACCCGCTTGCCCTGCGCCAGCAATAACTCCTGATTAATCTTGTCCGCGTTCGCAGCCAACGCAGCGGCTACCGGAGTGAAGCGTTGCTTCAACGCCCCGTCCTCGTCCTGGGCGGCGAGTGCCTGGGCCCACGCCAACGCGAGATAAAACGTCGAGCCGCGGTTGTCGATCTCGTTTACCTTGCGCGAAGGCTCACGGGCGTCTTCCAGGTAGCGGCCGATGGCGTCGTCGAGCGTTTTCGAAAGCAGCGCCGCGCGCCGGTTGCCGGTCTTCGCCGCAATCAGCTCCAGCGAGGGTACCAGCGCACAGTATTCACCGAGCGAGTCCCAGCGCAGATGCCCTTCTTTCACGAACTGCTGTACGTGCTTGGGCGCCGAACCGCCGGCCCCGGTTTCTAACATTGCGCCGCCTTGGAGCAGCGGGACGATGGAGAGCATGCGAGCGCTGGTCCCCAATTCTAAGATCGGGAACAGGTCGGTGAGGTAGTCACGAAGCACGTTCCCCGTGACGGAGATGGTGTCCTCGCCGCGGCGAATTCGCTCTAGCGAGAATTTCATCGCGTCCACCGGTTTCATGATCTTGATTTCCAGTCCCGCGAGGTCATGTGCGGGCAGATAGGCTTTCACCTTCTGAATGATCTGTGCATCGTGGCCACGATCCTGGTCGAGCCAAAACACCGCCGGTACGCCGGTGGCCCGCGCGCGAGACACGCCCAGCTTTACCCAATCGCGGATGGCCTCGTCTTTCGTCTGGCAGGCGCGGAAGATATCGCCGCGCTCGACGCTCTGTTCGAGCAGCGTCTTGCCGCCCGCATCAACGATGCGAATCGTGCCGTTGCCGGGCGCGGTAAACGTCTTGTCGTGCGAACCGTACTCTTCGGCCTTCTGCGCCATGAGCCCAACGTTGGACACGCTGCCCATGGTGGCCGGATCGAACTGTCCGTGCTTCTTGCAGTCCTCGATCACGGCGTGATAGATGGTCGCGTAGCAGCGGTCCGGGATCATGGCCACAGTGTCTTGGAGCGCGTCCTCTTTGTTCCACATCTTGCCGCCGTCTCGAATCACAACCGGCATCGACGCGTCGATGATCACGTCGCTCGGAACGTTCAGGTTGGTCTTACCTGCCCGCGAATCGACCATCGCCAAACCTGGACCGCGATCGTAACAAGCTGCGATATCAGCCTCGATCTCGGCTTTCTTCCCGGCCGGAAGCTGGTCGAGTTTGCCCAGGACGTCGGACAGTCCGTTGTTGACGTTGGCACCGATTTCTTGGATCGCGCCGGCATGCTTCTCCAGGGCAGAGGCGAAATACACTGCCACACAGTGCCCAAACATGATCGGATCGGAGATCTTCATCATGGTGCACTTCAGATGCAGCGACAACAGCGCGTTGTCAGCTTTCGCGGCGGCTATCTGCTCCGCATAGAATTTGCGTAGAGCGGCTACGTTCATCACCGCGCAGTCGATCACTTCGCCCTTAAGCAGCGGGATGCCTTGCTTCAGCACCTTCACCGCCCCGGCCGAGTCCACGAATTCGATGCGCACGTTGGTTGCGGCGCCCACCGTCGTGGATTTCTCGCTGCCGTAGAAGTCCTTGCTATTCATGTGGGCGACACGCGTGACGGACCCGGAGTTCGGCCAGCTTTTCATCATCCGGTGTGGATGCTTCTGCGCGAACGATTTCACCGATTTTGAAGCACGACGGTCCGAATTGCCTTCGCGCAATACGGGGTTCACCGCCGAGCCCAGGACCACCGCAAAGCGAGCCTCGAGCGCACGCTCCTCGTCCGTCGACGGCTGGTTGGGATAGTCGGGTATGTCGTAGCCCTTCCCGCGAAGCTCCACAATCGCTTCCCGGAGTTGCGGAATCGAGGCGCTGATGTTGGGGAGCTTAATGATGTTGGCTTCTGGTGTCTGCGCCAGCTTTCCCAGCCGCGTCAACTCGTCGGGAATCTGCTGGTCTTTCCGAAGACACTCAGGGAAGTTGGCGATAATACGTCCGGCGAGCGAGATGTCGGCTGTTTCGATCTCCACCCCGGTCCCCTTGAAGTACGCTCGCAGGATGGGCAGCAGCGCGTACGACGCGAGTGCGGGTGCCTCGTCGATCTTGGTCCAAGTAAGCTTCATGTATGGTCTCAGTGTGAATGAATGCAGAGAGAACGCGGCCGCAAAAGCGGGACGGTCTCAAACTGAAAGCGTAGGATATCATGTCTAACCCGCGCCAGCCGCCACTACTTTTTTGGTTGCGGACGAGGCTCGGAGGCCGGTGGAACAATATCTTTTATGCGTAGATACACGACCATACTTCCGTAAATCTCGTTATTATGGCCGTAATTGAGCGTCAACAGCCCCATGCGCAGATTGCGCGTCTGGCGGCCGTTTTCTTGTGTGATGTCGATCATTTCCGCACCGGAGGCGTCGGTCAACGCGCCATAGGCGCCGTCGCAGTACGTAAACGCATCGTTCAGCACCTTCATGATCTCCGCCTTCGAGGTCAGCTTATCGAGGCCGCCGGGATTGGGATTCTTTTCTCCCTTGGCCTGCGAACACCACAGGAAGTTGAAGGTAGCGACATGCGTCACCTGCTGGCCAAAGGTGCGTACGTCGAGCTGCGTTCCAGGCCGCATGCCGTAATTCTCTTCCGGCATTTTCTCCGCCATGCGCACGATATTGTTGCGATTCCTGGTGTACGCGTCACGCAGCCACGTTGACAGCGGATTGGCCGCATCCGGCGTAGCGGGTTGCGCAAAACACAGCGTGGTGAAAACGAAAGCTATAGCGATGCACTTATGCATGGTGCCTCCATCGGCAGCCTACCGCTACTGAGCTTAGCTGATCTTTGCGCTCGTCGTTGGACGCACCAGGAGCGTGAGGACGAAACCAACAGCCAGCAGGGCTGCCAGCACCTCGAGCGGCTGGTCATAGATGTGAATCTTGCTCGCGCCGGGTGCGAGGTTTGCCTTTGCGCGGCTGGATAGCTCGGTAATGATCACTGGACCGGCGACGGCCGCGGCGCTCCACGCCGTCAGTAAAGCACCATGAATTGCACCGACATTGTGCTCTCCAAACATGTCGGCGAGAAACGCCGGAATCGTGGCGAAACCACCGCCATACATCGTGAACACCACGAACAGAGCACTTTCGAAAATGACCCATTGGCCTCTTCCCGCCAAGCTGGGAATCAACAGAAACAGGATGCCCTGAGTAACAAAGAAGACGATGTACGTGTTACGCCGGCCAATGTAATCGGAGGAAAACGCCCAAAAGAATCGACCGCCCGCGTTGAACAGGCTGATGAGCGAAACCACCGCCGCGGCTTGCAGAGCGGTCTTCTGGAACATGTCCTGCATCATGGGAGAAGCTTGCGCGAGAATGCCGATGCCCGCTGTGACGTTGATGAACAAGATCCCCCACAACAAATAAAACTGCACGGTGTGGAGCGCCTGGTTCCGAGTGAATTGGGAGTTCGTGATCATCTTGTCCCGGTTTACGGGCGGAACCCAACCTTCGGGCTTCCAACCTTCCGGCGGACGGCGGATAAGAAATGCGCCGATCATCATGACCACGAAATACGTAAGGCCGAGCGCGATGATCGTGCTGGCGACGCCGAAGCGGTTCATAAAATAAACGTTCAAATAACCAGCCAGAAATGCGCCGCCGCCGAATCCCATGATCGCCATTCCGGTGGCCATTCCCCGGCGGTCCGGGAACCATTTCACCAGCGTGCTGACAGGCGCGATGTACCCGATTCCGCAGCCCATCCCCGCGATGACCCCCATACCCAAAAGGACCAGCACCGAT
Organism: Bryobacteraceae bacterium; assembly: GCA_035486995.1. GTDB lineage: Bacteria > Acidobacteriota > Terriglobia > Bryobacterales > Bryobacteraceae > Palsa-89. The sequence goes on from DATHMO010000107.1 coordinate 17,163, forward strand.
TGCTTGAACGCTAAGCCGATGCCACCGACAATCAATCCGCTCCCAAACAGCACCGCTGCAAGTGCGGCTGCCGCTCGTGGTCCCCTGCGCTCCACCCAAGGACCTCCAAACGCGGCGCTCAATCCCAGCAGAATGATGGCCGTGCTAAACGTAATGTACGGCGGGCTGAACCACCATGGATCGTTGGGAAAAAGGGCTTGAATGGGCCGATTGAACGTGCTCCATGCATATACCGAGCCGATGCAGATGTGAATTGCGACTGCCGCTATTGGAATTACCCAGCGGTTGGACGATGTGACATGTTCTGAAGGAGAGACTCGAGTTTGCAACGTGGCCATAATTTCTCCACTCGTTAGATCCATCTCTGTTCGGATTGGATGCTGGATATTCAATGGCGAAGGACATTGCCTGGGTTGCCCGCCTTCAATGCGATCGAGTGAATCTCGGCGACGTAGCCGCCGGGGAACTGGACGATCGCCGCTTCTCGGCCACCGGATGTATATGGGCCATCCAAAACCGAAACACCCGCAGCCTTCGCTTTCGCCAGCGTAGCGGCCAGCATTGCAACCTCATAGCCCGTGGTCTCACGGCCGTAGGGGTATGGCAGCCGGCCATCGGTCACAAGCACTACCATCGCCCCGTACACCGACGAGATGCGTATCCGGCGGTAGCTGTCGGAAGCGCGCCCAATTTCCACGCCCGGCGCGCTCGCGTCATCCGACACTATCTTCCCTCGTGAAAACGCGAGAAAGCTCTCGACGAACGCCGAGGCCCGGTCCGCCGACACGTAGACGCGGTTCTCCGGGATGTTCTGGAGCGGCGCATACGAGGGCCGCGTGGTATGCCAATAGAGCTGCATATTCACGCCGCCGGGCCATTGGATGATGGCGTCCCTGCCGATGGGATCGTTGAACGGGCTAACCACCAAATCGGCGCCCGCGGCCTCCGCCGAGCGCACCGCCGCGTCCAGGTCGGTTACCAGATATCCCGTGCGTTCATTTCCGAACGGATACGGAACGGGTGTCTGAAAGCCAAAAACCGACAGAGTACCTGAGGGAGTGAGCACCAGTTGCGACTTGGTCTTACTAGGCGTCGGAGTGACAGTGAAGACTCCCTGTTTTGTGGTTGTCCCTCCGAAGGTGGCGACCAGACTGCTGACAAAACCGTCGAAATCCTCAGGTCTGACATATACGTGCGCCGTGTCGTACTGCGGACCCACGCCGAAGTTGGATTCCTCCGCCGCGGCCCATCGCACCGCGAGGAAAGCGACCGCAAGTGCTGTCCTGAGGAATAATTTCATGGCAACTTAGACTCTCCTCCCACCAATGGCGCCGTGTGCGGAATCTTCACGTACACAAATCGGATGAGCCAGCTCCCGAATAAAAGGAAAACTACGGAGCCAAGTATGAACGGCACCCCGGCGTTGAGCAGCATCAGCCCCAGAGGGATCAGCGTCCCCGCAACGAAGATGAGTGCGCCGACGCGCCACTGTTGTTCGCGGGTGTAGAGCCGCGCATGGGCCGGTTGGAGATTCCGAAACAACAGTCCCAAGGGAATCACATTGAGCACCAGCAGCACGTTGAAGGCGGTGCGGAGAATAGCGGTCGCCTGCGTTTGCTTCATCACGGCGGACAGGACCAGCAGTTCGGCGCAGCCCATCAGGAGTGCCGAATTGGTGAGATAACCACCCAGCCAGCGCGCATCTTTCCAACCCGGTTGCGCATTCGTGCTGAGCAAGACGCCCTTGTAGGCAGCGGCGCCGAAGCCAGGCAGCAGTCCCACCACAACAGCCACTATGCGAGCCCGCTCGAAGTCGAATCCAAATTCGGCGAGCACACTGAGAGCAGCCGCCGCGGTGAGGGGCAGCGAGAAGATTGTCAGACACCACGTCCCCACCGACATTGGCGAACCGGGTTTGAATACCCGCAGCATATGATGGAAACGCAACGGATCGCCCAGATCCAAAACGAGCAATCCGAGATCAACGAGCAAAAGCACGAGAGCGACCGGATAAGCGATTTTCGCCACCGGGGTGAAGTGCGCAGGCGCAGCCAACTCGCTCACTGCCGCAGCCAGAAACAGTCCCATCGCCATGCCGTTGAGCAAAGCGTCCCAGGCGATGATGCCGTGCCAGCCCGGCACCTTGGTTATGGGAATGTTTGCGTAACCGTTCATTTCAGGACCGCAAAAGAAACACCACCACCAGCAGTACAACGATAGCGGCGAACCCGCCCGCGACGGAACGAACGTAATCGCCCATCATGTTCAGCCATGGATTGAACGGCTGATCCGGCAGGCCATAAACCGAAGGGCGATCGATCAGCAGATAGAAGGAATGCATCTCGGAATAGGTCTCACTCGGGACGTCACCATAAAGGTACGCCTGCCGTACGCCGCGACGATGCAGCTCCTCCACACGCTGGCGGGCCTGTTCGCGTAGTTCGTCGACCGGGCCGAAGTGGATGGATTGCGTCGGACAGGCCTTGGCGCAAGCCGGTTCCAGACCATCGCGCTGGCGGTCGTAGCACAGCGTGCATTTGTGCGAATGCCCGCCCATCTCACTGCGAGTGATCACGCCAAACGGGCAGGCCGCAATGCAGCACGAGCAGCCGTTGCAGATGTCGGCCTGAATATAGACGTTCTCGAATTCATTCTGGATGATGGCGCCGGTCGGGCAAGCCTGATGGCACGGGGCCGCCAGGCAATGCTTGCAATGATCGCTCATCATCAGCCAGCGGTTGACGGCCGGCTCGCCAGGCGCGGCATCGCTTGACGATCCGGCGGAAAACTGCTCGATGAACTTCACATGGCGCCAGGTGGACGCCGACAACTCCGTCGTATTGTCGTAACTATTCCCGGACCAATTAAAACCATCCGAGGGCAGTTGGTTCCACTGCTTGCACGCCACCTCGCAAGCCTTGCAGCCGATGCATACGGTGGTGTCCGTATAAAACCCGGTAGCCTGACGGGGCTCCGGCGCTTCGCCATGCTGGAACGGATAAATCAGGCGCTCCACCACCTCTGCCACCGGGCCGCGCGGCGGATCGCTGATCTGGACCAAGCCAGACAGCTGCATTTCTCTACTTACCATGTCACTTGCCATGTCATTACTTACCATGGCCCAGCCTTCCTTCCGGTTGGGCGCTGGCAGGCGTGTCCGGAATCGGATCGAGCGTCGGCCAGTTCGCCGTGGGCACTGTCGCGTGAGGAGCATCGCCCTCTAGCCGCCCGGCATGGACTTGACAGGCGAACGCCTTGCTCTCGTGCATGCTCACGTTCGGATCGGCCAGTAGCGCGGTCAGGTCGTTCGCGTTGCTTCCGACGATCTCCCCAGCAAAAGCCCAATGAAACGGGAGGCCGATCTGGTGGATCACGCGCCCCTCGATCGGAAACGGCCGCAGCCGCCGCGTCACCATCGCACGCGCCTCGATTTTGCCGCGCGCCGTTTGGATCGTCATCCAGCCGCCGTGGACAATACCGCGCTCCGCGGCCAGCTCGTAGCTCAGCTCTGCGAACATCTCCGGCTGTAGTTCATTTAGCCAGCTATTGAACCGGCTCATCGGCCCGCTCAAGTAATGCTCGGTGAGACGGAACGTCGTGCCCACCACCGGATACTCGGTTGTCGGCGCGTGCGCGATGTGGTTGAGCGGTCCCTCGAAAAAGCGGACCGTCGGATTGTTGTTGTGTTTCGGATAAAGCAAGTTGCCCAGAGGCGACTCCACCGGCTCGTAGTGCGTCGGCAGAGGGCCGTCCTTGATGCCCGGCGAATACAGCCAGCCCAGTCCGTCGGCCTTCGTGATGAAAGGTTGATTGCCGGCGATCGCCGCCATGCCCGCCGCGCCCGTAGGGGGTTGGTAATCGGGCGGCTTTTCCAGTTCGAAATCCGGTTTATCGGGTCCCACCCAGCGCCGCTTCTCGGCATCCCACCAGACCAATTTCTTGCGATCCGACCAGGGCCGCCCGTCGGGGTCGGCCGATGCGCGGTTGTACAGAACGCGGACATTGTTCGGCCAAGCGAAGCCCCATTCCGGTTGGACTGGATTATCCGTGATCTTGCGTTCGTTCGCCCGGTTGCGGCCCGGCTCGGGGAAGACGCCGCTATAGACCCAGCAGCCGCACGCGGTGGTGCCGTCGTCCTTCAACTCCGAATAGCCGCTCACAAGACGAGGACGCCCGGTGCGCGGGTCGATCTCATCCAGCCGATGACCGTTGATCTCCATGAGAACCTTCTCCAGGTCCGGTTCGCCTTGAATGCGGCTGAGCGTCCCATCGGGCAGACGCGGATGCTCGTCGAAATCGTAGTCCCAGGTGAGATTCAGCAGCGGCCGGTCCTTGGGATCGGTCGAGCCGGCATAGAGCTGCTTGAGGCGCTTCCCCAGGTTGTAGACGAACCAGGCGTCGGAGCGGCAATCGCCGGACGGATCGACGGCTTTCTTGTGCCATTGGATCAGCCGCTGCGTGTTGGTTAAGCTGCCCTCTTTCTCCGGTGCGGCGGCTGCGGGGATGAAGAAGACTTCGGTCCCGATCTCAGCGGGCGGCGGTCCATTTGGGTCATTCTTCCAGAAGGTCGCGCTCTCGGTTTCGAACCAGTCGAGGACCACCAGCCACTTGAGGTTGCGCAAGCCGGCGCGATGCAAGCCGGCATTGGGTCCGCCACCGCCGGGGTTTTGACCGAAGAGGAAGTAGCCGTCGACCCCACCTTTCGCCATGCGATCGAAGTAGGCCAGTTGCGAGTAGTCGCCGTCCACACGCGGCACATAGGAGAACCCGAAATCGTTTTCCGGCGTGGCTGCCTCGCCGTACCACGCCTTGAGCAGGCTGACAATAAATTTGCTGAAGTTCGCCCAGTAGCCGGTGGGCATCCCTCCATAATCAATGTAACAAGTCAAACCCTCGTGCTCGGGCCTGTGTACGGCCGGTTGCGGCAGGTAGCCGGGCAGTGTGTCGTACAAAGTGGAGACGTCGGTCGCGCCCTGGATGGTAGAGTGTCCGCGCAGAGCCATAATGCCGCCGCCGGGCCGTCCCATATTGCCGAGCAACAATTGCAGGATGCCGGCAGTTCGGATGATCTGCACGCCGGTGGTGTGCTGCGTCCATCCCAACGCGTAGGCGATGCAAGTGGTCCGCTCGCGTCCAGAATTGTTGCAAAGCAATTCCGCCACGCGCACAAATTCCTCCTGGGTGCAGCCGCACACCTGGGAAACAACCTCCGGCGTGTAGCGGGCGAAGTGACGGCTCAGGATTTGCATGACGCAGCGCGGATGCTGCAAAGTCGGGTCGCGCTGTGCATTTGTCATGTCCTGGTACGGGGATGTGTATGGTTCGCCGCTGCCATCCATGCAGTGGCCGAAACGCCCATGCGGATCTTTTGCGGAATTCGCCTCAGGCGAATGCGCGGACTTCGTGTGATCGCCGTTGGGGTGCTCCTCGTAGCCCCAATGGCCCTGCCTGGCATCATAGGTGCCGTTCTCGGCGCCGTTCTTCTGGTCGAAGCCGCTAAATAGCCCCGCCAGATCCTCGGAATCCCGGAAGCCTTCCTCGATGATCGTCGAAGCATTGGTGTAGGCCTGGACGTATTCGTGAAACCAACGGTTGTTGGTTAAGACGTAATTCACCAGGCCGCCCAGGAACGCGATGTCGCTCCCGGAGCGGATGCCAACGTAAAGATCGCACACCGCCGACATGCGAGTGAAGCGCGGATCGACATGGATCAGGGTCGCGCCTTTCTCCTTGGCCTTCATGGGCCAGCGGAAGCCGACCGGTTGCGCCTCCGCCATGTTCGATCCCATGAACAGGATGCAATCGCTATTGGCCATGTCCTGCTGATAATTGGTGGCCGCGCCGCGGCCGAAAGAGGCGCCCAGACCGGGCACCGAAGCGCTGTGTCAAATACGGGCCTGATTTTCGATCGATACCACGCCCAACCCGCCGCCGAGCAGCTTCTTGATGAGGTAGTTCTCCTCGTTGTCAATCGTGGCGCCGCCCAACGATCCGATGCTTCGCACCGAGTTGAGCAAGCGGCCTTGCTCGTCGCGCGTAGTAAAATCGGCATCGCGGGTTGCCTTCACACGCTGGGCAATCTGTTCCAGCGCCCAGTCCATCGTCTTCGTCTCCCAGTGATCGGAGTTAGGAGCGCGATACAGAACCTCCTTCACGCGATGCGAATTGACAGCGAGCTGATAGGCGTTGGCCCCTTTCGGGCACAGATGCCCCCCGCTGATCGGACTATCCGGATGGCCCTCAATGTCGATGAGCTCGCCGCCCTTGCTGTAGATGAGCTGCCCGCAGCCGACGGCGCAGTAAGGACAAATGCTCTCGGTGACAGTGGCGCCGCGCAGCCGTGAAGCCTTCTCAAGCGTCTGTAAGCTGAACGGTTCTCGCGAAGTTTTGGGGTGTTTGGTTAGTGGGAAACGGAACATAGCCGATGATCCAGCCTGCGCAGTTGCATGCATAATACCGCTAGAGCAGACCAGACGTACGCCATCAGAATGAATGAGTTACACGACCGCAATCAAGGGAAGGGCCTTCCAGTGTCGGGATGCGGACACAAGTGGTCGCGCGACCGCCTCCTACCGCTTTTTCTCCTTCGAATAATCGATGAAGTTCAGCTCCTTGCATTTGCCTGGATTGTACGGGGCATCGGCAACCAGAATGGTATCGGACCCCGTGTACTTTCCTTTCAAATACACGGGATCTTCGGCCGAGTAGCTGCGCGTCAGAGCCATCTTATTCGGATCCAGCACGAAGCGCTCCACCACGTGCAGTTGATCGCTGTTCCGGACGGGCGTATTTAAGAAACCTGGCAGGAAACCAGCCGTGTCTACCACCAGCGTGTCGCCGTCCCAATGTCCGATGGAGTGCCCGGCGCGGGTCGGCTTCACATTACGTGGGTGTTCTTTCACGTTCATGTAGATGGTGCGCTTTAGCCCGAGTTGACCGTACTCCAAAACGATCGTGTCTTTGTTCTGCGTGATCCGATTCACCGGACCGTCAAACGTCCAGTCAAAGACGATGCTGGTGGTCTCGCAGCGAAAACGCGGAGTGTCTTCGCGCTTGAATTCTTTGGCAGCCTTTTCTCCGGCTTCGGTCAGTTCGGTTCCGCCATAGTTTCTCGGTCCGGTTCCAGAGCGTGCGGCGAACGAAACTGCTGGACGATCGCCCGGTTTGTACTCCGCCAATTGATCGAGCGGCACCAATCCCCCGCCCGTGCCGCGCGCGTTGGCCATCACCAGTTGCACTGGAGCCCAGTCGCCGGCTATGTTTGGTTCGCCGGTCGGACGCCGCGCCGGCCGATCCACTTTTGGCGGAGCAATTGGTCCCCGTACTTCTTGCACACCGCCCTGTGGCGCCTTGACGTATTGCCCATAGCGATCCATGCGCGTCCCATCCGCCGCCACGATCGTTTGCAGGTAGCACGAATCCGGATCGGTTCGGTTGGGCGATGCTTCCACTGTGATCTGCTGGCCCACGGGAAAATTCTCTTTAGTCCAGCCCGACCGCCGCAGCACGTGAACGGATCGCATTTCACATCGATGGTGGCTCACTTTCCCGTCTTTTTCGACGACGTCAAAATAGATCCACGAATGCGGATTGATCATCTCGACGCTGGTGAGTTTGCCTTTGTACACCACCGTCGTCTTCAGGTCGTACTCGGCCCCGCCGTGGTGAGCGAGCGCAAACTGGGGCAATAGAAATAGGAGGAAAAACACAATAGCGAAGGGCATGCAATTCAGCTCCGGGTGCGAACCAGTATACATCCCGTTGTTTCGACGAGCCGAGAGCCGAGCCCAGGCCGTTGGGTGTAAAATGGCTCCGGACGAAAGGCATTCGGTGCCAAAGTTCCACATTAGGAGGGGACCATCATGTCCTTGCGACCAGGGATAGTTTGGACGCGAGTCGCGCTCGTGATCGTTTGCACAATCGGCGGAGTTTTTACAGCCGGTGCGCAGGGTTTCGGACCCGTAAAAGAACCTTACACACCCGCGGCGGACGCCAAAGATCTGAAGTCTGTGCTCTTCCGCTGGATGTGGGGCTCGGGCATGCTGAAAGGCCATGACGAACGCGACATGGTCGCATCCCTTGAGTATCAGGGCAAAGGCACCATTCAGGTGAACGGACAGCCTTGCACGCTCACCCGATATCGCGCGAGCACGAACTACCAGAGCTTCAGCCAGCGGATTCAGTACGCCTGCACACGACCGAATGGAGAGACCTACTCCAACATCGAAGTGGTCAGCGGGCTGTACGCGTGGAACGAAGATGTTCCCGGTGCCGAGATTGACGGGACGAAGGGGAAGGTCACGCCTGAGCCCGAGACCGATCAGGAGCGCCTCATCCGAATTTGGGCCAGTCCGCAGGGCGCACCCAAAGCCGCCGTGGCGGGGACGACAGACACATTCTGGTTAGGAGCCAACCCAGGCACTCTTTTCGCGGATGGCGTCGCGAAGGCGGGGCAAACGTCCGTGTCGTGGGAGAACGGTAAGCCGGTGGTGACGTTCCCGATTCCCGGTGTTCCCGGGGCCACCGGGACAGCAACCATCGATCCGAAAAGCTATACGACGGAGCGCGTGGTGGTGAAGCAAGGCTCTTCGACCACGGAGTTCACATACGGCGATTATCAAGACTGGAACAATCCCCTAAACAAGATCGGTGTGCTCTACGCAGGAAAGATAGCCGAGCGCCGAAACGGTGCGGTGGTGCGCGAGCTGACAACAGATGTGACGGAGACCGGCGACGTGTATGTGGTCGCGCCGGTTCCAGCCAGCGTGAAGACGGCCATCAAGGTCACCGGGCAACTCCCGCACGGAGTGATGGCGAAGATGGAACCTCCGGTAGACAGATCGGCGCCCACACCGAAGCTGGGCGGGCATCCCGACTTAACGGGCAGCTGGGCCTGGAATGACTGGATCGGGAATTACATGAACGGGGGCGGACGCCGCCGCAGCCCCTGGCAGTCTGCCGACTCGAATCGCAATACCAACCAGACCGAGGATTTCGAACTCTACTCGCCGTCGAGGTTCGGCAATCTGGGCCGTCCACTCTACAAGCCTGAGTTTTGGGACAAAGTTCAACAGCTCGACATGTGGACGAACAAATACGATCCCGTGATGACCTGCCAGCCGCTGGGCGTTCCGCGCGAAGGCCCGCCCCGGCGCATCTACCAGACGGACCGCGATGTTACGTTCCTCTATTACGGAGGCGATGCAGGAGGCGGATACGGCGAGTATCGCGTGATCCCAACCGACGGCCGCCCGCATCCCAAATCGGCCGAGCTCGATATCACGTACATGGGCGATACCGTGGGGCACTGGGATGGCGATACGCTGGTGCTCGACTCCGTTGCGTTCACCGATACCACGTGGCTGGGGCGCGGCGGTTTCTTCCACTCCGATCAAATGCATGTCATCGAGCGATTCAAACGTGAAGGCGATGCGCTCCTGTACGACGTCACGGTGGAAGATCCGGAAGTGTTGGCTGAGCCGTATGTGTACCCGACACGAGTTGTACGGCGCGCCACGAATCCCGAAGCGGGGCTGGTCCGCGAGCGTGGCAACTGCGAAGTCTACGAGACCAAGGACGTCACCTCTCAGATTCGCCACTAAGGAGGCTGCCGACTATGGGTTCCACCAGACGCACCCTTTTAGCAGCGAGCGCCGCGGCAATGGCGACGACAGCCGCAACGCGCGTATTTGCTCAGCAATCGAGCAAATCAGGAACCGGCAAGTTCTATGAGAAAGGCCCGGTTCGCATCTACTATGAAGAGGCCGGCTCTGGCTTCCCACTGTTGCTGATCCCCGGCGGAGGGCTGAACTCCACCATTTCCTTTTTCACCGGTAACTCGCCCTTTAATGCGATCGAGGAGTTCAAGGGCGAGCATCGCTGCATCACCGCAGACCTGCGCAATGCGCCCAGCGGCCAGTCCACGGGCCCTGTGGAGGTCGAGCGGCCGTGGGAATCCTACGCCGACGATCAGCTCGGCCTGATGGATCACCTGGGGATCGACAAGTTCATGGTGATGGGCTTCTGCATCGGCGGCCCGTTCATCTGGAGCCTCTTGAAGCGCGCGCCCAATCGTATTGCCGCGGCTGTGCTGGCGCAGCCGGTGGGCTGGCGTCCGGAGATGCGCGACCCGAAGTACCCGGGCACATTTTGGAAGAACTGGGGCGCGACGCTCATCGCCAAGCGGCCGGAGATCACGATCGAGACCACCGACCAATTCGTGACCAACATGTTCGAAACCAACCCCGACTTCGTCTTCACCGTCACGCGCGATTTCGTGCGCAGTTGCCAAAACCCAATCCTGGTGCTGCCGGACGAGGTCCCCGCCCATCCCTACGCCGTCGCCATGGAGTGCGCGCTGCTTGCGCCCAAAGCCGAAGTAAGCATCTTCCCTTGGAAAGAACCGAAGGAGCGAATCCCGCTCGCGGTGCGGCAGATTCATTCCTTCCTCAAGGCCCATCAGCCCGCTTGACTATTGCACAATAGAAGACATTCATGCGCCTGCTCGCGGCCGCGCTGTTCAGCGCCATCTCCCTCTTCGCCCAGACTTACGATCTGGTCCTTGCCAATGGCCGTGTAATCGATCCCGAAACCAATCTGGACGCCATACGCAATGTGGCCATTCGGGCCGGTCGTATCGCCGCGATATCAGCTTCGCCGCTAGAAGCCGCCACGGTGGTGGACGTGAAGGGTCTGGTGTTAGCTCCTGGTTTCATCGACCTGCATTCCCACGGGCAGACGCCCGAGAATTACGCGTTCAAAGCGCGCGACGGTGTCACCACGGCGCTTGAGCTCGAAGTCGGCGTGAATCCGGTCGCCAGCTGGTACGCGGAGCGGGAGGGCCACGCGTTGGTCAACTTCGGCGCCACCTCCGGTCACATCGCGGCGCTCAAGATTGCAATGCACGACGCGAGCACTGGGATCCTCCCGCGCGAAGCCGGAGTGAACCGGGCGCCAACCGAAGCAGAGCGGACCCTCACGCTCGAGTTGGTTCGGCAAGGCCTGGATGAAGGAGCGCTCGGCATCGGGATGGGCATAGCGTACACGCCGAGAGTCCCGCGCGAGCAGATCCTGCTGCTGTTCGAGTTAGCCGCCGAGAGACGCGTGCCGGTATATGTTCACGTGCGCCAGTCGGGCCCCGTTGAGCCGGGAGCAGTAGACGCCTTGCAGGAGGTGCTTGCCGATGCGCTCGCGGCCGGGGCGTCGTTGCACGTCGTCCACATCACAAGTATGGGTCTTCGCCAAACGCCTGTATTGTTGCGAATGATCGATGGCGCACGCCGCAGAGGTCTGGATGTCACGACCGAAGCTTATCCCTATACGGCGGCGATGACCGACCTCGGATCGGCCGTATTCGCCGACGGCTGGCAAGCCAATCTGGGGGGCATCGATTATCACGACTTGCAGTGGGCTGCCACCGGCGAGCGGCTTGATGCCGATACCTTCGTCCGCTTTCGCAAGCAGGGCGGCATGGTGATCATCCACAACATCCCCGAAGAGGTGGCGCGGCTCGCAATGGCTGACCGGACAGTTATGGTTGCGAGCGACGGCGTGATCGAGAACGGAAAGGGCCATCCGCGCGGCGCCGGAACCTTTGCCCGCGTGTTAGGCAAATATGTTCGCGAGGAGCAAGCGTTGGGATTGATGGATGCCCTGCGAAAGATGACGCTGATGCCCGCGCAAAGGCTCGGGATCCAGTCCAAGGGCCGATTGCAGGTGGGTTGCGACGCCGATATCACGGTCTTCGATCCGGCCCGGGTAATCGATCGCGCTACTTTTGACAATCCCGCTCAATACTCCGATGGAATCCCTTTCGTTCTGGTTGGCGGGACCTTCGTCGTTCGTAACGGTGAACTGGTGGCAGGCGTTGCTCCAGGGCGCGCCGTCCGCCGCTAAGGAGCGATTATGCATCGAGAAATGTTGCTGGACTTGGCGCGACATCAGGCTTGGGCCGACGCGACGCATTGGAAAGCGCTGCGAGAGAATGCCGCGCTGCTGGAAGATGCCGAGGTCCGCAAGCGGCTAAACCACATGGTGGCGGCGATGAAACTGCTGACCGGTCTCGCGCGCGGAGAAACGCCCGACCTCGCCCCGGCGAAGGAAATCGATTCCATCGACGACCTGGCAGCAGCGATGCGGAATGCTCAGGCGAACCTGACCGCAGCGCTTGAGTCTGTCGATCTCGACAAGATGATCGCCTTACCGCGCGGGCCGAAGGGTCCGTTCGAAGCGCCCGCTCACGTGTTGTTGCTGCAGGCATTCATGCATGGCCAGCACCACCGTGGGCAAAACGCGTCGCGCATGCGGCAACTGGGAGTAGACCCGCCAATGACGGATTTCGTAATCTGGTATGCATTGGGACGTCCAAATGCGATCTGATATTGTTCCCGGCGCCATCTTCCCCGACTACGAGCTTTCCGACCACACTGCGAAACACCGCAAGCTCTCCGATCTCCAAGGTCCGCATCCCATGGTTCTGGTGCTCAGCCGCGGAGGCTTCTGCCCCAAGGATCGCAGGCAGGCCGAAGGGCTTGTGCAACTCCATCGCGAGATCGAGGTTGCGTATTGCCGGCTGGTGACGATCAGTACCGACAATATCACTCTGACCAATGAATATCGCACCGGCATTGGCGCGCACTGGCCGTTTCTTTCCGACGCGGGACGCATGGTGCAAAAGGATCTCGACATCGCCGAATATACCGATCCGGTCAACAATCCCATGATCCCGCACGTGATTGTCCTCGAGCCCGGTCTTGTCGTTTATAAGATCTACAACGGCTACTGGTTTTTCGGCCGGCCCACGATCGAGGATCTTCGCCAGGACCTGCGTGCCGTCACCAAGAAATGCCGGCCGGATTGGGACATCACAACGCCCGAGCTTAAAGCTGCTTGGCAGCAGGGGCGCAAGGACCTTTTCTATCCGTACGGCAAAACGTACGTGCAAACCCTCGGCGAACAGGATTAGGGCAAAGCGCCCGAGCGCGCCAGCGGTAAATGAAATAGGTCGCGATTGCGGCGAGCACGTGTTTGATGCTGTGGCCGCTGATGGGCAATCCCAAGAAGATGCCGCGATCGTAGAATTCGGCCAACTTCGCGAGTGCGTAGAACACCAGCGTGGCCGCGAGGAATCGCGCGTCGCGAACGAACCACAACGCGGGGATCAGTATAAGGAGCGGGCCGAATTGGACGAGGACGTAGGCGCGCAGATCGCTGGTGAAGCGCCAGCACAGCACGCTCGCGACGCCGCAGGCGACAAAGAATGCGAGAAGCCAACGGCTGGATCGCGATTCAGTTTCTCCTGAGACAACGCATGCCAGCAGCGACATGAATACCAGCGTCATCGGCAGGCGGTCCCAAACCAGGGTCGCATCGCTGGGCGCGAGATGATAGTAAGCCGATCCGAAAAACGTCAGCAGAACGCCCGAAAATAGAACGCGATCGTGGAGGCTGCGCAGTTTCCGGAGGCCCAAGGCGCCGACGACGGCGAAAGGAAGATTCGAAGCCACGTTCCAGAAGTTCGGGATGCCGGCGAGGGTGCGAGCGTCGGCGAAGAAATGATAGGCCTCGTCCTGCGCGATGGGCGGAACAAAGACGAAGAACGCAATGACGACCAACGCCGAGGCGGCGGCCAGCGGAAGCGCATAAGTCGATTCCATGATCAGTCCTCCTGAAGAGGTTGGATCTGTCCGTTGATCTTGATCCCCAGGCGGATTGGGCGCGGCGGTCCCTTGCGAGGGATGGTGACCTCGGCCCAAAGCTCGGGGGCATTGGGGCGGAAGCGCAGTGCATCGGCTGCGGTCTGATGTTCCGTGACGAAGAAAACCACTTGCTGATGGCTGGTTCGATCGAAATATGCGGCGCCGGAATCGGGCGCGAGCGTCATGGAAAGATAGCGGCCGCGGATGGGCAAGTTAGGATCGTAGGGCAGCGTCTTCACCCAAACGCGCGGACAAGTGGCGCGATCGTACAGCAGCTTGCCCGTGAGGCTCAGGACCAGCGCGCATTGCAGCGCACCGAGGATGATTCCTTTGCGAAGCGAGTTCATGCGACACCTCCGGCGTTGACGCGCGCTACTAGTTTGCGGCGCAGCTTTTCCCAATACCAGGCGCCGGCCAGGAACAGGACGCCGAGAACGATGAGGCTTGTCGAGCGGCCGAGCTTGTCCATGACGCTCGAGAAATAGAAGAAGAGGATGGTGATGGCGAAGCCGGCCATGCCGAGGTTGACGCGTTCGGCGCGAAATTCCGCGATGCCCCAGGCGATCATGCCGGCGGATCCGACGGCGCACCAGGCGTAGACCAAGACCGGCGTGTGCTGGAAGGAGAGCGCGCTCAGGACACCGACCCAGACGGCCGCGACGGCATTCATCCAAGTTTGCGATCTTCGATAGATGAAAGCGAAACCGAGCGGGAGTGCAAATGCGCCGATCAGCCCGATGACAGCCATGGTGGCCGACATCGAACCTCGCGTGTTTCCCCAGCTCGGGTTCAAAACCAAAAGGAGAACTGACGGAAGCAGACCGATGCCGCCGATCAATTTGTACGTTCGTTCGGGCACACTCAGGTAGCAAATCGCGAGCAATGTGCAGAAGATCATGGCGATGGTAGCGGTATCGAAGTCGCGCGGCATCGCTTCAGACCACTCGCCGATGAGCCAGAACGGAACCAGCAGCGCCGAGAACGCGAGTTGCGGCCAGTCGCGCAAGAGCCAATAACCGGTGAGCGCGCCGATGGCCCAGAGCAGAATGCCGGTGGGCCAATGCTCCTGCATGTTGAAGATCTGTCCAGCGAGGAAAATTGCTCCACCCAGCGCCGCCGTCCCGACGCCGTGCAACGCGACGGCAATCGGGGAAAATCGATCGGCGCACAGCGCTCCGGCGAGATGCGAGCCACCGACGGCGAGGACGAGGAGCGTCATGCGCTGGAACGGCGAAAGGTCGATCCAGTGGGCCGCGACGAACAGCAGCACTCCGGCAGCGAGCATGATTCCGCCGAAAGTGACACCGATCAGAATAGGCAGGCGGTTGGCGTGGCGAGGCGCGCGGGTGGTTTCGAACTCGCGGATGCGCGCGGCCTGCTCGGAGTTGAGCAGCGCGGCTTCGGTCCAGCGCAGGAGAGAGGATTC
This sequence comes from Bryobacteraceae bacterium, assembly GCA_035486995.1. Lineage (GTDB taxonomy): Bacteria > Acidobacteriota > Terriglobia > Bryobacterales > Bryobacteraceae > Palsa-89. The sequence continues at coordinate 32,286 of DATHMO010000107.1, forward strand.
GAGTTCAATTTGCATTGACTTTCTCCGTACTCAGTTCGATGGCCTTCGCTTTTGCACCCATAAGATCGAGCTTGCCGGTGCCGAGGGTCGGGATGGCCTCGACCACGTAGATGTTTTCGCGCTTGGGAATCCAGAGGCGCGGCAGATCGGTCCCGGACAGGCGCTGCCAAATCTCGCCCGGCGTGGTCTCAGGTTGCGTGTAGAGCAGGGCCAGACGCTCGCCGCGCTGGTCGTCGGGGATGCCGATGACGATGCAAGGCTGATCGCCCAGAATCTCATGGATCGCTTCTTCGATCTTCAGATGCGGCACCATTTCACCGGCGATTTTGCTGAAGCGCGCCAGACGATCGACAATCTGCAGGAAGCCGTCGGCGTCGATGCGGGCCAGGTCGCCGGTTGAATAGAAACCATCGACGAGCGAATGCGCGGTGCGTTCGGGATCGCCGATGTAGCCGAGCATGCGGCTGGGTCCGGAGACGAGCAGAAGTCCGGTCTCGCCGGCGGCCAACGGCGCGAGTGTTTCCGGATCCACGATGCGTAGCGCGACGTGCGGCAGCGGGCGCCCGACGGTTCCCGGTTTGTATGCCAAGCGTTCGTGATTGATGACATTGACCGAAACCACCGGGCCCATTTCCGTGCAACCGTAGCCTTCGAGCGGCGTGACTCCAAATTTTTCCTCGAACGATTTCGTAAGCGCGGGCCGCAGCTTTTCGGCGCCCACGAGAAGATAGCGGAGGGTTGCAAATTGCTCGCGCGTGCATTTGCGCAGGTAGCCCAGGCAGAAGGTCGGCGTGGAAACAAACAGCGTGGGATGATGCGCGCCCGCGAGCTCGCCGATCACCTTGGCGTCCGTAGGATTAGGGTGAAACACGGCTTTGAAGCCATTGAGCAGCGGAAACCAGAGTGTGTAGCTGAAGCCGAAAGAGTGGAAGAACGGCAGCACGCCGAGCATGCAGTCGGTGCGATCGACTGAGTAGACCTGCGCGGTGGCATCGAGATTTGCGATCAGATTCCAATGCGAGAGCATGACGCCTTTGGGCGTGCCGGTGCTGCCGCTGGAGAAGATCACTGCGGCAAGCGAGTCGGGGTTTGCGGTGCCCGCCAGAACGCGCGTGGGAAGCAGTCGCGCGGAGATCATCGTCAGGGCTTTCGACATTGGTGTGAACGTCGGCAGCAAGTCTTCCAGGAAGATGGTTCCGGGCAGTTCGGGGAGCTTGGCCTTTTCGAGGAAGGTGCGCGAGGACAAGATGGTGGAGATCCCGCACCGGGAAATCGCGTGCGCCATGCCTTCTTCGCCCGCGGTGAAGTTGAGATTGACGGCGGTCTTGCCGGCCAGCGTTACGCCGAAGTTTGCCAGCGCGCCGGCGACCGAGGCGGGCAACAACAGGCCGATGCATCGAGAGTCGCGGCAATGGGAAACGATCCACTTCTTCAGCAGCAACGCGGCGGTGAGCGTTTCGCCGAAGGTGAGTTGTTTGCCCGTGGAATCGGCCAGCGCGATGGAAGACCAGTTCCGTTTCGCGGTTCGAACAAATCGATGCGAGAGTGTTGTGGCCGGAGTCTTACGGTATTCGGCAGCCTTGGCGCCGAGTTCGAGCACGCGCTGGTGGAGGCGCTCGGAGCTGACGTCGGCCTGGTTTGAATCAGAGAAAATCGGTTCGCCGACGTAAACGGTCACTTCGTAGCGCAGCTTCAGGCGCGTTGCAAACGGTCGACCACCTTTCAGGCTGAGAGCGTGGCCCCAGAGTCCGTCCAAGTAGACCGGGATTACTGGAGTTTTCGAATCGAGCCCCCGCGTGATGACGTCGACGCCGCGTTCGAAGGGCTTCACGTGCGACGTCCGAGTAATTTCGCCTTCGGGGAAAATCGCGACCAGACTGCCCTTTTCGAGTTCCGTGCGGGCGTTGCGCAGCGCGCGCAGCGACTCTTTGGAGTGAGTGGGAATCGGGATGGCGTAGAACAGGCGGCAGAACGGCTTTAGCCATTTAGTTTCGTATAGCGGCTGCCACATCAGAAAGCGAATGAAGCGCGGCGTAGCGCAGCCGATCAGAATGGCGTCGGCATAGGAGACGTGATTGGAAACGATGAGCGCGCCGCCCTTTTTCGGGATGTTGCCGGCGCCGACGATGCGGATTTTGAAGAAGAGATTCGCCAGCGTCCAAACGATCAGACGAACGAGCGGGGCGGGGACGAGCCACGCGATATAGATGGTGGCGAGGAGCGTGAGCGCGCCCAGCGCGGCGAGGATATGCGACGGCGTCCAGGCCAGCAGGTCGTGGAACAAGTAGAGCGCACCAGATGCAAGCACCACTCCGATCATATTCAAGAAATTGTTGGTCGCGAGCAAGCGGCCTTTTTGCTGGGGTTCGGCGCGCTCTTGTAGGAACGCGTTGAGAGGAACGATGAAGAGTCCGCCGGCGAAACCCGCGGCTGCGAGCCAGAGAATGCTCGTGCTGAACGAGTGCGCGAAGCCCAAAAGCATGGACGCGAGGCCGAGCAGAGCCGCGCCGTAGGGAACCAGGCCAATCTCGACGGTGTCGCCCGAGAGCCACCCGGCTGCGATGCTGCCCGCGCCAATGCCGACGGCTAGCGCTGTGACCAGCAGTCCCGTGCGCGTGTCAGAGAGCCGCAGCGTGTCTTTACCGATCAAGATCACAGTCATTTGAAAGAGCGCGCCGAGAAACCAGAAGTATGAGATGCCGGCGACGGTGAGCCAAAGCGGACGGTCGCGATAGATGTGCTTGACGCCGGTCCAGACTTCGGCGAACGGGTTCCACTGCATTGGGAGGCGCGATCCGGAAGCGGGGACTTTACGGATGAACAAGCTTGTCAGCGATCCGGCGACGGCGATTGCCAACAACATTCCGCCGAGGATCAGAGGCTCGCCTTTCCAGCGCGCGAAGAGGAACGATCCGACGCTGGTTCCGAGCACGATGGCGGCGAAGGTGGAAAGCTCGATCAGTCCGTTGGCGCGCGTGAGTTGCGCTTCGCCGATCATTTCGGGAAGGATGCCGTACTTGGCGGGGCTGAAGAAATTGGCTTGCATCGCGAGGAGGAACAGAACGATCAGCAGCATGTCGATGCTGCGCATGTAGAGTGCGACGATGCCGACGCCCATGATGGCGATTTCGAATGCCTTGGTGATTTGCAGGACGCGCGTTTTGCTGAAACGGTCGGCTAATTGGCCGGCATAACCGGCGAATAGCAAAAATGGCAGAACAAAGACCGCGCCCGCGATGGCGAGGTATCGCGAGCCAAGCAGTTGATTCGCGGCGAGCTCGACGGCGCCGACCGACACGATCATCTTGTAAACGTTGTCGTTGAAGGCGGCGAGGAACTGGGTCCATAGGAACGATTGAAAACCGACATCGCCGAGGATCGCGGCGTATCCGGTGGGTTCGTTTGGTAATTTGGCCTTTATCGGCATATCTAGTATTCGGCATTTTCGAGGCCACAATCGCGAAGCCAGCGAGCATTTGTTTTCAACGTTTTAGAATGACAAGCTACACTTAGCTATACATTCCATGTACATCTATGTACACTTGATGCGTGGCAGCCTTCTCTGATCGGGACCGGTTCTTCCTTTCTTCGGTCGCAAATCTCGGCTATTGCAATCACTTCCTGCCCGAGCGGATCGCGTTCGAAAAGGCGGCGCTGGGGCGCGAATTTGTTCCCGGCGGGCCGGTGTGGAGCGCGTCGGTGAGCGATCCGGACGCGGAGCCCCCAAACGTGGCTTCGATTTACAAAAAGCTCACGGCGCTCATGGAGATGCTGCCCGCGCAGTTGGCGATGGCATCCGACGTCAGCGATGAAGAGCTGGCCGCCTACGACGAGAGCGTCCACTATTTCCTGTACCAACGCTATCACAAGAGTTTCGTTTCGGCGGAGGGGAAATGGCGTTTCTATCGCGAATTTCTGGCGGATTGGAACCGGCTGTGCCGAATTCCGGGCAAGCGCTTCGAGAGCGCTCTGGATCCGGCGCACGTGTTTGCGAGTTT
>DATHMO010000108.1:0-18284 GCA_035486995.1 Bryobacteraceae bacterium
ACCTGAATCGCCGCCTGTACATCAGCCATGTGAGCGCGCTCAAACGCGATTTGATCCGGCGCAAAGTTCGCAAATTGGTGAAAGCTGGAGAATGGAGCTGATTTTTCTGGGCACCCCAGCGTTTGCGGTTCCCACGCTCGAGCGCGTCGTCAGTGCGGGGCATCGCGTCATTGCGGTCTTCACGCAGCCCGATCGTCCCAAGGGCCGCGGCGGACAACTGAATCAATCGCCGGTGAAAGAGGCTGCTCTGCGCCTGGGTTTGCCCGTGCATCAGCCGGAGCGCATTCGGCATGCAAGCGCCATCGAGCAGTTAAAGCAGATAAACCCGGACGCGATGGTGGTGGTGGGCTATGGACAGATTATTCCGCAAGCGATCATCGACATTCCGCCGCGCGGGATCATCAACGTGCACGCGTCGCTGCTGCCGAAATATCGCGGCGCCGCGCCTATCCAGTGGGCCATCGCGAATGGCGAAACACGCACTGGCGTCACCACGATGAAGATCGACGCTGGACTCGACACCGGCGACATGCTTTTGAAATGGGAGACCGCGATTGGGGCAGAGGAGAATGCCCTGGAACTCGGGCCGCGCCTCGCGGAAGCAGGCGCCGAGCTTCTGGTTGAAACGTTGCGCGACAATCCAGCGCCGGTGAGACAGGATCCGGCGGAAGCGACGCACGCGCCCATCCTCACAAAGGAGGACGGCGATATCGATTGGAATTGGCCTGCGTCGAAAATCCTGAATCGCTCGCGCGGCTTCCTTCCGTGGCCCGGCGCGTACAGCTTCTTTCGCGGTCAGATTTTCCACATCTGGAAATCGCGTGTTGTAAACGATGGTCCGCCCGGTGAGCCCGGTCAGATGACCGCGCAAAAGAAACGGCTGTTCATCGCGTGCGGGGAATCGACTGTGCTTGAGACCATAGACGTGCAAGTGGAAGGCCGCAAACGCATGTCCGCCGAGGCGTTTCTCAACGGCCACCATCTCAAAGACAACGAAAAGCTAGGAGTGAAGACCGCGTGAAACTACCATTGGGCTATCGATATTCGGCCGTGTACGCCGGAATCCGCAAAGTCCAGAAGGACGACCTGGCGCTGATCGTTTCCGATGTTCCCGCGTCGGCCGCCGCGGTGTTTACGCAAAATCGCGTGCAGGCCGCGCCGGTGCGCATCGCGCGTTGGAACCTGACGAAGTCGCGTGGACTGGTGAGCGCGGTACTGATGAACGCGGGTAACGCCAATTGCGCCACCCGGACGGGAGATCGCGTCGCGCTGGCTTGCTGCGATGCTGCCGCTAATCAGCTCCACGTGCCTCCCGTGCAAGTGTTTCCCGCGTCCACCGGCGTGATCGGCGTGGAACTCGATGCGCACTTGATCGTGAACGCGCTGCCGGCTTTGATCGCGGGCTTGGCCCCGGATCGTTTCGAAGATGCCGCGCGCGCCATTCTTACCACGGATCTGGTGATGAAGACCGCGCACAGTCACGTGCGCTTGAAGAAAGGCTCCATCCAGATCGCGGGGATGACCAAGGGCTCTGGCATGATTCATCCCAACATGGCCACCACGCTCGGATTCGTGATGATGGACGCGGCGGTCCCGCCGTCCGCTCTTGCTACGATGCTCGCCTCAGCAGTGAAGCGCAGCTACAATCGCATCAGCGTGGACGGCGATACGTCGACCAACGATACGATGCTGGTGCTGGCGAACGGAGCGTCGGGGATTCAGCCGAATCAAAAAGAGAGCAAGAAACTGGAAGAGGCGCTCACGCAAGTGATGGAGGACTTGGCGCGGCAGATCGTGCGGGACGGCGAGGGCGCTCGTAAGCTGGTAACCATCGACGTCAGCGGCGCCTCTAACGAAGAGAACGCCACGCGGATCGCGCGCAGCATCGCGAATTCGCCGCTAGTGAAAACCGCGATCGCGGGTTCGGATCCCAATTGGGGCCGCATTCTCTCGGCCGCTGGGAACGCCGGCGTGCCGCTGGATCCGTCGAAAGTGGACATCGATTTCCAGAACGTGCCCGTGTGCCGTAGCGGACTGGCCGCGGAGTTTTCAGAGGGGGATTTGAAGAAGAAGCTCGACGAATCCGAATGTTTCATCCGATTCGCAATCCAGGGCAAGGGCCGCGGCAGCGCCCGCTTCTGGACGTGCGATCTCACGGAGAAGTACATTGAGATCAATGCGAGCTATCGCACGTAGCGCCGTGTTGGTTTGCGTCGCGGCCGCTTTTGCCTCGGCCGACGCACATGACGACGTGATGGAAGTGATCTCGTCGATGGCGGGCTCGCTCACCGAAGTCACCGACACTCGCGGCGGCGTTTTGCGAGGGAATGTGCCAAAGTTCATGGACGCCATCAGTAAGGACCTGCCGGACTACGACACGCTGAAAAACAACGTGACGGCACTGGTGAACACGGGCGAGATTTCTTCTTCCATCCGGCCGATCGCTGAAGACGGCAACGATCAAGCGCGTACCATCGATCTGGATTGGGCGATGGAAGTGCGCAGCCTTGAGCAGGATGGGCCCATCGAGCAGCGCCGCGCGGTGGTTCACTGCGAGCTGCGCAAGGACCAGGCGCACAAGAATAAGTCGCACTGGAAGATCGTTGCGCTGAAACCCATCGATTTCTTCGCGCCCGCGAAACTCGGACAGTAGATGACGCGCTGTGCGGGGCTTTTGCTGGCCGCGGCAATGTTGATGAATGCTCAGCCATCGCTCATGCCGTGGCCGGCCAAGATCGAGATGGGGCAGGGAAGCCTCGCGATCGGTCCAGTGCTCCGCGTCGCGATTCGTGGCTATTCCGAGCCGTTTTTGGAACGGGCAGTGCTTCGGTTCGGAGAGATCTCGCCGGAACAAGCAAATCTTGTCATCGAATGCGAGCATTCCGGCGGCGACGAGAGTTATCGCTTAAGCATCACGGCGGATGGAGCGCGATTATCGGCTCCGGATCCATTGGGAGCCTTGCGGGGGCTCGAAACATTTCGGCAATTGCTTGTTGACGGGCATGTCCCCGTGGTTGAAATCGACGACCACCCGCGATTCGCATGGCGCGGCCTCCACCTGGATGTTTCGCGGCACTGGATGCCCATCGAAGTGTTGAAGCGCAATCTCGACGGCATGGCCGCCGTGAAGCTCAACGTGTTTCACTGGCATCTCAGCGACGATCAGGGTTTCCGCGTCGAGAGCAAGCGCTTTCCCAAGTTGCAGGTGTTCGGTTCCGATGGGCTCTATTACACGCAGGAGCAGATTCGCGACGTTATCGCATACGCACAGGATCGTGGAATTCGCGTGGTGCCTGAGTTCGACATCCCGGGCCACACCACCAGCTGGTTGGCCGCCTATCCGCAGCTGGCCAGTGCGCCCGGCCCATATCACATCGAGCGGAATTGGGGCGTGTTCGATCCGACTATGGATCCCACCCGCGAATCCACGTATGAATTTCTCGATGCCTTCATCGGCGAAATGGCCGTTCTCTTTCCGGACCCGTTCTTTCACATTGGCGGGGACGAAGTAACCGGTAAGCAATGGCAGAGCAGCCCGCGCATTCGCGCGTTCATGCGCAAGCAGCATTTGAAAAACGCTGACGATCTGCAGGCGTACTTCAATCGCCGCCTTCAGAAAGTGGTCGCGAAGTACGGCAAGAGGATGGAGGGCTGGGACGAGATTCTCGATCCGGATCTGCCCAAGGACATCGTGATCCAATCCTGGCGCGGCCAGAAGTCGCTTGCCGACGCCGCCCGGCACGGATTTTCGAGCATCCTTTCGGCGGGCTACTATCTCGATCACATCGAGCCCGCGGCGAAGCTCTATGCAGTGGACCCGCTGGATCACGACGCCGCAGCGTTGACGGACGAAGAGAAAGCCCGCATTCTCGGAGGCGAGATCGCGATGTGGGGTGAATTCGTCAGCCCCGAAAACGTGGACTCGCGTATTTGGCCGCGTGCGGCCGCCGTGGCTGAGCGGCTCTGGTCGCCCCGGAATGTGCAGGACCCTTCCTCCATGTACATACGTTTGGGTACCGTCAGCGGCGAACTCGATCGCCTCGGACTGACGCACCGTTCCAGCTACTATCCGATGCTGGAACGCTTGGCCGGCGGCAATCCTGTGGAACCCCTCAAGACGCTCGCTGATGTGGTGGTGCCCGCGACGTTTGGGCAACGCATTCGCACGCACCGATACACACAAGAAACGCCGCTCGTCCGTTTGGTGGATGCGGCGCGTCCAGAGAGCGATACGGCTCGCGAGTTTGCCGCGCTCGTGGACCATATGGATCGCGCTCAGTTGCGAACCTGGCTAACGCGCTGGCGCGACAACGTCGGCGAGCTCAAACCGACGCTCGAAAAATCGGAGCTCCTCAAAGAAGATGTACCGGTGTCCGAAGCTTTGAGCCGGTTGGCCGCGATCGGACTGCAAGCTCTCGACGATCTCGATCGCGGCGAGCGCCCTGCCGATGCCTGGCTCGCCCAGCAGCGGGCGTTCTTAGAGACGTGCAAGAAGCCGATCGCCGAGCTTCGTATCGCGATTGTTCCGTCGATCGAGAAGTTGCTCAATGCTGCGGCGCAGGCGCCGTAATCCCTCGCAGCGCTTGCTCCACCGAAACATGATTCGTCTCGAGCGTTTGGCCTAGCACCTGATCGAGCCCGATCCGCGCGTGGCTGTAAGCGGAAAGCGTAGAGACTTCGGTTTCCTGCGCGGCCACCAATGCGGTTTGCGCTGCTTCCACGTCGCTGATGGTTTCTGCTCCGAACGAAAACGACTGCTGCGCTTTCTCCAATAGTTCTTCGAGCAGCTTCCGCGAGTCCACGGCCTGCGAATACCTGGATCGGGCTTGCCGCAGCGCCACCATCTGGTTAGAAATATCCACCACCAGTTGGTTTTGATTGCGGCGCTCCACGAGATCGCCCTGCCGCAATTGCAATTGCTCGACGCCGTAATCGCCTTGTGCCACGTGGTTGTGTATCGTGCCTCCGAACAAAAAACCAATGTGGCGGCTGGGGAAGTTGTCGCGAAACACCTGCCCCAGCGCATTGCCCAGTCCGCCCACGTAATAGGGTTCGGCCACGTAAGTCTGGCCCTGATAAGTAACCGGCGGCGTCGCTGTGCCCGCGAGTCCGCTGGCGCTGACGGCAGCGAACATTTGCAGACTGGGCAGAACGCCATTGGCCGTTCCTTCCGCTGAGATCTCCGACGTCTCATCGTTGATTTTGGCCAGAGCGACGTCCGGGCGATTTGCGAGTGCTTTGGCCACCAAGTCGCGCAAGGCGGGCAAATTATCCTGCTCGGGAACCTCGATGTGATCGAGCGGAACCACCTGGGCGGCGTCTACCAGCGGGTCCTCCAGACCATTGCGGCTGAGCGCGTTTTTCAAAAGATTCTCCTGGGTTTGAGCGGTCGCTTGCGCAATCGAAAGTTGTTGGCGGCTGTTGCTGAGGCCGGCCTGCGCTCGGGAGGCTTCAAAACGCGGAATCACACCCAACTCGATCTGCTTCCGCGTGTCGTCGTAAAACTTCTGCGCTTGATCCACGGCGCGCTGCCGCACCGCCAAATCGTCGTCATCGGTCACCAGGTCCCAATAGAGGTTCAAAACGTTTGCAACAACAGTCAGGAGTTGTGATCGAAACGTTTCCTGGGATGCTTGTAGATTCTTTTGTGCCACTCGGATGTACCGTCCATTGACGCCCGTGCCAAACCCTTGCAGCAAATTGTGGCGCAGATAAACCTGCACCACGGGCCCTACCGAAGGATTGAGAAAATCGCTCGGTGCATTTTGTTTCAAATACGACTCATTGGCGCTCACCTGGACATAGCCGCCGCTCAAGAAGCCCTCCTGCACGAACGAATCGATCACGTGTTGTGTGTTGATCAGCGTGGGCGTCTCGCTGACAGAGGTGATCGACTGAGGGGTCGTGGTATGGGAAAAACTGGTGCCGTTCTGCAGAACCGGATCCAGGTTTTGTGTCACCGGCCCGATCTGTGAAACTGTGGCACCGCCACCGCTGCCGCCATTTCCCGAACTGTTCGTCGCAAGTCCGGCCGCGATCTCGCTGCCGAGAACGCCCTGGCCGCTGGTGGCTTGATTCACTAATGTGGCCCCGTTGGTGACGCCGCGCAACGGCCCCCCGCCTTGAGCTCGCTCGAGATTCCATTCGGCGTTCAAAGGACCGTAGCGATCCACTTCCAAATCGAGATCGTTCTCGATCGCAACCGCGATCGCATCTTGCACCGTCAGGTACAAATGCCCGGCACGAACTAGGCTGTGCAGGTGATCCGAGTTGCCAAGGTTCACGGGCGGAATGGTGGCTGGTATATACGATCGAACCACCAAAGGGCCGTGCGGCCGCTCCACCGTTTGCGCTGGTCCCTGTTGCGCGGTGCATTGCGATGCCAGCAAGCCCAGAACGGCGAGGATCGAAATTGTTTTGTGGAATAGCATGTCGTATACCGGCTCCCTCACGGTCGCGGCTCCGTAGCGGACTCCGGGATCGACGATTCCCGGGCTACACGGCCAGCCGCCGCTTCTTCCATCGAGATGTTATTGACATCCAATGTCTGCCCTATCGCTTCGTCAAACGCGACCTTGGCATGCGTGTAGTTCGCCATGGCATGGACCTCGGCGCTTTGATCGGTTGCCAAATCGCGTTGGGCCTGGACGACCGTCGCAATGGTGGATTCACCGAAGCGGAAGCGGTTTTGTTCGGCCTCTAATGTCTGTTGCGCGAGTGAGCGCGTAGCCACCGCCGTTTCGTACTGCGCCCGGGCTTGTTGCAATCCAATCACTGCGTTCTTCACGTCCACGCGGATCTGCGCCGTGGCCTTTTGATACAGCAGCTGGTTCTGACGCAACTGCAGCTGATCCGCTACATAATCCGCCTGCGCCACCCGATTTCGAAACGGGATGTTCAGCGAAAAGCCCGCCGAGTAATTGGGGTAATCGCGGCCGAAGACCTGCCGCAGCAAATTGCCATAGCCGCCTACGTAAGCTGCAGGTGGCGGCTCCATATAGTAGGGGAGGCTCGCGGCATTCACCGGGCCACTGAGTCCGTTGTTCGTCAATTCGAAATTTGCCTGCAAGGTCGGCAGCAAATAGTTCCTGGAACCGCGCAGGTTGATGATGTTGCTTTCAATATTGATCTTCGCTTTCGCGATCTCGGGACGTTGCGCGAGCGCCACATTGATCAAGTCCGTAGTCGCCTTCAGGTCCTCTGTCTCGGGTACCGTGATGTGATCCAACGGGAGGACGTGCACTTCATCCAGCGTCTGGCTCACCACCCCGTTTCTACTCAAAGCGTTCTTGAGTACGGTCTCCTGCTGCGCGACATTGGTCTGGGCGATTAACAGGTTTTCCTTGGCCGTCGATACCTCGGCCGCAGCGCGCGTGGCCTCGATAGCCGGCAGCGTTCCCAGCTCCACTTGGCGTTTGTTGCCGTCATAAAGCTGCTGCGCGGTAGTGAGGGCCTCCTGTTTTATGCGTAAGTCTTCGTTGAAACTTACCAAGTCCCAGTACAGGTTCAGGACGGCGGAAACGGTGGTGATCACCTGGAGCTTGAGCTGGATATCGGTCACCTTCAGGTTGTTCTTCGCTACGCGAATGTTGCGATTGTTTACGCCAATGCCAAAGCCCTGGAGCAAGTTTTGATTAACCTGCAGATCCAGGTCGCCGCTGGTGAAAGGGTTGAGGTTGAACAGCGGGCTGTTAAATCTGTTTCGAGTGCTGCTATACGTAAGCTGCGTGAATGTGCCGGTTAGGTACGACTGTTGATATTGCACCGCATACGTTTGATAGTCCTGGATCAGCGAGGGGACCAAGCTTAGAGCGAGATTGCTCTCCGGGCTGGTTGAATGACCGAAGTTCGTGTAGACATAGAGAAGCGGGTCGAGCGGTGGAGGCTGGGCTCCGTATTGGACCACGATGCCTCCGCCGGAGCCGACGCCGCCGGATCCGCTGTCCTGCAGCCCGACACCGTTCACGCTGACGCCCTCCAGACTCACACTGGTCGGCCCCGCGTTGATGGGCTGCCCGATGTCACGCAGGGCTCCGCCGCCTTGCGCGCGCCGCACAACTTCACGCGCCAAATAGGGGCCGTAGCGTTGGATCGCGATGTCCACGTTGTTCTCGAGCGCCAGCGCGATCACATCCTGCGCCGACAAATACAGATTGCCCGCTCGAATCAGCGACTCCAGGCGCGATGTGTTGGTCAGCTTGGCGGGGGAGACGACGCGCCGCTCCAGATGAAAGGGCCGCAGCAGCGGGCCGACGCCGCGGGGCCCAGGGCCAGTCTCAATCGTGATTTCCGGTGTCTGAGCCCAGCAGCCGGCGGCCACTGCGAGAGCGAATACGGAGATATTTCGGATGAAACGCATGGTCAATAAATCGTAGCTCGAATGCTGGGAGGAGCAATCGCGATTCCAGGCCAAAGGCTGATGGGACGGGGATTGCAGGCAGGCTGTGGCGCGCCAGGTGTCCGATTTCGCTACTGACTGTTCGATTTTGCGAACGCGCCTAAAGCTTTACCTTACGGCGCGCCCACCCCACCCTTGCGCCGCACGTCGATGCTCAATCGCTTGATTTTTTGGTTTAGGGTCGACAGTGGAATGCGCAGTTTTTCGGCTGCCTCGGTCTGGCTCCAGTTCAGCGCTTCCAGCGCCTCGATGATCTTGCGCCGCTCGAAATCGGCCAGGATCTCAGGTAGCGACGCATCGGCCGGCAGCATGCCGCTTTCATCGCGCCGGATTTTGATGCCGCCTTCCTGCAGAATGGAATCGGGCAGTACATCGGCGGGTACGGTGACCTGCGAGGCAAGCACTACCGCGCGCTCCACCGCGTTCTCCAGCTCCCGCACGTTGCCGGGCCAGTTGTAGTCCAGCAGCAGCTGCATGGCGTCCGGCTCGAACCGAAGCTGGCTCTTGGAATCGGAGTCCAAGAACTTTTCGTTCTCGCGGCTGAACTTGGTCAGAAAATGCTCCACCAGATGTGGAATGTCTTCCTTGCGCTCGCGCAGCGGAGGCAGCGATAGATTAATCACGTTCAGGCGGTAATACAGATCCTCGCGAAACTTGCCTTCCTCCACCAGCTTCTTCAGATCAGCGTTGGTGGCCGCGATGATACGCACGTCCACCTTCATGGTGTCGGTGGAGCCGACCGGCATGAACTCGCGTTCCTGAATGACGCGCAATAATTTAGCTTGCGTCTCTGAACTAATTGTTCCGATTTCGTCGAAAAAAATGGTCCCTTTATTGGCCGTTTCGAAATATCCCTTGCGCGACGCGATCGCTCCCGTAAAAGCGCCTTTCACATGCCCGAATAGGGCGGATTCCAGCAGATCCGCCGGCACCGAGCCGCTGTTCACGGGAACGAACGGCTGATCGGCGCGCGCCGAATTCGCATGGATGCCCTTGGCGATCAATTCTTTGCCGGTTCCGGTTTCGCCCGTGATCAGAATGGTGGCTCGGCTGGGCGCCACTTGCGTCACAAGATCCAAAATGCGCAGCATGCGATCGTTCTTGCCGATGATGTTCGGGAAGCTGTACTGCTGCTTCAGGGCGCGCTTGAGCTGGGTATTCTCCCGCGCCAGACGGCCGTGCGCGATCATGCGCTCGATCTCGATCAGCAGCTTTTCGTTGTCCCACGGCTTCGAGAAATAGTCGCTTGCGCCGTTCTTGAGCGCCGTGACGGCCACTTCCACCGATCCGTAAGCGGTGATCATGAACACCGGCGTCTCGGTGTCGCGCTCGCGAATTTCGCGCAGCACTTCCATGCCGGAGCGGTCCGGCATCATGAGATCCAGCAGGATGATGTCGTAGTTGGCGGCTTCGGCGCGCCGCAATCCATCGCCGCCGTTTTGCGCCAGTTCCACTGTGTAGCCTTCCAGGCATAGCAGTGTTTCCAAGCTTTCGCGGATGTCTGCTTCGTCGTCAACTACCAGGATGCGGCCTTTGGGGAGGGAGACTGGCTCGTCGGGCGGCAATCGATCAGACATGCACCGGCTTTCTCGCTAACGGTAGCTCGACACGAAAACGCGATCCCGCGCCCCAGCGGCTTTCCACTTCGATGGTACCGCCATGCTCGCGGACAATTCCGTAACTGACCGATAGTCCCAGGCCGGTCCCTTTGCGCGCCGCTTTCGTGGTGAAGAACGGGTCATAGATCCGCGCCAGATTCTCCGGCTGGATTCCTTGACCGTTGTCGGCGATGTCGATGCGGGCAAATCCGTCCTCGCTCCAAACGCGAATGGTCAGTACGCCGCCCGATTCCATGGCGTCGCGCGCGTTCAAAAACAGATTCAGGAACACCTGTTGCAGCTTCCCGGCGTTCGCTTTCACCGGCGGCAGCGCACTTTCGGCGGTGAGCTTCACTTCGATCGCGGACTTCTTCAACTGGTGCTCCAGCAGGTTCAACGTCTCCTGAATCACTTTGCTCACATCCAGCTCGATGAACTCGGTAGTCGACGTGCGCGAAAAATTGAGCAACGAATTGACGATCTCACTCGCGCGGAAGGTCTGCTTGGCGATCTTGTCCAGCAGCTTCGATTTTTGCTCGTCTTCGGAGATTTGCTTCGCCAGCATCTGCGCGTAGGTGGAAATCACCGCGAGCGGCGTATTCACCTCGTGCGCTACGCCCGCGGCCAGCAGGCCGATGGAGCTCAGTTTATCCGCCTGCACCAACTGGCGCTCCAGTTCATCGCGATCGGTGATGTCGTCGAAAATGATCAGCCGGCCGATCTGCTGCAGATCCTTGGCTACCAGCGGCGCGATCGCGAGATTCAGGGTATGCGCTCCGGAGCCGTTGCTCTTGCCGTTTCCGTTCCCATTCCCGTTGGCATTTCCGTTTGCAATGCCCGCCGGCCCCTGCAGCACAAACTTGTAGATGTTGTGCACGCCGGTCTGCCCGCGCACCTGGTCGAACTTCTCGCAGAGCTCCGCGGGAAACAGCTCCGCCAGGCGCCGGCCGACGGCAACTTCGCGCGGGATGCCGGTGAGCCGCTCAATCTGCGTATTCCAGCTCTCCACGCAATCGTTCAGATCCGCCGCCAGGATGCCGACGTTGATGGACTCGACGATGTTCTCGCTGAACTCTTTCAGCCGCTCGTACTCCTCCATCTTGTTTTGCAGCGATCGGTACAACCGCGTGTTTTCCACCGCGATGCTGACGTAGCCGGCAAGAGTGGTCAGCAATTCCACGTCGTCGCTCGAAAGGAAATCGCCCTTATCGGTTCGGCTCAGCGCCAGATACGCGATGGTTCGGCCGCGCACCGTGCACGGGAAATAGTACGTAAGGTCGAGTTCGGCGATGGTGCGGCGCACCGCAGGCGACCAATCGTGCGATACCGCGTCCAGCAAATGCCGCGTGCGTTCAAAGAACAGATACGGTTTACCAGGCAGCGGGCTGAGGAAACTCAGATCGAGCGGCTGGCCTTGCCTTTGGCCGCGATCCTTTTTGGCGCCCTGGGTCATGTGCAGCTGGAACTGGTCGTCGTCGCCGGCGAGAAAGAAAGCCACATGTTGGATCGATAGCGTGTGGACCAGCCGGTCCGCCACTGAACGCAGCATCTCGTCCAGGTCGGTTTCCGAACCCAGCTCGCGCGCGAACTCGATCAGGGTGCGCCGGTAATCGTAGCGGTCCTTATAGAAGAAATATCGGTCCAGCTGCTCCTGCAACCAGTCACGAATGGGCTGGAAGATGAACGTCGCAAATAGGATCAAGCCGACGATCGCGGCAGGGCTCAAATCCTCCGGCCGCGCGAACGAGAAGATCAGCCCGTAGAAGATTCCCAGCACCACCAGCGTGGCAAGCGTGTAGACGTAGCCTTGCTGGAAAATGATGTCGACGTCCATCAGCCGGTAGCGCAGGATCGCGTAGGCCCACGTAAGCGGCATCAGCATCATCGAAAGCACGGCCATCTTCTGGTAATGCCCTGGGATCGAGCCAAACAGATATGGCACAGCGTAGATCAAGGTGAACGGCACCACTCCCAGCAGCGCCCCATTGCGCAGGTATTTCAACTGGCGCCGCACCAGCGGATCCTCCGCGTGTGGCGTCTTCATTGCCAGAACGACGGTGCCGGCCAGATAGAACGCGCTCAGGAACAGCAGCCATAACCGATCCAGGAACCAGTTCACCTCCACCGGCGATACCGTTACGCGCAGGATACCTTTTGCTACCAGAAGGTAAACGGTCAAGAGGAGCACGCCCGGCACATAAAAGAGAGCGCTTAAGCCTCGCCGCTCCAACCACTTCGGCTTCTCGGGGAATACCACGCAAAAGTGCAGAAAGATGGTGGGTGCGAGGACCCCGGCCGCGACGTTGCCCCAGTAAATGACCTGGTCGAAGGCATTCAGCTTACCGGTGAAGTGGAAGCAAGAAAGAATAAACGAAGCCAGACAGAGGACGTAAAAGTGAACCGATCGAGCTGCGCCTACGCGCCGGTAGTAAACGAATAACCCGATCAGCAAGTAAGCGATACCGACCGCGTACTGATAGTACAGAGAGCGATCGAGCACGCCTTCTCCGACGATCACCTGCGCCGGAACGGGCACATTATCGCGCTCGACAATATACTCCGTTTTGTTCCAGATGCCGACGCGCTGCAGAGCCTGCGGGACATCCACCGTTTTCGCGATCGCGTGGCTGGCTACCTGGAGCAGCACATCTCCCGCCCGGATCCCCGCGTTATAGCCTTGGCTCCCGGCGGTGACATGTAGCGCTAAAACCTGGTTCTGGCCGTTGCTTGCAGTGCGATCCACCCACGTAACTCCATCATCTGGAAGATGATACAGGGTTTGTTGGCGGAAATTAACGATGGCGCAGCACACCGCTGCTACTGTGAGAACGAACAGCAGCGCGCCGACGAATTGGGTCTTAAGATCCCTCAAGCGGCCGTCTCCGCTGGTAATTCGCTACGAGCACACACATCCAGAAAGGTGTGTTCCTGTTTTGAGCATTTTGCGTGCCACCGGTTCGGAACAAGACTATGAATGAGAATACAGGATTTCTGGCACCCACGCTATACCAAGTACTCCCGTGACTTCTCGGATTTGGGATTTGACACTACCGTAAAGTGTATGACGGCAATCACCCAAAACATCTGAGTAACAAGCTGTTTGTAAAGCCTATTGACAAGTTACCCCAATAGTCCTAAGATCTTCTTTCCGGTCTGTCAGTAGGACAGCTGACAACGAAGCCAGGACGCAAAAGGTGGTCCGTGTATGACCTTGTTTCAGATTGGCGAGAAGGTGGTTTATCCAAACCACGGCATTGGGACGGTTGAGAATATCAGCACCCGTTCCTTTGGAGCGCAGTTCGAGCGGTTCTATCTCCTCCGCTTGACCTACAACAGTATGACGGTGATGGTTCCGTTTTCGCATGTGGAAGACATCGGTCTTCGCAAGGTGACGCGGAACGGCGAAATCGCCCGGGTGCTGGAGTTCCTGGCCGACGGCGTTTCCAAACGCAAGGCGGATTGGAAAGATCGCTACAAAGAGAACTCGGACAAGATGCGGCATGGCAGCTTGCTTGAGATCGCCGAAGTCCTGAAGACCCTTCTGATCTTACAGTCTGAGAAGCCGTTGTCGTTCCGGGAAAAGAAAATGCTGGAGCGCGCCCGTCATATGCTGGTCACCGAGCTCTCCATTTCGCGCGGCTTGGCCGAATTCGAAGCCATCAGCGTACTGCAAGGTGCACTGGCGAAGTCGTCGTTGAGTTTGCCCGCGCCGGCTTAGTCTTTAATACTTGAGTGGGGCGGACCCCTGGTCCGCTACCGACGCCCGTCGGCTTGCTTCATTTCCGCTGTTTCAAGACCTTCCGTACATTGCGTCTGCCTGGAGAATTGCGACGCGCCTCCGTGACACATCCTAAAACCGCAGGTGCAGCGCGATCTGCACCACCCGGGGACCCAGCGTCTGCGACACTTGCCCGAACGTAGGACTATTGATATCGGTATTCGGACTGTTGGCGCTGGGACTCGTATTTGGATTGGCGCTAAACGGAACGCCGAAGTTCGCATGGTTGAAGACGTTGAACGCGTCCAAGCGAAATTCCGCGTCCAGCCGTTCCATGTTGAAGAACTTGAAATGCTTGGAGAGCGCCAGGTCTAAATTAATATCGCCGGGACCGCGAATGGCATTACGGCCGAGAGTGCCTTCGGTGAACATCCCGGCCAACGCCGCGGCATTGGTTTGGGAGGCTGCGTCCAGCGCCACCAGAGGAGTAGCCGTGAATGCGGACGGATTGAAGAAGTAATTGCCGCTGTTTCCGTTGATGGTCTGTGCGTTGCGAGGGTTGTAAGTTTGATACGGCCCTACCACATCGGCGCGGACTAGATTAGGAGAGCCGTCTCCCGCTGGACCCGGATCGGTGTTGCTGGCGAATAGCCCGGCCAATATGTCCAGCGGAAAGCCGGTACGCCACGTCAGGATCGGATACAGGCTCCAACCCTTGGTCAGAAATTTCGGGCCGCTCTGCCAGGCGCGGTCGAATGGAAGATCCCAGCCGCCGGAAAATGAAATCACTTGACGGACATCGGTGTCACCCGAGGCCCAGAAGTAATTGTCGTCGTAATATGGCACCTGCGAGTTCCGCTGGCGGAAGCCCGACACATTGTCAAGTTCGTGCGACCAGGTGTAGGCGAAAGTATAAAAGACGCTTCCCAAGGGCGTGTTCGCGTATCGCTTGGTCAGGTTCACTTGCAGCGCGTTGTAATTCGCCACTCCGACATTCTTAAATTCCAGCATCTGCGAATAAATAGAATTCGTTGAATCCGGGTCGTAGATACGCGTGTTCGATCCCAGCGGGAACGGATTAATATCCACCAGCGACGTCAGTTTATGGGCATCGTAGCCAACGTAACCTGTCTCGAGAACCATGCCGCCCGGCAGTTGTTGCTGGATATTGAGGTTGTATTGGTAAACGTACGGCGTGCGGAGATGCGGATCAACCAAATAGATCCCGCCGGTACTCCCGATTGGCTCGGACGCCGCAAAGCTTGCGGTCGAAGTCGGCGGCCGGGATGGGAATCCGTTCGGAGTGCCAGTGTTGTTGGTGCCGAATGGATTGGAGAGATATCCGGTAGGGGACGTCTCGGTCCCGTCGAGCGGGTTGAAAGTGAGAAAAGGCTCCGAGTAGAACGGAGGGGCTCCGTTGAATTGAAGATTGTCTTCACCCTTCAGGATGTCGTAGAAAACTCCAAAGCCGCCGCGAACCGCGGTCTTGGCGTTGCCAAACACGTCCCAGGCGAAACCAAAACGCGGCGCCCAATCGTTCTTGTCGGGGAAGTTGACGCCCTTCGGCGCGCCAGGGTCGCCCGGAAAAACTAGACCCGGCGGTGCGTTCACAAAGCGCGTGCTTTGATCGCCAGGTATAAAACTGAACGATCTCCCCTGTGTATCGTATTTCGGTTCCGCATATTCATAGCGGATGCCGAGATTGAACGTCAGCCGCCGGCTGATATGAAAATCGTCCTGCGCGTAACCGGCGATTTGGTGACTACGGATGTTACTGCGGGCGCTAGCGGCCTGAAAGTAGGCATCCGGTAGCCCGAGCAAAAAATCTGCCAGGTCCGTTCCGGATCCTACGCTGGTTGATGGCCCATAAAAATAGTACGCACCGTTTCCATAGAAATCGTAGTCCGTGTTGTTCTGATACGGGGAGAAGTAGAAGCCGAACTTCATGTTGTGCCGGCCCTTGCTCCACGTGAGATTGTCGTAATATGCGTAGACCGTATTCGCGAATGTGGTCGGCCCGCCTGGGTCGTAGCCGGTGGTCAGGCCGGACCCTTCAAATATCAGCAGCGGCGGCCCCGTTACTTGATCGGGCGTGATGTTGATTCCAAGATCGGCAGGAGTCACTTTGCTGAGTGCCCCGTTCGGAACCGACTGGGTGGTGTCATTGCGCACCGCTGTTATCCGCGCCTCGTTCAAAAGAGTGGGCGTGAACACGTGCAGATAATTGATGTTTCCCGAATAAGTCTGATAGAAATTCCCGGACGTGTAACCATTCACGTTGGCGTTGCTATAGGGGTACGTGATGTCGCTATCGTGCGAAGTGAAAGTGCCTGTAATAGTGTCGTGGCTCGAAAACGCATAATCCAGCTTGCCCAGATACTCGTTTTCGTTGTCGACTGCGTTTGAGACCGGAAACAGAAAGCCGCTGGACGAAGTGGGAATCAGACCGGACTTAAAGTAAGCCTGAGCCACCGGATCGATGCTGGAGGGTGCGATGATTCCCTGGGCCGCCAGCGTCGGATTGGGCTGATAGTAGGGATTCGCCTGCAGGAACGCGACCACAGCGGGGTCGGGCCCGCCACCCACCGCTTGCGAGAAATTTCCTTGCGCCTCGGCCGGTGTGTAAGTCTGCACCTTCCCTCCCAACTGCCCTTGGGTTTGCTGCTGGCCTTGATAGGAGAAGAAGAAGAACAGCTTGTTACGGCCATCCACGATGTGCGGGAGCACGATGGGTCCACCGAACGTGCCGCCATATTGATTGCGCTTTAACACCGCACGGGGCTGCCCTTGCTCATTATTAAAGAAGTCGTTCGCGTCGAAATCGGTATTGCGCACGTAGTCATACGCGGTGCCGTGCAATTGATTCGTCCCGCTCTTGCTCACAATGCTGACGATTCCGCCAGCGTTGCGGCCATACTCGGCGCTGTAGGTGCTTTCCAGCACGCGGAATTCCGCTACCGCGTCGGGATTAGGATTCACCACCTGCTCGTTCGAAAGCAGATCGTTATTCAAGCCGCCGTCGAGAAGGAACGTGATCGAATCCGTGCGTCCGCCGCCGATGCTATATTTGCCGGCTGCGGTGGAATCCGAATTGGTAATGGTCACGCCGGGCTGCGTGGCCAGCAGATCCATTGTGTTGCGTCCGTTCAGCGGGAGTTCGTAAATGGCCTCGCCCGTCACGGTGCCGCCCACTGTGGAATTTCCAGTTTCCACATTGCCGAGTTTGCCCTCCACCGTCACCTGGGCGGTAGCTGCACCTACTTCCAGGCTCAGATCGACGCGCAGGGTCTGATTGATTTCGAGCGGATTGGCCGGCCGGGTGAGGGCCTTGCTGAATCCCGCCGCCTCTGCGCTCACCTCGTAATGCCCGATCGGGAGCTGAAGAACCTGGTAGAAACCCTGGTTGTTGGAGACAGCTTGCTTGGTTGTCCTGGTATCGAGATTGGTTACTGTGACCTTCGCGCCGGCTACCAGTGCGCCGCTTGCATCCGTGATGCTGCCGGCGATTGTGCCAGTGGCGTCCTGGGCCCAAGCGGCAGGCGCCAGTAGCAAGGAGAGCGCCATCGTGGCGGTCGCGGAAAAAGAGAACTTATTCACGTCGATTCCCCTCTTTGTATGATTTAAACCACCTTCGCGAGGGAACGCTACAGAGCAGTTCCGATTCTTCAGAAAGTAACATATCCGGTATTCGCTCAGCGGATCACCGCTGGCCGGCCTCCACTTGACAATCAAGTGCAGCCTGGGCCAGACTATCTTCGGAGGCTCCACTCGATTGCCAAGTGAAGCGAAGTCACGCATCCAGGTTCTGCAGGGCACGCTCGACCTCATCATCCTGCGCACTCTCGATGCCTTGGGTCCGAAGCATGCCTACGGGATCGCGGCCCGTCTGGAACAGGTTTCCGGCGACTTGTTAAAGCTCAACCAGGGCACGCTGTATCCCGCTCTGGTACGTCTCGAACAGCAGGGCTGGGTCAAAGGCAAATGGGACAAAACGGAAAACGGCAGGGATGCCAAGTATTACGCCATCACCAAAGCCGGATTGAAAGCGCTGGGCGAGGAAACGGCGCGCTGGCGACAGGTATCCGGCCTGGTCGAAAAGCTTCTAGCCGAGGAGTCCTGATCAATGCGGCGTCTATTCGCCAAGTTGGGCTGTCTCATCCGGCGCGGCCGGGCCGAAGACGAACTGGCCCGTGAGGTTTCCACGCACCTCTCGCTGCTCGAAGATGAATTCCAGCGCCGCGGGATGACTCCCGATCAAGCGCGCATTCAGGCTCGCCGCGCGTACGGTGGGGTCGAGCAGGCCAAGCAGTTGCATCGCGAGGAACGATCTATCCTTTGGCTGGAACAAACCTTCGCCGACATTCGCTACGGCTGCCGCAGCCTTTTGAAATCACCCGGATTTGCGATCGTCGCGGTTCTCACCCTGGCTCTCGGCATCGGCGCGAACATCGCCATCTTCACCGTGGTGAATGCCGTGCTTCTGCGACCGCTTCCGTTCCAGCATCCCGAGCAACTGGTCCGCATCTTTGACGATTTGAACGGCGCGGGCGCGAAGGACGTCGGCATGTCC
>DATHMO010000109.1:0-5671 GCA_035486995.1 Bryobacteraceae bacterium
GAGGAGTTGGTGTTGCTGCAATTCGGAGTGCCGCCCTGGCAGGCGACGGAATTATTCCCGAGAACCGTGTCGTAGAAGATGCAGGTCGAGGCGGGGCTGGCGGACGACGGGCAAATGGTGCTGGCCGAACCGTTTTTGTAGAGCTGATACAGGACAAAGTTGGCGTTGCCCTGACGCTGGCCGGTCTTCTGATTGATCATGGCCATGATGCCAGCGAATGCTGGTGCGGCTGCGGATGTGCCGCCGACGCCCTGAAAATCGGCGAAAGGCGAATTCAGATCGCAGGAGCTGGTGTTGCTGCCGGTGCCGGCGTTGGCGTCCTCCTGGCAGATGATGTAGAAGCTGCCGTTGGTGCCATTGCCCGAGAAGAATGACACGTCGGGGACCTGACGGAAATTAGCGGACGGCATGCCTGTGATACCGGATTGATAAGCAGGCTTGGTGTTGAGGGTGCTGGGACCGCCGCCACCGGCGGTGAGATCGAGACCGAAACTTCCTGAGTTTTGATTCGAATCGCCGTTGATGATGGTGCTGGTGCAGGTGTTGAGATTCGAAGAGGTGGCGGCTGCGGCGCAACCGTCGTTCCAAGGCCATTCCGGGATGTAGCTTTTGGCCGACGTCTGGGTGAACGAACCGTTGGCGCCGTTGGTGGTGTTCCAGAAGGTTGACGTAGTACCGGGCGCGTTCTGTGTGGTGCCGGAGTTCTGGAAATCGGTGCCGCCGAGAGCGACGTTGTAGGCGGTGGAAGCCAAGCCGCTGACAGCGATACCTGCGCTCGCGACGTCTTCGGTGTTGCTGGAATCACAGGCAGCGGAGCCGCTGTCGCCGGCGGACAGGATAGCAGTGATGCCTTGAGCCGAGGCTTGCTCCCACAAGCCCGAATAGAAGGCTTCTCCACTCGATCCGAGATCGGACTCGCAGTCGCCGAAACTTTCGCTGAGGATCGGAGCGGTGTTGTTGTCGACGATGTAGATCGCCGATAGATCGATGCCGAAAATACCAATGCTCTGCGAATCTTGCGAGACGACGAGATCGATCTGGGCTCCGGGAGCGACGGCGCTGGCCCACTGTGTGTCGAGATCGGCTTCGATTTCGTCGTCGGTTTGAGAGTCAGGACCCTGGATGCCGGGGTCGGGACCATTGAGGACCACGTTGATGGCGGGTGTTGCTGGCAGGCCAAACATCGACCGAAATTGTGTGTAGTCGGCGGTGTTGATGTTGGAATCCTGAACGATGGCGATGGTGACGCCGGCGCCCGGAGCGGCGCCGCTGACCGTGGCGGGGGAGTTGTAGATTTTGGCGAAGTCGCCGGGGCCGACGGCCCAGCAAGGCGCGGGATTCGTGCTGGAGCCGCAACCATTAAAAGTGAAGAGCGGTTTCACCACGCCGGTGTCTTTCGTTCTTCGGAAAGTGCCGAGGCGATGCGAGAGGGCATGGGGGCGGAAATCGTGGAGCGTGGCGACGCCGCGGACAACGGGAGTGAGGGCGGCGGGAATCTGCGGGTCGGAGACGTTGGCCATGTGCATCTTGCCGTTGACCATGAAATGGTGGATTTGCGTTTGGAAGGCACTGGTGATCTGGCCGATGTTGCCGTCGAATTCAACGCGTGTGCGACCGGGACTGACTTTGATGTTTGTGAAGCCGCGCGAAGTGAGCCAGTCGGTGACAGCCGCGATATCGGAGTCGGCGGGACCAAATTGCGCGCCGAACTGTTGGGGCGTTAGCCACTTGTGATAGTTCGGCGAAGACTTATCTTGCTGCTGCGCGAGGAGTTGCTGAAGAGCGGTCTCCTGATCGTCGCTGCGTTTGAGGACGAGAGCGAGGTGCGTGGCAGGCTGTGAGTCGGAGACGGCGCCGCGATCGAACTCAGGGCGAGCGAGGTGGTGCACGTTGCCGCGAAGAGTGATGCGATTGGATTCGTCAACGGCTTGCGTGACACGCGCGGGGACGCGCGGCGTCTGAGCAGTTTGCGCGGCGTCGCTGTCGGGAGCCGACTGCGATTGTGCAGAAGCGCGCAACGCCGGAAACGCCAACAGGAATGCGGAGAAAATGACGATTCGACCCAGATTGGACCCGATGTTCTTCATGAATCCGCCCATATTTGGATTAGTTCTCTCTCTCTCAGCTTCGATCAGTTTTTAACTTCGATAAGCCTTAATTTGTGAAAAGCGTCTTTGATTCGCGTGAAAAATGCGCTGACAATAAGGATCGATTTTACTTGTGAATGGTTGCTTTCCACGCGCGCGAAGCTGGGAAGGTTGCGAGGAAAGTATCGCACGCCAAAAACACAAGGGCCGCCGGGCGCGGCCTATGCGTCCGAAAGAGTAAATCGATCGAGGCAGAAATATGCGGACCTCGACCTGTATGTACTTCCGTCAAGACCGATCCTAGGTTCCCGGTCTCCGGGTGTCGCCAAGCGGTCTGAACGATGAGTTGGTTCGCCGAATGATCCCCGAAAGATCGAAACGTTTCGGCGAGGTGGCTTCGCTGATACGCAAAGACAACTGTGCGATTGCCTGACCAACGGTATGGGTTAAACCCGGATTGGAAAGAAAAGTTTCGTGAGGACGTGTGCGCTTTGTACGCGGTTCCTGGAGCCGGGATGAAGGACGGACCGGATTGAGGATTGGGTATTATAATGGCCACCTTGTTGAGCGAGAGTCGATTCGATATCGATCGATGAGAGCGACAGAAACTGAGGAGGTCCATTCGAATGTCAGAACCATCCTATGAAGAACTGAAAGCGCAACTCGCGGAGCTGAAGAAGCAGTCGGGAAACCGGCGAACCGGAGCGCTGGATTTCAGAGTCGGGGAAAAGGGGGGCGTGAGCGTGTACGGCCTCGGGCGCTTTCCCGTCACTCTCTATTATGAACAGTGGATCCGTCTGCTTGATACGGCGAAAGATCTCAGGGAGTTCCTTGAGGAAAACAAGGCGAACGGCAAGCTGAAGCTGAAAGAGTCTGGAGCGGCGGCGGCTGGCGGGAGCTGAATTTTTTGCGGCCGTGAAGTTTGTGGGGGCGCAGAGCATAGGAACACTGTGCTGAAAGGGAGTGCGAAATGACGGCGAATCTGCGACGGCTGAAAATAGTGGGAGAAATGTGCGCTGCCGTGGCGCTGATGATTGGCGTTCCGGCGTCGGTTTCGGCGCAGACGCCTTCGCCCGCGCTACTAGTGCTCGAGAAGAGCGACAACGCGATGGCGATGGTCGATCCTGCGAGCATGAAGATTGTGGCGCGCGTGCCGGCGGGAACCGATCCGCACGAGATCGTCGCATCGACGGATGGACGACTCGCTTACATTTCGAACTACGGTGGAACCGACAGCGATCTGCATACGATTTCGGTGGTGGATCTCTTGGCGCACAAGGAGTTGCCTGCGATCGATTTGGGCGCGCTGCGCTCGGCGCACGGATTGTTTTATGCGGGCGACAAGTTGTATTTCACGGTGGAGACCAACAAGGCGTTTGGTCGGTACGATCCCGCGGCGAAGGGTATCGATTGGGTGCTCGGAACGGGGCAGGACCGGACGCACATGGTTTACGTGTTTCAGGATTTGCAGCGCGTTGTGACTTCGAATGTGAATTCGGCGACAATCAGCATCATTGAACATGTGGACGGTCCGTCATTCGGGCCGCCGCCGGGAACGGGTGGCGGGCCGCCCCCTCCACCGCCACCGGGGATGCCGCCGGGTGCTGGGCCGCGGAAGACGTGGCGCATCACGAATGTGCCCGCAGGGCGCGGGTGCGAGGGTTTTGATGTATCGCCGGATGGTAAAGAGATTTGGGCGGCGAATGCGGGCGACGGGACCGTCACGATCATCGATGTCGCGAGCAGGAAGGCGACGCAGACTTTGCCGATTTCGGTGAAAGGTGCAAATCGGCTGAAGTTCACGCCGGATGGAAAGCTCGTTTTGATTTCAGGACTAGGCGCGAGGCCGGGTTCGACCGATGGTGCGAGCGCGGGTAACGTGGAAATTGTGGATGCGGCGACGCAAAAGGAGATCAAGTCGTTCGATTTGGGCGGCGGATCGGGCGGGATTTTGATCGTGCCGGACGGTTCGAAGGCTTATGTCGCGGTGAGTCAGAAGAATAAAGTTGTAGCGATCGATTTGAAGGAGTTGAAGGTAATTGGGGAGATTCCGACGGGGAAGAATCCGGACGGGTTGGCTTGGGCGCAGCAGCGGTAGTGTGATGGTCAGTTCGTGGTGCGGATTGCGTCTGAGGTCCTTCGCTTCGCTCAGGATGACAAGTTTTTAGTGCGTGGAAGGCGCGGCATGTAGCGTAGTTTCCTGAGGGTCGAAAGAAAATAAGAACGGCGCCATTTCTGGCGCCGTTTGTTTTTTTGGTTCGAATTTTCTGTGGAGGCGAAGTTAGCTTTGGCCGTTGTTGTTTTCGCCGGGATTCGAATTCATGGCGGCGACTTCGCTGTTGATCGTGCCTTCGCGCAGCGCCTTGGCCGGATCCTTCAGGCCGTCGAGGGTGGTTTTGGCGTGTTCGTCAACCGCGCCCACTGCGGCTACCAGGCAGGAATAGAGAAACGCTTTCATGCCGGTACGGAACTGTTCGGTCGATTGCTCCGTGGCGTGAGCGATATCGCCTTCGATGGAGCGGCGTCGCGCCTCGATGGCAGCACGGTTTTCGGCATCGAGCGCGGCGAGTTGCGACATCACGCGCTGCGTGGCCTCGGAGATGATCAAGTCGACCTGAACTTCCGTCTGGCGCTTGAACTCTTCCATCGTGCTATGCGCGTTGGTTTGAAGCTGCGCGCGGATGTCGGCGCTGTAAGCGTTGAGCTGCGCGGCGGCTTCGCGCGTGACCATCTGCTTGTCTTCCATCAAGCGGACAAGCTGGCGGTCGGAAACGCGAGTAGCGGCGGCTTCGAAATCATCGGCGGCGCGAGCGATCGATTGGTTGAGGCGATCCAGAATGCGCGGCTCGACGTCGGAGCCCACGCGCGACAGAACACCTTGAGTATCGGTGAGGCTGCGCTGCGTTTCGTGCGCGAGAGATTCGAGCCGCTGGCTGAGTTCCGCGGTGCGGGCGTTGAACGATTGCTGCATCTCTTCGAAGCGCGAATGATCTTCGGCGAGGCGCGCTTCCATCTGGCCCATCATTTCTTCGCGAGCCGTGCGCATCATGATTTCGAGGCGTTCCTGCGAATGCTGCTCGATCTGATGGATGCTGGTCTTGCAGACTTCGTCCATTTTGTTCAGCGACTGGCGGACGGCGTCTGTGAGATGAGAATTAATGGCGGTCTGAACGGCCTTTTCGGCGGCGGCTTGCAGCTTGCCCTGAACGGCGGCGACGAGCTGGTCGGAGGTGATCACGACACGCTCGGATTTTGCCGCGGGCGCCGGCGGCGCGGGGAATGAGGTAACCCCGGTGCTGCGATATTCGGGACCTGCCGGCGGCATCGCCTTCACGGGCGCCGGAGCGGCGGAGCTGGCCTCGGCAGGATGCGATTCCGGCTCTTGGGCCGGCGCTGGCGCTGCGGCGTCATGCATTTTAGAGGGATCAATACCGAGCTGGCGCAGCCAGTCTTCCGGGGGGGACGGAACGCCCCATACATTGGCGGGAGCCTCGAGTTCGACGCCGATCTGATATAGCTCGCGCGGACTCATCGGCGGGTGAATTGAACGGACCTGAGCGCGCATTACGGGCGCGGCGTTTTCT
>DATHMO010000110.1:0-54202 GCA_035486995.1 Bryobacteraceae bacterium
CGCGGATTCAGCCGCGCGTTTCACGACATGCTATTGAGCCAGGCCCGCACGCTGATGGCGGCCGACCTTTCGTTGCGCGCTTTCGAATTGCCCACGGCGCAACAAACCGCCGCGATGGACGCGCTTTCCGGCGTCGATCGAACCTGGATCACCGAAACAGTGACCATGGCTTCTGCAGGCGAAGGGAAGCCGCCGATGCTGGTGTCGGTGAAAGCGGTTGACCCTAAGAAATACCCGTTTTATGGGGAGATTCGTTTGGATCCGCCCGCTCCACTTTCGCGCGCCCTGACCGCGGATACGGTGGCGGTTTCCGATGAGGTACTGCTGCGCCTCAATCTCAAGGTCGGTGACTCGATTCGTCTCGGCGGCCAGCCGTTCCGCATCGCGGGCGAGGTAACTTATGAGCCGGATCGCATGCTTGGCAGTCTGAACGTAGGCCCTCGCGTGATGATCAGTCGCGACGGACTGGAGCGTACGGGTTTGATCCTGCCCGGCAGTCGCGCCGCCGAGCGCTTCTTGTTTCGCCTTTCACCAGGTTCGCCCGACATCGAACAAACGCGTACGCGCCTGAAAGCCGCTTTCCCCGATGCGCTGATTGCGGATTTTCGGGAATCGCACCCCATCGTTACGCAGGCGTTAAATCGCGCAACGACGTTCCTCAGTCTCGTGAGCTTGATTACGCTGATTATCGGCGCCATCGGCGTGGGTACCGCCATGCGCGCGCACATCCAGCAACGCATGGATTCCATCGCGATCATGAAATGCATCGGGGCACGATCGAGCCATGTGATGCGGATCTACCTGCTGCAAACTATCGCCCTTGGCCTCGCCGGCGGTCTGCTCGGGGTTGCGTTCGGGCTCGTGGTCCAGCGTGTGTTTCCGAGCTATCTGGCGCGCTATTTCCAGCTTGAACCCACCGTGCATTGGGACTTCGTGACGGCCGCGCAAGGCATCGGGATCGCCGTGCTTGCGTCGTTGCTTTTCACGCTGCCGCCGCTGATCGGCATCCGGCGTATTCGTCCCAGCTTGATTCTCCGCCGCGAAATGGAGGAAACCAAGCCGAATTGGCGCACCAGGATCGCCCAAGCGCGCGCGTCTATTTTGGCCGGTGCGATCATCCTGGCGGGATTCGCCGGTATCGCGATGTCGTTCGCCACCGGCACGCCTCGAGACATTTGGAAAACTGGTGCGTATTTCGCGGGCGCGTTGGTCATCAGCTTCGCCGCTTTATCCGCAGTGGCCTGGCTCATGTTGCGCGCGCTCAAGATCGCAAGCCGCGGTAAGCTGCCTGCTTCCATCCGGCATGGCATCGCGAATCTCTATCGACCGGGCGCACACGCGCAGTCGGTGCTCGTCGCACTTGGAGTCGGTGTGATGTTCACGCTGACCATCTACTTAGTGCAGCACGGCATGATCGCCGAGATGAATCGCACTTCGCCGCCCGGTATGCCCAACGTGTTCCTGATCGACATTGCGCCCAAGGATCGCGATGCGGTTCTCGATCTGATCAAGCAGCAGCGCGGGATTGAGGGGACGCCGGAGCTTATCGGAACAGTTGCCGCGAAGATTGTGAGCATCGATGGACAGCAAGTGGACCAGATGGATCTGAAAGGCTTCGCCCGCCGCTACCGTACGCCGCGATCCGTGACGTCGGCCGGCGCGATGCCCGATTATGTCGATCTTTCGCACGGCAGCTGGTGGGATCCTGCATCCACGGCTCCGCAAGTCTGTGTCGACAGTGAAGCCGCGAAGATCCTGCACATCGAACCGGGCTCCCAGATGCGCTGGATCATCTCGGGCAGGGAAGTGCAGACACGCGTCGCCTGCGTCCAGAATATCGATTCCATCCATCTTTCCAGCCGCGTAGAATTTATCTTCAACACCAACGCACTGGCCGGATTTCCAGTGATCTACTACAGCAGCCTGCGCGCCCAGCCCGCCGATGTGCCCGCGCTGCAGGAAGCTCTATACCGGCGTTTCCCCACGGTTACCGTGGTCAACATCGCCGATGTGCTGCAGATCATTCAGGGCGTCGTCGATCGTATTTCGCAAGTGGTGCGCTTCATCTCGATGTTCGCGATCCTCGCTGGCGCCGTGATTTTGTCGTCCAGTGTGGCCGGCACGCGCTTCCGCCGCATGCGCGAAGTGGTGATTTTGAAAACGCTGGGCGCTACCCGCTGGCGCGTAAGCCGCATCTTCTCGGTTGAGTTTCTGGTGCTGGGCGGCGTCGCCGGACTCATGGGCGGCCTGCTCGCCGGTGGATTCGCGAATTTCCTGCTGAAGCGCATGCTCGACGCGCGGACATCGATTCCCGTGGCGCCCGTTGTGCTGTGCGTCGTAGCAACCGCGTTCATCGCCAACGCCGCCGGATGGATGGCGAGTTTTCGCATTCTGGGCCAAAAGCCGCTCGAGATCCTGCGCGAAGAATAATCGCTAGTTCTGTATAGCTAGAAACGCGTTCGGAGACGACGCCACTCCTCCCACCGTGATCACCAGCGGCTGATTGCCATTGGCAACGTTGGAAGGCACTCGCAGATTCAACTGGTAGAGACCAGCGAATCCCGTCACGCCCACGTACAGGATGTCGCTCGGATTGAGCGTGACCGCTCCGATCTGAACCGTAGCGGAAGCGGTGACGGACGCGATGCCGCCCGGAAGCACGCCCGGCGCGAAAGACGGATTCGTGGCGCCAAAGCCAGTCGCGTACAGCGTCACAAACTCGCCTGCTTTAGCGGGTGTGACTCCCGTGAACAAACCTTGTGGGCCGATGTAAGCGCCGGTCAATGAGTCAACGGCCGCAATCGGGTTCACTCCGCTCGCGTTCGTGACGAAGTAGAAAAACTCCGGCGCCGTTGCTTGCGCTGCGATGCTTACCGGCGCGGTGGCGACAGCCTGCGGCGTATCGCAGCCCGTGATCACTTGCACCGGAACGTTGCCTGGCGCGACCGCCGGCACTTGCACGTTCAGTTGAGTCGGAAACAGCGTGAAAATTGGAGCGCGAACCGTTCCGAACTCCACGCACACGCCGCCGAGATTCGTGGGAAGCTGGCCGTGCACCAAAGCTGCGCCAATGGCCGTGCCGGTTGGAGCGAAGTTCTTTCCGAAAATGGTGACGATCGCGTTGGGCGAGAGAACGTCCACCGGTGGGTTGCTTAATCCGGCGCTCGTGATGCCGCCGGTCAGAATCGACGGCGCGTCAGAAACGGTGGCCGTGATTGAAAAGGTGAGGTTCGGGACGGCGTAGGAAGTCGCAGTGATGGTGATCGGCCCAGGCGCGCTGCCCAGCGTCACCATCAGACTCACAGTTCCGTCGTTGAGCGTTAGCGCAGGCGATGGGCTCAACGTGGCAGCCCCCGCCGGACTGATAGCAAAACTGACGTACACGCCGGGAACACCTGCGCCCGTGCTATCGGCCACTTTCAGCACCAGCGGCGCCGCTAGGGCGGTCCCGACCACTCCGGCCTGACTGTTTCCGCTGACAATGCTCATGCTGGCGGCCTTCACCACCAGCGGCGTCAATTCCCGCACGCGGTCGTTAAACGAATCGGTCACGTACACGTTGCCCGCGGCATCCACTGCGATGCTCCAGGGATCCAACGCGGCAGCCGTTGCCGTACCGCCATCGCCGCTGCTGGGCGTCATCGTGCCGTTGCCAGCGATGGTGGAGATCAGCCCACCGGTGGTGACTCGCCGCACCACTTCATTGCCCTCGTCGGCGATGTACAAGTTCCCCGCCTGGTCGATCGCGATTCCGGTGGGCAAGTTTAGTTCCGCCGCCGTTGCCGGTCCGCCATCACCCTGGTATCCGGGAAGTCCGTTTCCCACCACGGTGCTGATGTTGCCGTTCGGCGCAATCTTCCGGACGCGATTATTCGCCTGATCCAGGACAAAGACATCTCCCTGGCTGTCTACCGCTACATCAACCGGGTTTATGCCGGCTGCTATCGCAGGGCCGCCGTCGCCGGAGAATAGCGGCTTGCCGTTGCCAGCGATGGTCTGGATCACTCCCTGCGTGTCGATGATCCGCACGCGATTGTCGCCGAAGTCGGCCAAATAGATATTTCCGGTTGTGTCCACCGCGAGTCCGCGCGGAAGGTTGATGCCTGCTCCGGCGGCCTGTAATCCGTCGCCCGCATAACCGTCGGGGCCGGTGCCCGCGATGATGGATGTGGTCCCATCCGGCTCCAGTTTCAAAACATGAGGGCTTTCGCTGGGGAAACTGGGTTCTTCGTCTGTCACATAGAAATTTCCCGATTGATCCACTGCTGCGCCAAACGGCGAGCCAAGCAGTTGGCCGAAGGTGTTGATGTTCCCACCAAGTCGGAAGCGGCGTGCGGCGTTATTTCCTGTGTCAGCGACCAGGAGATCTCCCGAGCTGTCGATCGCGAGGCCTTCAGGAAAATTGAGGAAGGCCATGGTTGCTGGTCCGTTGTCGCGAATGCTGGTGCCCGCCACGGTCGCAATCGTATTACCGGCCACCTTGCGTACACGCGCGTTGCCGGTATCAGCGACATAGAGCACGCCGGAGTTAAACGCCAATCCGTTGGGATCGTTGAGTTCCGCCGCCGTTGCCACGCCGCCGTCGCCTTGAAAGCCAACCTGGCCGGTGCCGGCCACCGTGTAAATCAATCCTGTAGACAGGTCAACGCGGCGAATCACCGTGTGATTCAAGTCGACGTCCGAGATGTACAAGTTGCCGGAACCATCAAGCGCCACCGCGCTCGGGATCATCACAGCCTGCGTCGCTGGCACACCATCGTCATAGACTCCAAAGTCTGTACCGGCGATCGTGGTGATCATGCCCGTTGTGTCGATTTTCCGGACTGCGGAGTTGTAATAGTCGGCGAGATAAATATTCCCCGCACTATCCACCACCAGATCCGTCACGAAATCGATAGCGGCGCTGGTCGCGGGCCCATTGTCGCCGGAGTAGCCATACCTGCCGATACCGGCGATGGTGGTGATAATTCCGTTGGTGTCTACTTTGCGGATCCGGTAGTTGATGCCATCCGCGATGTAATAGTTGCCGTGAGCGTCTACCGCTATAGCGACCGGATCGAATTGAGCGGAAGTCGCCGGGCCATTGTCGCCGGCTGCGATTGGGTTTCCATTTCCTGCGATTGTATCGATGGTGCCATCCGCTGAAATCCGCCGGATTACGGCATTGCCTTCATCGGCGACATACATGTTGCCCTTCGCATCCAGCGCAATGCCAGCCGGACCGTTGATCTGAGCGGCGTTCGCTGGGCCGCGATCTCCGCTGAAGCCAGGCAGGCCGGTGCCTGCGTACGTACTGATGATTCCATTTGGATCTACTTTTCGGATGCGGCTGTCGGCTTGGTCAGCGATATAAAGGTTTCCACTGCCGTCGACCGCTACCGAGATCGGCTCACGCAAAGGGGCGCTGGTAGCAGTACTACCTTCCAGCAGTCGCGAGGTTCCGGCAATCGTCGTGATGGTGTAGGGCTGGGACCATCCATTCCAAGAAAAGCAGACACACGTAAAGAGTACAAGGGCGATTGTTCGCATGTAAATAGGAAAGATTCTATCACACACGGAACAATTGACAGTCTCAATCGGCGAGCTGCTGGACGATTACGTTTTCCAAGCGCCCAATAATCGCCGCAATACCACGATTTGTCCCAGATGATACGAATTATGATCGGCTATGAGCAGTGTCTCGCGCAGAATTGTCTGGCCAGTGCCGTGCGGAATGGGAGAAAACAGGTCGGTCGTTTTGTCCGCCACCAGTTTTGCCATCGCCTTCAGATCGGCGCGGAAACTGCGCAGGCTGTTATTCCACGCAGCGGCGGCGGGCGGCGCTTCCGTTTTGGGCCAATAGCCCTCCGGCCACGCGGGCGACTTGTGCTTCGCGTCGCGGCTGAACTCCAGAATGTCCGACTGAGCGATGCGCATATGTTCCAGCAGTTGCCAGGCCGTGTGGGGCGCGCCAGCCGGCTTCACCCCGCGCAAACGGGAAGGAAAATCCGCCATCACAGTGTCGAAGTCCGCGTGGGCGTTGCGTCCCCGCAAAAGGTCCAATAGATGTTGGCGCAATGCGTCCGATTCTGCCATGATCCAGGGAAACACAGCCCGGGGCGAATTTCAAGATGCCCGGCGCGCTCGCCGGTTTCCACAAAGAGCCGGTGCATTAGAATCAAATCTGCATGGCCACCACCGCGGACGTCGTCATCATTGGCGCTGGCATTGTGGGATCGAGCATCGCGTATCATCTCACGGAAGCCGGTGTGCGTAACGTGCTGGTGATCGAGCGCGAGACCCGCCAGGGCCTCGGTTCCACGGGCAAGAGCATGGGCGGCGTGCGCGCGCAGTTCGCCACCGACGTGAACATTCGCATGTCGGTATATTCCATTCCGTTCTTCGCGCGATTCGAAGAAGCCACCGGCCACCCTTCCGGATACAAACCGCGGGGCTATCTGTTCATGGCCACCAATGAGTGGCACATGGCATACCTGCGCAAGAATCAAGCGCGCCAAAAATCTCAGGGACTGAAGAATGTCGAGCTGCTGACGGCCGACGACATTCGCCAAGTGCTGCCGCAGCTTCGCTCCGACGATATCATCGGCGGCAGCTTCTGTCCTACCGATGGCTTTGTCGATCCCGAGAGCGTTATGAACGGTTTCATGGCGCGCGCCGTCGAACGAGGCGTCACGCTATGGCGCGGAACTGAGGTCACGGGGATCTACGTGGATCACGGCAAACTCTCAGGCCTGTTGACTAGCAATGGTGGCGTCTCGTCCCCGATCGTTGTGAATGCTGCCGGACCCTGGGCCGCCGCGATCGCACGTATGGCGGGGACCGAACTGCCGGTCGAACCACTGCGCCGCATGCTGGTTCTCAGCGAGCCCTTCCCTGGACTGCCCGAGCGCCTCCCCATGATGGTCGACATGACAAGCGGATGGCACTTCCGCCAGGAGGGCCTCGGCGTATTGATGGCTTGGGCCGGCAGCGATCAACAGCCGGGATTTCGCGCCGATTTCGATCCCGCATTTATCGAAAAGGTGCTAACGCACGCCGCGGCTCGTGTCCCCGACTTCGCCAATCTGGCCGTGAATCCGCGCCGCTGTTGGGCTGGGCTGTACGAGATGTCGCCCGATCACCACGCGATTCTCGGCCCATCGCCCGAGGTCGGCGGGCTCTACTTCGCAAACGGATTCAGCGGGCACGGCGTCATGCATTCCCCGGCGACCGGTCGCATAATCGCCGATTTAATTGTGCACGGCCACACCTTCATTATTGACGCCCAGGATCTCAACGTGCAGCGCTTTGCCGAAGGCCGCGCGATTGAGGAAACGGCTATCCTCTAACCTTACCTCGGCGTCCGCTCGTACATCACTTTCCCGCCCACGATGGTGTAATCTACTTTCGCCGACTGGATCTCATCCTCCGGCACCGTGAGGATATCCTTCGACAACACCGTCACATCCGCCAGCTTGCCCGCCTTCAGCGATCCCTTGCTCCCCTCCTCAAACGCGGCGTACGCATTGTTGATGGTGTACGAACGCAACGCCTCCATCCGGCTCATCCGCTGATCTGGAAAAAACACCGTGCCGTCTTTCAACCGCCGGCTCACCGACGCGTAGTAGCACTGGATCGGATCGACATCTTCCACCGGCGTATCGGTTCCGTTCCCTATCACAGCGCCCGACTTCATCAGCTTCTGCCAGACGTACGCGCCGGCTTCTGCACGCTCATGCCCCATCCGCGCGATTACGAACGGCCCATCCGACGTGCAATGAATCCCCTGCATCGCGGCGATTACGCCCAGCGCCCGAAAGCGTGGAATATCGGCCGGGTCCAGATGCTGCGCGTGCTCGATCCGCCAGCGCAGGTTCGTTTTGTCTGGATGTTCGCGAAAAACCTGCTCATATAAATTCAGCACCTCGCGATTCGCCCGATCCCCGATCGCGTGCGTGCAAAGTTGAAATCCGTTATCGATCGCCAGCTCCGCGCTTTGCTTGATGTCCGCGAGACTCTCTGTATTGATCCCGCTGCGATTCGGCGCATCGGCCGGCAGATCCGAATAAGGCGCCAGCAGCCATGCACCGCGCGACCCCAATGCGCCGTCCATGTATTCCTTGATCGCGCGCACTGTCAGATGGTCGCCACCCACGCCGGTCATGCGATACTCGCGCAGCTTCGCCGCCAACTCGGACCCTGGCGCACGGAGCATCACCCACATTCGCAGGCCAAGTTCACCGTGCTCCGCCATCGTGCGGAACAGATCCACAGTGGCGAAGGGCGAACCAGCGTCTTCAAACGTGGTGATCCCTTTTGAAAGACATTCGCGTTCAGCCAGCTTGATCTCCCGCCGCAGCTGCTCCTCCGAATCCCGAGCCGAGCTGAGCACACGCTCTACCAACTCCTGCGCCCGCTCATTCAGCAGCCCGGTCGGATCGCCCTGCGAATCGCGCAAAATCTCACCACCGGCCGGATCGGGCGTCGCCCGGGTCACGCCTGCCAGTCGCAACGCCTCGGCATTCGCGAAACCCGCGTGCCCGCTCGCGTGCGTCAACCAGACGGGATTCCTTGGCGAAACGCGGCTCAAGCTTTCCTGCACCGGAAATCCGCGCACGTCCGGCTGCGGCGCGCGATCCCACTTGGCTTGATGAAAGCCGCTCCCCAGGATCCACGTTCCCGGCTTCGCTTCCTTCGCGGCCGCCGCCACCATCGCGACAATGTCGTCCCAGCTCTTGGCGTCGCGCAGGTCCAGCATCATCTTCGACGCGCCGAGCGCCGTGAAGTGGCCGTGCCCTTCGATGAACCCCGGAATCGCGAGCCGTCCATGTAGATCGATCACCCGCGTCGAAGGCCCGATGAACTTGGCCATCGCTTCACTCGTGCCGATGGCGACGATCTTCCCGCTCCTCGCCGCCAATGCCTGCGCTTCAGGCGTCCTCTGCTCGAGCGTCACCACCCGGCCGTTGCGCAGCACCAGGTCCGCCGATTGGCATTGAGCCAGTTGCGCACCTGCGAGCCCGGTGCTCACGGCGAGCGAAATCCACCAGCACTTCGTGTTGAATGCGACTACAATCATATGGACGGCCCTCCCCCGAGTTTCGCCCATCATGGCGCGAGTTCCAAATGTCGTTCCACGGCAACGGGCCTTTCGCCCGCTGATTCGAGCTGTACGCCGAGCCGCCGCAGCCCGCATGGCCTGTCCCGCTTGCGGCTCCCACGATGTCCGCCGCTCCCTGCGCCGCAGCTTCCTGGATTTCGCGCTCGCGTGTCTGCTGCTTGCGCCGTTCCGCTGCCGTCTTTGCCGCGCGCGGTTTTTTCGGGTCTGGCGTCCGCCCGCCAAGGAGCCCGACGAGACTCCCCGCGCCCCGGTTCTCATCATGCCGCGCCAGGTCCTGGACGTGGATCCAGTCGATGTTGATCCCATTGAGCCCGATCCCGTTGAGCCTGATCTCGTTGAGTGCGTGCGGCCGGAGTTGCGTCCCATCCCTCGCCTGGTGGAGCCGCCTCCCATCGTGGCCCCGCTACGGTTTACCCGCTCGCGATCCGTTCTCATTCTGGAGGGCGATCTCTCCATCCGCAAACTTCTTCGCCGCTTGCTCGATCGACGCGGCTACTTCACCCACGAAGTCGCCAAGCCGGAGGATCTGCCGGCTGAGCTGCGTGAGCGCCGCGTGGATTTGTTGATCCTCGATGCCGCGCTCATGGGCGCCAATGGACTGGACAGCGCTCTCGCCCTCGCGCATGTTCATCCCGATCTCAAGGTGCTCGCGCTCTCACTCGAATCTCTCGATCAGGCCGACGTTCCGGATCGCTGCCTTGCGCTGACCAAGCCGTTTTCGCTCGAAACTTTTCTCGAATCGGTTGACCGGCTGCTCGAACCTGTCCACCCGCCGGGTAGCGAATAGCCGCGTTACCCTAAAGGCGTGGCTGGCTCCGGCACTTTCGTCGCGTGGCTCCGGCGGGCCCTGCCTTTCCTCTCGATCGCCATCGTCATCGGCGTGGTCTACGATGGGTCGATTTTCTACGGACGCTGGCGCGATGCCCGCGCTGGTGCAAAAGCAGTGGCTGCCAAAGAAGCGCAAGACGACCGCGGCATCGTGGACGCACTCGGGGGCGATCGTTTGAAGATTCTCGATTTCTACGCCAGCCCGCCCACCGTGCGCCGTGGCGAGCATTCCCTGATTTGTTACGGAGTGAACGCCGCCCAGACCGTGCGCATCGATCCGCCGGTCGAACAGCTGCATCCCGCGGTGAGCCACTGCCTGCAAGTCACTCCGGAGCAGAGCACCGACTACAAGCTCACCATCGGGGATGCCGCGGGGCATACGCTAAGCCAGAGCCTCACGATTCAAGTGGCGCGATAGCCTTATGCAAACCCGTGCTTCATGCGGTTCGACCGTTGCACTCGGCAGTTCAGACACAGATCGATCGTCACCGTGCCGTCGGCATTCTCCACGCCCGCCGC
This sequence comes from Bryobacteraceae bacterium, assembly GCA_035486995.1. Classification (GTDB taxonomy): domain Bacteria; phylum Acidobacteriota; class Terriglobia; order Bryobacterales; family Bryobacteraceae; genus Palsa-89. The sequence continues at coordinate 10,448 of DATHMO010000110.1, forward strand.
ATTCAGCGCCTCCGCTTCGTCTTTTGACACCGCCTGCAGCGATAGTCTCGATCCCGGCGGCAGCTTCTGCCCGCAACCGTCGCAATATCGTCCGTCGTTCTTGAGCATCGCCTACTAAAATAGAACTTGATCTCACCAGCGCGCCAGATTGCCTTCGACGTCCTCCGCAAAGTCCACCAAGGTGGCTATGCTTCCGACCTTCTTCTGCAGCGTTCGGCACATCTCGACTCGCGCGACGCCGGCCTCGCTTCGGAAATCGTTTTCGGATGCCTCCGCTATCAAGCCCAGCTCGATTATCTGATCGCTCGCCGCGTTCCCCGCGCGCCCGAGTCCGAAGTCCGCATCGCTCTCCGGATGGGCATTTACCAGCTGCGCTATCTCGATCGCATCCCGCCGCATGCCGCCGTGGGTGAAAGCGTCGAGCTGGTGAAGCGCGCGCACAAAGCGTCGGGCGCCGGATTGGTCAACGCCATTCTGCGGAAAACGGATCGTGAGCCCGTGCCGTGGCCCGATCGCGAGCGAGCCTTGTCCACACCCGGCTGGCTGCTCGAGAAATGGGACAGCCAATTCGGTCGCGCAGCCAGCGATCAAATCGCTGCCGCGTTCCTACAACCTCCCGAGACCTACGTCGCGAGCACGGGCCGCATCCAGGACATCGGTGCGCAGTCCATCGTGCCGCTGCTCGATCTGCACTCGGGCCAAACATTTCTCGACGTTTGCGCCGCGCCGGGGAACAAAACCGCGCAAGCCATCGAGTTGGGAGCTCACACGATCGCGTGCGATATTCACTTGCACCGTTTGAGACAGATGCGCGATCTCAACTGCCCGCTCGTCGTCCTGGATGGCACCAAGCCTCTGCCGTTTCGAGCCAAATTCGATCGAATTCTGATCGACGCACCATGTTCCGGCACAGGCACGCTCGGCCGCAATCCCGAAATCAAATGGCGACTCAAGCCGTCGGATTTGAACGATCTCCACGTCAAGCAGGTTGCACTGGTTCGCCAGGCCATGGAACATCTCTGTCCCGGCGGCCGCCTGGTTTATTCCACGTGCTCGCTTGAAAGGGAAGAGAACGAACTCGTGATTCAGGAAATTCCCGGGGCCTGGCAAACCACCACGCGACTGCCAGGGCTCAATGCCGGCGACGGATTTTTCGCCGCCGTGATCTGTCGCGCCTAGGTCACGTGAACGTCAAACACCGCCAGCCAATATTGCACCGATTGCAGCGCAAAGCCGCAAAACATCAGTGCGATTCCAACCACGCCCATGCGCCTCTGCGGCAGATTGTCAGCGTAGTGTTCAATGTGCGGACTGAACGCCATCCCCAACGCCGTTACGATCCCGGTGACCACTCCTAGCCGTGTTGCGAACAGCCAGGGATGCTCGATGTGCCGCACCAGCCTGCTGCAAAGGAGCGCCGCGCCGATGTAGCCGAAGGTTCGAACGGCGGTTGACGACCAGTACATCCGCATATATTTAGGCCGGCTATCCAGATATCGGCCCGACGGTCGTACGCCACGGGCGTACGCCACCACCTGTCCGCCCGTGAGCAGCGCAGCATATGCAACCGCGAACCGAAGGCCCACTTGCGGATAAAGGGCCGCGCTGAACGCCGTGGCGCGAATTGCGCTGAACAATGCTTCCCACGGCAGCGGATAGTGGTCCTGCCGGCTGGAAGTCCGGTTGAGCTCAATCGCGATCGTAATTCCAGTCGCCGCGCCAGATGCCACTCCGAACAGCAGCCCCAACCCGAACCCGTAGCCTAAGCCGAACAGGATCGAGTACGTCACCATTCGCGTCAGCAGCCGCAGCGGCCCGTGCTGCCCACCGAGTAAATCGTAAGCCAAGTAGAGGCTGCCGAGCACATCCAAACAACTGCCCGCGATGCTGATGGAAGCAACCGTGTGGTGGTCCATCCATCGATTGTAGTCGCGGTACACCGCTCGCGATTGTAGGTGTTGTCTATTCGTCCCGGAGGGCCCGCATCGGATCGATCAGCGACGCCCGCCGCGCCGGAACATAGGCCGCGAAAAGTGTCACTACGAGTAGAGGCAGTGCAACCGCCGGCAGCAGCGCCCAATTCAAACGGCCGATCCACAGCGCCGAGGTGAGCGCGCGGCACGCGAACACGCTCAGGATCAGCCCTGCGCCCGCGCCAATCGAGCTCAACACCAGCCCCTGCTTCAGCACCATGCGCAGCACGCCCAGCCGGTCCGCGCCAATCGCCATACGGATTCCGATCTCGCGCGAACGGCGGCTGACGGAATACGCCACCAGCGCGTATAGCCCGACCAACGCGAGCAGCAGCCCCATGAGCCCCAGGCTGGCGACAACTTCCACAATGGTGTTTGTGATCTTTGTCGCACGCTGCGAAAACAGGTTCTGCATGGTTCGCGCGTTGGCATAGGGCATCGCCGGATCGATCTGCCGTGCAACTTCACGCAGCACAGGCGCTAGATTTCCGGCGTCCGCCTCGCTCGATTCCGCGGCCACCGTCAGTGCCGTCGCTTGGCCTTGCGTGTAGGGAAAATACACAAATTCCTGCGGCGGTTCCGCGATCCAGACATATTTTCCAGTGCGCGCGATGCCTACCACTTGGACCAGCGGCCCGTTGGCGTCGCCCACATGAAACCGCTTTCCGATCGCGTCATTGTCGTTACCAATATGATGTGGCCAGTAGTGCTCGGCAAACTGCGTGTTGACCACGGCCACGCGCGGCGTGTTCGCGCCGTCGGATTCCAGGAACCCGCGCCCCTGCATGATCGGAATACCCAAGGTCGCGAAATATCCGTCGCTCACGTACCCGGTCGTAACCGTCGGCACCTGCTCCCCGCGCCGCAACGAACTGCCCTCCGGAAGCACGCCTGTGCTGTCAAACCCGTTGCCCAGCGGAATCGCCGACATCAGCGCGGCCGACCGAACGCCCGGTGCCGATCGCGTCTTGTCCAGGAGCTCCTTGTAAAATCGCCGCGTTTGTTCTTGTGAGTAATGACTTGGCGAAGTATCGAATGTAGTCAAATACAAATGATCGGTCCGGTAGCCGGCCCCTTGCTGGTATTGATTGCGGAAGCCCTGCCAGATCACCACGGAAACAATCAACAGCACCAGCGCGAGCGCTACTTGTCCCGCCACGATAAAGTTGCGTCCCCAGAATCGCCTGCGACCGCCGCTGTCCGCATCGGCTGCCTTTAGTGCCGGAACCAAATCGAGACGCGTGGTTTGAACCGCCGGGGCCAGTCCAAAGAGGAACGTGCTCGCGAGCGCCGCGACGATAGTGAACAACAACACGCGATGATCGACAACCGCGTGCGAATCGATCGGAACATCAGTCGCGACGGGAAGGCTGTTAAACAGACCCACGTTGGCGTAGTCCAAGCCCATGCCGGCCAGTCCGCCCGCTAGCGCGATCAGGCCATTCTCGAACAAAAGTTGACGAATCAACGCCCCGCGTCCAGCCCCGATCGCGATCCGCACCGCCATCTCCCGCGAACGCGCACGAGCCCGGCTCAATAGTAAACCCGCGACGTTGGCACAAGCCACCGCCAATACACATAGCGACAGCAGTAATTGCATGGCTGCCACGGCCGCCGAGGGCGGCGATTCCTTGACCCGCAACTGAAATTCGGTCAGCACTTGCATCTTTTGATCTCGGTTCGTCACCGGATACATTTGTTCCAGCCGCGCCGCAATTGCCGCGATATCCGCCTGCGCTTGCGCGATGCCGATGCCGGGCTTGAGACGGCCCTTCACAGTCAACCACCGAACATCGCGCATTTCCAAAGTGTTTTGCTGGTTCATCCGCGGCGACATCGCCAGAGGCACGAAGATCGACGGCTTCAAATCCTGGTTGTCGATACCGCTGAACTGCTCGGGCGACACGCCGACAACGGTGCATTCCACGCCGTCCAGCCGAATGGTGGATCCCACAACGGAGGGATTCGAGTTGAACTGGCTTACCCAGAAATCGTGCCCCAGCACCACCACTGCATCGCGTCCCACGGCCTGGTCTTCCGAATCCAGAAACGCGCGTCCCAACGCCGGCTGCACGCCCAGAGTTCGAAAGAAATTTCCCGAGACGAACACACCGTATGCGACTTTGGGAAGCACCGTGGCATCCGGGCTGAAGGTGAACCTGCTGAAGCCTTCGGCAATCAGGCCCTCAAAACTGCGGTTATTATCACGAAAATCCCGATAATCCGGGTAGGATATCCTGGTGTCGGCGCCAAAGGGACCCATCTTCGCGGGCGCCACCGCGACTACGCGGCCCGGATCGGGAACCGGCAGAGGACGCAGGATCAACACGTCGGCGATGCTGAAACTGGCCGAGGTGGCTCCGATCCCGATCGCCAAGGACAAGACGGCAACGAGCGTGAATCCCGGATTCTTGCGCAACATCCGCAGGGCGTGGCGTAATGGTGGCAGCATGGGAATTACAAGGCAATTGTTCCACCATGCAAAGGATATTGAAAATGCGGCCTCGCTAGGCCGAACGATGGACCGGATTTGGGATGAGCCGTTCGACTTCGGACACCCGCGGCCGCGCTGGGCGCTATCGCTTGTCTTGTTTCGCCGCCTCGACAATCGCGTTCAGCGTTGGACTATCCTTCGCCTCGGGAGCCGAGCTTTTGAAAGTCCGGATATAGGCATAAATATCCTTCGCCTTCTTGTCGGGCAGCGATTCGGCGCTGAAATTCGGCATCGATGTGGATGGGACAACTGGCGCCACGTTGGCCCGTCCGCGCAGAAATGTAATGAACATTTGCTCGGTCGCAAGATGTCCCCACCGTCCTACGAACGGCCGCGCGCCGGTCTCACCGTTGTAGCCGTGGCACGCGTAACAGCCGTGGTCGTAATAGAGCTTTTTGCCCGTTACGGCGTTCCCAGTCACCGGACTCGCGGGCGCGGGTGCGGCAGTCTGCGCGTTCAATGCCAAGGGCAGCGCCACGAGCGCCAACCACAAGCGATTCGAATTCTTCTTCATGCCAATATCCTCTAACGCGGCTGCGTGATCACGTCCACCATATAAGGCTCGCCGCGCTTCGCCGAAGCTACCCCGCGCCGCAATGCAGCCGATAATTTCGTGGGATCGCTAATCGGCCCCTCGCCGGCCATGCCGTAGCTCTCCGCCATCTTCGCGTAGTCGATGTAGGGATTGCGCAGCGTGTTGCCGATGTCCGCCCGATCGGTGCCGCGCCCGCGAACGCCCGCCATATATTCCACGAACATGTATTCCTGATGCCATGCCCGATTGTTGTGCATCACGGAAAGCATCGGCAGCTTGTGATGCGCGGCCGTCCAGAGAACGCCAGGCGCATAGTTCAGATCGCCATCGGTCTGGATATTGACCACGATTCGGTTGCGCGACTTCGCGGCCAGCGCCGCACCCACCGATGCCGGCGCGCCATAACCCATCCCGCCCGCGCCCTGTCCACCCAGATAGCTGTATGGCCGATTATGATCCCAAAGCTGGTTATTGTGGCTGCCCGAAAACGGGCTCGGCGAGGCAAAGCACCAATCTTCATGCATGATCAACGGCCACAGCTCCGCATAAACGCGCGCCGTGCTGATGGGCGAGGCGTTCCATCCGGCTTTTGCTCGCTCAACCGCTTGCTCGACCCCGGCGACATGCGCATCGTGATTCGCCTTCGCATGTTTGGCTGAGCGATCCTGAATCCGGGCCTTTTGCTCCGCGGTCAACTGCCGCTTCACTTCTTCGATGATGAGCGGAAGGCTGGCCTCGGCGTCGGCCTCAATCGGAGGCGCCGATTTCTCGGGAGCACCCACGCGGCCAAAGTTGCTGGCTCGCAGAATGCCGCCGAAGTCGATGTTAGTGGTGTCTCGCGACCGCGCAATTTTCGCCAGCCCTGGACCGGTGATGGAAGCTTGCGCCCCACCAGTCTCGAGACCCAGCGTATAGTCGTAGGCGGTATCCGCTCCCGGACCGCACAGCGGGTGCCGCTGCGGAAAACTCATCGGGCCAGCAGTCGCCGCCGTGCTGGTCGAAGCTCCCACCAATTCAGCCAGCTCCACTGCGCGCTTCACGCCTTCGGGTGTTCGCAAACGGCCCACGGCGATCCTGGGATTCTGCGCCTCGACCAAAGCTTTCGCGATTTCGCGCGCCAGCGTGGCGTCGATGGTCGGGAACTGCGGCGGCGTATAAGTGGGAATCCGCAAATTCGGGACGTTCTCTTTCTGAATTTCGGAGCTGAGCACCACGAGTGTGGGCGCGGTCGGCGGCGTGATGGCCTCGTTGTAGGCGCGCTGAATCGCCACCAAAGCTTCTTCCACGGTCTTCGGCTCGGCATCCCATTTGGTATAACTGCGAACCAGGCCAGCCATGTCGTGCGCGGTATGGGCGGGAATAAAATCCGGATCGTTGCCCGCGATCATCAGCATCGGCACGCGGTCATAATACGCCTGATAAATGGACATCGCGGCGTGCTGAATTCCGATGGTGCCGTGCAGCACCGCGAGCATCGGCTTGCCTTCCGCTTTGGCGTAGCCGTGCGCCATGGTAACAGCCGATTCTTCATGCAGCGCCGTGATCCACTCCGGCATCACATTCGGCGGATTTCCGTAATTGATGAACGATTCCTGGAGGCCTTCGAAACTCGACCCTGGATTCGCAGCTGCATACTCGATGCCCAGGTCGCGAATCGCCTGGACCATCAGATCCGAGCCCGGCCGCGTGATGGTGCGCACGGCCACCGGCGGCCGAATATTCCCAGCTTCGCGGTCCAGTTGCTTTTCCGTCGGAGCCGGCGCCCCGGCACTTGGCGCCGCGCTTCTCCCATCGCCGCTGCCAGTCTGAGCTTCCACTAACGGGGTTGAGGTAACCAGCGCCGCCGCGCCCGCTGCTCCAGCCGCTGCGTTTTTCAGGAAGCCGCGCCGTCCCACGGAAGGGTTTTTCGATTTCGCCATGAATTTTTCTCCGCCCTATTCGGCCACAATCATATCAATCTCCGGCGCCGACGTCAGGGTTCAGCATCATCATCTCCCGGTCTGAGGCGAACGCCTTATTCTAGAAAGCCTGTGAAAACCGCAGAATCGAGATATGAGAACACTCGGGGTGGGTCTCTTCTTTGCCGCCAGCCTTTTTGGCCAGTACGGCCACCAGCGCTTCAGCTTTCAGGAGGCCTGCTTCAAGAATTTCGGGCTTCCCTATTGCCAGGGGAACGACTTTGCAATTAAGCCTGAAAAGGGGAAAAGCAGCTCCCTGCGCGGTATCGGCGCGGACGTTGACCCGTTCCCTGCAACCAACGTGACGGCGGCTGACATTATTGCCGGCACCATCGACTGGCGATTCGCGGATCCCGCCGCCGACACCCTGGTTGGGTTTCACGCCAAGAAACTCGCGACCGGGACCTTGGCTCGCAAAGCGATGGCGCAGTTGGAGGCTAACCTTGGGCTCGCTCCCGCGGAGATCGAGAACGTACTCGATCGGCTGTCCGGCGTGGAGCAGGTGGGGATCTCGGTCGGCCAAAACCATACCGTCGTCATGATTACCGGCCGTGCAAGCGATTCAGCTCTTCCCCCGCTTGAGCCCGGTTGGAAAGCCACGCCGGTGGTGGGAAACGCATTGTTGGTGGGGCAGGCCGATGCGGTGGACCAAGCGGTCCAGCGCCTGGCGAAAGATGATCCGCCGGGTGAGTTGATGCGCGTGGCGATGAAGCGTCAGGCCGTCAACGAGTTTTGGGCGATAGGATTCGCCGCGGGGTTGGACGCCGAGCACGCCAAGGTGAAAAGCTTCTCCATCCAACTGTTGGTTCGCGACCACGTCACAAGCGCGCTGGCTCTCGAATTCAACGAACCGCCCGACGCGAAGACGCTGGGCGCCTGGGCACCCGCGCTCAAAGCCGTGACCGAAGGGAACCTCGTTCACGTGACGACGATGATGGAAGCCGATGAAGTCCAGCAGAAGTTGAGTCAAATCGCGGCCAGCCCGATTGGTGAACATCTGGCGGCTCTGGTGAAACCAACGGTCTATCTTCCGATCCATGAAGCCACCGCGCCCGTGCAGGAAAAGCCGAAGATTTACGGTTTGGACTGAGTAGCGAAATAGCACCCTTCCCATCCGCATTCCTCTGCGTCCATCGGCGGCCATCTTGGCCCCCTTCCCGTGCTAACATCATGTAAAGTTCTGCATGATCGAAGTCCTCCCCAGCATCCTCTCGGCCGATTTTGCGCGACTGGGCGAAGATATCGCTAAGGTCGAGCGCGCCGGAGCAACCATGCTGCACGTCGATGTCATGGACGGCCACTTCGTCCCCAACATCAGCATCGGAATCCCCGTCGTCGAGTCGATCCGTAAGTTTACGAAGCTCAAGCTCGACGTTCACTTGATGATTTCCGATCCCGATAAATACGCCCCCGATTTCATCCGCGCCGGCGCCGACTACATCCTGGTCCATCAGGAAGCCTGCGTCCACCTCGACCGCACGCTCCGCCTTATCCGCGCCGAGGGCGGCCGGCCCGGGGTCGTGCTGAACCCCGCCACCCCGATAAGCGTACTGAGCGAGGTGCTGGATCTGGTGGATCACGTGCTGATCATGAGCGTGAACCCCGGTTTTGGAGGCCAGGCTTTCATACCCAATGCCCTCAAGAAGATTCAGGCGCTCGCGTGGCGCCGCAAAGAGTTAGGATTGAATTTCGCCATCGAGATCGATGGTGGAGTCGCCCGGGAGAACGCTGGTGACATCACCCGCGCCGGGTGTGACTGGCTGGTTGCAGGGTCGTCGATTTTTCACACTCCAGACCCCGGCCAGTCGTTTGTCGAATTGCAGCGCGCGGCGCGCGACGCCGTGCTAATAAAGGTTTAATCTATAAGGTTGGAATCAAGAATGGCACGATACTTTCTGATCGCGATAGTAGGAGCGGGTCTTTTGACCTCCTGCGGTTTCCATCGTAAGAAGTATGATGACCCGATCACCAAGGACACCAAACAACCGGACAAGGTTTTGTTTGACCGCGCCATCGACGATATCGAGCACAGCCGCTACGAAATCGCGCGCATCACGCTAAACACCCTGATCAATACGTACGATCAGAGCGAATTCCTGGCCAAGGCTAAGCTCGCCGTCGCCGACAGCTGGTTCCGCGAAGGCGGCACGGCGGGTCTCGCGCAGGCCGAAGCCGAGTACAAGGACTTCATCCTGTTCTACCCCACCATGGAAGAAGCCGCCGAGTCCCAGGAAAAAATCTGCCAGATTCACTACAAGCAAATGGACAAGGCGGATCGCGACCAGGCGCAGGCTATCCGCGCCGAAGACGAATGCCGCCAGCTCATGGTGCAATTTCCGAACAGCAAGTACGTCGACGAGACCAAGCAGCTTCTGCGCAACATTCAGGAAGCCATCGCCGAAGGCGAATACTCGGTCGGCGCGTTCTATATGAAGCGCGGCGACAACTCCGCTGCGATCGCGCGTTTGAGCCATGTGGTGGAGCAGTATCCTCTCTATAGCAAGGCCGACCTGGCGCTCTGGCAGGAGGGTCAAGCCTACGGTCATCTCGGCAATCGCTTCCGCAAGCAGGAAGGCGAAGCCTATTCCCGGATCGTGCGCGATTACCCGCTGAGCGATTATGCTGACGATGCCGCTGCCAAGTTGAAGGAACTAGAAGTGCCGGTTCCGGAGCCCGATAAAGCCGCCCTGGCGCGCATGCAGTATGAGAAGGATCATAAGGAAAAGCCCGGCATAGTGGCAAGCAAGTTGCAAGCCTTCAAACGCGGTCCCGATATGAGCACTGCCGCGCATCAGGGCGATCCAGCCATGACTACCTTGCGGCCAACCGTTCAGCCGCTGGTTCCGCAACCGGCTGGTGCGGGCGGCGCCGCACTCAACGGCGATGTGACGGCCGCTCCTGTCACCGATTCCACCGCGCTCGATACCAAACCTGACGCTCGCACCGGAGCCGTGACCGCGAACCCACCAGCCAGCCCGGCAGCCGCGGGCGACACCAGCGCGACGCCGGCTAAAGCGTCCACCGATCCTGCGCAGCAGGCCTCACAACAAACGACGACGGACCAAAACGGCAAGAAGAAAAAGAAGAACAAGAAGCAGCAGCAGAACGCGGCGCCGACTACCGATCAGCCCGCCACTGCCACGCCGGCTGCAGCTCAGCCGGCGGCTGCCCAACCCGCAACAGCGCCGGCCGCACCGCCATCCAATTGAGCCGTATCCTCCTGGCGGACGACAGCCCGCACGCCCAGCGCATGGGTGAGCGGATCCTGCGCGAGGAAGGTTTCGAAGTTGTCAGCCTCACCGACGGCAACGCCGCGATGTTGCGCCTGGCTGACGTCGATCCCGACCTGATTCTCGCCGACGTTTTCCTTCCGGGGAAATCCGGTTTCGATCTTTGCCGCTACGTCAAGAATGAGCCGCGTTTCAAACACGTGCGCGTGGTTCTCACCGCCGGGTTGCTCGAACCTTTCGACGAGGAGGAAGCCAAGCGCGCCGGCTGCGACGCCATTCTCAAGAAGCCGTTCGAGGCTTCGAAAGTCGTCAGCACCATCGCACCGCTGGTGAAGGAATCGCAAATGGCCCGCGGCTTGTTTGCCGACGAGATCGCCGCCGCGCAATCAACACCGGAACCACCGAAGCCGCCAGAGCCCGCGCCGCCGCCCGCTCCAGAAATCGATCCCGAGCGCGTGCGCGCCGCCATCACCATCGCCCTCGATGCCGCGCTGCCCGCCATGATCCAGGAAATTACCGAGCGAGTCCTGATAGCATTGGGACATTAGCACATGCCCGACAACACATTCGATATCGTGTCCAAGATCGACCTTGCTGAAGTGAGCAATGCCGTGCAGCAAGCGCTCAAAGAGATCCACCAGCGCTTCGATTTGAAGGATTCAAAGTCCGACATACAGCTCAACGAGAAAGACAATAAACTCGTGCTCTCGAGCGCCGACGAATTCAAGCTGAAAGCCGTCACCGATGTGCTGCAGCAGAAGCTGGTGAAGCGCAACGTGCCGCTCAAGGGTTTGACCCACGGCCCGATCACGCCCGCCGCCGGATCCAGCGTTCGTCAGGAAATCACGCTGCAGCAAGGCATCGCGACTGAGAAGGCGAAGGAGATCGTGAAAGTGGTGAAGGACAGCAAGAAGAAAGTGCAAGCCTCCATCCAGGGCGATTTGGTGCGCATCTCGGGCAAGGATCGCGACACGCTGCAGGAAGTGATGGCGCTCCTGCGCGGCAAAGACTTCGGCATCGACATGCAGTTCACCAATTACCGCACTAACTAGCCTGCCCGATAATGTCCCGCCGCATAGAGAGCCTGTTCATCAATGGGCCAGCCGGAAAACTGGAAGCGTTGCTTGAAGAGCCCGAAGATCAAGACCCGCGCCACGCCGTTCTGGTTTGCCATCCGCATCCGCAGCATGGCGGAACGATGCACAACAAGGTTGTCTACAGGATCGCTCGCGCGTTGCGGCGAGCCGGCGCCGTGGTGCTGCGATTCAACTTTCGCGGCGTCAACTTGAGCCAAGGCGAATACGGCCACGGCGTCGGGGAACTGGAAGACGCCCGAGCCGCTCTCGCGCTGCTTCGGTCTCGGTATCCCGATCTCCCCTTTTCGCTGGCCGGTTTTTCATTCGGCTCACGGATCATTTTGAAACTGGGCTGTGAGATTGGTGATGCTAAGCGGCTCATTGCCGTGGGTTTTCCAGCCAACTTGTCAGATAGCCAGGCGATCGGGCAGTGCACCGTCCCAAAAACCTTGATCGTCAGCAGAATCGACCAATTCTGCGCCGTTCCCGCGATGGAAACATACTTCGCCGCGCTGCCAGAACCGAAGGAACTGATTTGGATCGACGCAGCCGACCACTTCTTCGGCGGAGCACTGGATGAATTTGAAGAAACGATCTACCGTGTCGGCGCCGCGGCGTTCGCGGGCTAACTGGTAGCGTGGCGCATTTCGCGCTGTACCCGGCGGGCGGCGCGCTGGCTGATCAGGTTCGCAACCTTGCCGAGTAGCCCCGGAATATCCTCTGGCGTGATGAGCATACGCGCCTGCGTTGGCTTGGGTGGCTGGTTCTTCGCGTTCTGATAGGTGGTTACAATCGCCGTTGCCGGTTTGTAATCCATAATACGGGCGTGTGCCAGAACCTTTAGGCCGGCTTCAGGCGATTCCATCTGCAAGTCGCTCAGGACAAGCTCGTATTCCTGCTCATCCAGCATTGGTATAGCTTCGGCAGCGGAAGCTGCTGAATCCACATGATATCCACTGGCTTCCAGAACAGTCTGCAAGGTCAAACGGGAGGTAGGATCATCGTCTACCAAAAGCACTCGAGCGAGCTCAAACGTGCACCGATCCGTGTCGTGAGTAATTTTCATTCCGGCGCCACCCGCGTCCTAGGTATAGTCTAACCGATGATCCGAGAAATGGAAGCAGAGATTTTGGGCTATGGGAGCTTAGTCAGTTAGGGAATACCCGCTGGAAGATCTGATTAATGTTCCGTAACTGTCTGGAAACAGAGAACGTATCCTCTAGCGCCTCGGGTTTCAGGTGTTGCGTTACAACCGGATCGGATTCTATGGCCGCACGGAAGTCGGCGTCCGATTCCCAGGCTGTCATGGCGTGGCCCTGCACCACTCTGTAAGCTTCTTCACGCAACATACCAGCCGCAGAGAGGTCGAGCAACAGTTGGCCAGAAAACACTAGGCCCCGGGTTAGATCGAGGTTTCGCTTCATTCTGTCGGCCGAAACCCGGAGACCGGAGATCAGCCAAATCGTCCGGGCCAGCATATAATCCACGGCCGTCGTCGTATCGGGCAGGATAATGCGTTCCACCGAAGAGTGGGAAATGTCGCGCTCGTGCCAAAGTGCGATGTTTTCGAAGGCCGCTTGCGCGTTGGAACGCACGATGCGGGCGAGCCCGCAAATCTGCTCGCAGGTCACGGGATTGCGTTTGTGCGGCATGGAGGACGATCCCTTTTGACCTTCCGCGAACGGCTCCTCCACTTCGCGGACTTCGGTGCGCTGCAGATGCCGGATTTCAAGCGCGATCTTTTCGAGAGTGGCCGCGACCAGCGCCAGCGTGGCGACGTAGTTGGCGTGGCGATCGCGCGAGATCACTTGAGAAGCGATGGCGGCCGGACGCAATCCCAACCGCTGGCAGATGCGCTCTTCGGCCTGCGGCCCGATATGGCCGAAGGTTCCGACGGCGCCCGAGATTTTGCCTACGCGCATGCCCTCGGCGGCGGCAGAGAAGCGCGTGAGATTGCGCTGCACTTCGTCGTACCAGAGAGCCAGCTTGAGGCCGAAAGTGATCGGCTCGGCGTGAATGCCGTGAGTTCGCCCGATTTGGACGGTGTCCTTGAACTCGAGCGCGCGCGTCTTCAAGGCGGCGGCCAGCTTGTTGATGCCGTCGAGAATCACATCCGACGCGCTGCGGACCATGAGCGCCTGCGCGGTATCGACGATGTCGTTGGAGGTGAGTCCATAATGCAGCCAGCGCGAGGCGGCGGCTTGATCCGCTCTGGCCAGGCTTTCCGCTACCGCCGTCGTGAACGCGATCACGTCGTGCTTGACATCGCGCTCGATCTCCTGAATACGGGCGAGATCGAAGCTGGCGTGTTTACGCAGCAGGCGGGCTGCTTCCGGCGGCACGTCGTTCGATTGCGCCAGCGCTTCGGCCGTAGCCAACTCCACTTCCAGCCACTGGCGATATTTGTTTTCCTCGCTCCAGATGCGCGCCATCTCGGGGCGCGTATAGCGTTCGATCATTAGTAAGTAAACACCTCGGTTTGTTGTTTTGGTTCGGCGACCACCAGCCGGGTGAACAGTGCGCGGCAGGCGCGATCCAGCGCGCGAGTGGCCAGGTTGCGCACGATTTCGGGATGATTGTTGTGCTCGCTCAGATGGCCGAGGACGAGCGTGTTGATTGTCGAATCGAGATCGGCGCGGATAAAATCGCAGACCACGTCGTTGGACAGATGGCCTCTGCGGCCCATCACGCGCTGCTTGACAGACCACGGGTAGGGGCCGACCTTGAGCATTTCGAGATCGTGATTCGATTCGAGCACCAGCAGATTCGCGCCGCGCAAGTGGAATTTGATGGAGTCCGTGACGTAGCCCAAGTCGGTTACCAGACCTACTTTAATGCCTTGCGCGCGAAAACAAAAGCCCACGGGATCAATGGCATCGTGAGGAATGGTAAAGCTATCGACTTCGATATCGCCGACCGAAAACGTAGTACCGGCTTGGAAGCAATCCAGGCGTGGAGTGAACTCGCCCCAAGGGATGGCGGGCGCGGTGAGTCGAGTGATGAAGATTGGCACGGCGAGCTGGCGCGCGAGGGCGACTAAACCGCTGACGTGATCGGAATGCTCGTGGGTGATCAGAATTGCATCGAGTGTTTCCGGATCTTCGCCGATCAAGGCGAGACGCGCGAGGATGTCGCGCTTACTCAAGCCGGCGTCGACCAGAATGCGCGTTTTTTCGGTGCTGATGAATGTGGAGTTTCCCGAGCTGCTGCTGGCGAGAACGCAGATTTTGACTATGATGCGCCTCCGCGTTTACTCAAGGGTTTCGGGCTCACGCTGGATGTTGTGTTCACCAGCAGTCTTCTTCTCCCAATACTTGCGCAGCCAGGCTTCCCAGCTCTTGCCGGCGGCGGTGTCGCGCCCGGTGAACGCGAGGCCCTGGATTTCCGAATAGGGAATCGCGAATTTCGAATCGTTGGTCTTCAGGAACACGCGGACGCGGGAATCGGCGAGCGTCGGGCCGTTTTGCCGGTCGAAGATGTAGCCTTCCACCTGCGTGCCATTCTTGAGCGTGATGGTGACGTCGCCGCGATAGTCGAATGCCTTTTCGAGCGCGGCTCGGATTTCTTCTTCGGTGGCGAGCGGCGGAATCCAACCTTCCAGCTGATCGTGCGAGAAGCCCGGGACGACCTCCAGAATTTCTGGATTTTCGATCTCGCTCATGCCTGCTGCGACTCGCTGGTGGGAGTTTCTAGCTTGATATTCACGAAGGGATTATGCGCGTGCACGGGCCGGACAGGCTCCTGGAGCAGACGCTCGGCATCGTCATCGCGATAGGCATTGAACAGGTAGCCGCGGGCCAGAGCGGCGAAGCCACGCAGCGAGGAGAATCCATCGTGAACGGCGGAAGGTTCGAAGCCGCAATGCACCATGCAATTGGCGCACTTGGGATTTCCAGATTGGGTGCCGTATTGATCCCACGCGGTGCTTTCCATCAACTCGGCGAAGGTGTCGGTGTAGCCGTCCTGCAGCAAGTAGCAGGGCTTCTGCCAGCCGAACAGGTTGTAGGTGGGCATGCCCCAGGGCGTGCAGTTGTATTGGCGCTTGCCCATCAGGAATTCAAGATAGAGCGGAGACTGATTGAAGATCCAGTTCTTCTTGCGGTTCGAAAGGATCGCTTTGAAGGTGCGGCGGGTGCGGGCGCGTCCCATGAAGTGCTGCTGATCGGGCGCTTTGTCGTAGGAGTAGCCGGGCGCGACCATCATTCCTTCGACGCCCAGATCCATCATTTCGTCAAAGAATGCGCGGACGCTTTGCGGATCCACGCCATCGAACAGCGTGCTGTTGGTGGTGACGCGGAAGCCGGCCTGGACGGCCTCACGAACGGCATCGACGGCGATCTCGTAACCGCCTTCGCGGCAGACCGAAAAATCGTGGTGATCGCGCTGGCCGTCGAGATGGACGGAGAACGTCAGGTACTTGCTCGGCTTGAAGAGCGACAGCTTTTCCTTGAGCAGCAGCGCGTTGGTGCACAGGTAAATGTATTTCTTGCGGGCGACCAGGCCCTCGACGATCTTGTCGATTTCCGGATGCATCAGCGGCTCGCCGCCGGGGATGGAGACCATGGGGGCGCCGCATTCGTCGACGGCTTTAAAACATTCCTCGGGTGAAAGGTTTCGCTTGAGAATGTGGGCCGGATACTGGATTTTGCCGCAGCCCGCGCACGCCAGATTGCAGCGGAAGAGGGGCTCGAGCATGAGTACCAGCGGGTAGCGCTGGCGGCGCTTGAGGCGCTGCTTGAGGACGTAGGTTGCTACGGTCCACATTTGCGAGACTGGCACTGGCATAGTGAGGTGGCCTAAAGGCTATTGTAGCGGGGACGGCGGGGAAGCGCCAATATCGGGTGGCGGAGGGTGGGGGGTGGATGATGTGTGCAGGGCGGCGATTTTTTTCAAATTTCAAAAACGAAGCCCCGAGGGCTGGAGCGGTGGCGCATCATTACTGGGACGCCGCGCCATCAGGTGGCGCATCAGGGGTAGTTTTGTGTTTGGTGGTGATTTTTTTCGGGATTGGCCGCGAGAGGCCCGAGTGGCTGGTGATTAGTGGCTGGTGGCTGGTAAGCGCGGTCTACGTGGCTGACGGAAGGATAGCGCGTGGGGAAGCTGCTGGCGGCGGTGGGGCGGGTAGGGTGATGAGGGGGAAGGGGAGAAAGTGGAAATTACGCGGTGACCGCGATGACGCGGCGGAGCCGAGCCGGGTAACTTATGATTTTCCGTAGCCGAAGAGGGCCTTACTCTGACATTCGGGGCAGCGCCCGAAGCCTGAGAGGCCTAGGATGGGCGAAAGGTTGATGTATTCCTTGCCGGGTGATCAATCTCGCTCCAGCCCTCCTCAAAAATAGTCCGGACCTGCAGCTCAGCCAACCGGAGGCGCTTCGCTGGCTGGGATTTGATGAGATAGTGGATGCTCCTGTACCCGAAGGGATGTTCTTGCACGTCGCAGCCAGCGGCCTTATATCCCTCGATTAGTGCTCGCCCTTGAATAGATGCATCGCCCTGATGCCAATCAGATCTGTAATGTGCTCCTCATATGAGGCGACACAGAACGTCAGCTCAGGACTTTCCAGCTTCTTTCGGATGATCTTGGCTATGAGGTGCTCGGGGTCCTTGATCCGTACCTTGAGCGAATGAACCGAAGGCACGAGTTGCAGCTGTTCCGTGATATAGCGAGCCGTTGTCTGCAGTTCCTGTGTTGCCGCTACGTGGTGCTCGTGAATTTCCAGAAGAAGTTGCCAGTTGAGTGCGGTGGAACTAAGTTCTTCTTGAGTGAAATTGTGACATACGAGAAACTTATTTTGGTCCACGTGATCGTTTAATTCCGTTCCGTGCGGACTCCTCTCGAAGAAAATAAGCTTTAAGACCAGTATACTCGCGAGGTCCCAGGCGAATCGATGCGGCCGGTAGCTGGAGCGGGCTTTCGCTGGACGAGCCGCAAATCGGCGTGCGGTTGATATGATGAACCGAGGGCACTCCCATGACGTTGATCATTGACCTTCCCGATGAGCAGCAGGCCGCGCTGGTGGCCAAAGCCCGTGCGCAGGGCCTCACTGCTGAGGAATACGCCCGCCAGGTGCTGCAACATGATCTTGCGCCGGAATGGCTGCAGAAGTCGTGGGAAAGCGCCAAGCAAGCCGGCCTGGATCGGCTTTCGATGGAGGAGATCGACGCGGAGATTGCCGCGGCACGGAAGGGGCGGAGTGAATCCCGATTGCAGCCGGGTTCATGATCCGGGTTGTTCTCGATACCAACATCATCGTCTCGGCGCTTCTTCAGCCCCTTGGACCGCCCGCCCAAGTGTTTATGCTCGTGCTCGGCGACTCGGTTCGGTTGTGCGTCAGCGGAGCCATCTACGCCGAGTACGAAGAAGTTATCAGCCGTCCCCGGTTGCAACGGACTGAAGCGGTCATAGCTGCCGCGCTTCAGCTCATTCGCGAGAAGGCTGTGTGGGTCCGGCCCACCGAGACGGTTCGGGCGTGTCCAGACGCGGACGACGATATTTTTCTGGAATGCGCTCATGCCGCGCGCGCGGACTATCTGGTCACTGGGAATCTTAAACACTTTCCGTCGTCATGGGGAGACACGAAAGTTGTGGCTCCGCGATGGTTCCTCAATTGGCTGTTGGCTGAGAAGCCCGAGCCGATCGGATAAATGCTAGCCCGCGCGGGAGACTTACTCCCCCGGCGCCCGGTACCGCATTTTAACTTCGAGCGCTTTGTCGACTTCTTCCACCGTCAGCAGAGGCGTGGTCCGGACCAGCACCGTACCGGTTCCAGCGGTTGTCAAACTGACGGCCGCGGCAGTGATGTTGTCGGGAAGGTCCAAAATGATGATGACATCGTCGGGGCCGAATGCGTAATAAAACGCCTCGACTTTTCCGCCGACAGCCTTCACGGCGGCCTGCACATCGGCGCGCCGGCCCGAAGCGGAGTCACCCACAAGGCCTTGAATTCCCTCTCTGGTATAGGAAGCCTGGATCAAGTACTTGGGCATGTCTGGCCCTCCTTGTCCGGTGCGAGCCGACCACATCCGGTTGACCGATTTTAGCCCAAAACGAAAGGCCGGCCGATAGCGTGCGAGCAGTGCGGGATAATCTCCGCGTGTCACTCTTAAGTGGCCGGCGGCATCCAACCGTCATTGATTGACATTGTCGTTCAACTCAAGCGCAGTCTCCATGAAGGAGGACCACTATGAAAGCCAGCACTTTGCTGTTGATTTCCGTTGCAATACTGGTAGGTATTGTCACGTTTACGGCGCCCGCGTCGCTACATGCCGATGATTCGGGCGCCCCCCTCTACGTAACGAAAATTCCCCCCGGATACCGGGACTGGAAGTTGATTTCCGTGTCCCACGAAGCAGGCAACCTGAACAGTATTGGCGCTGTTTTGGGCAACGATGTGGCGATCAAGGCTTTTCGCGAAGGGAAGCTTCCATACCCGGACGGCACGATCATCGCTGCTCTGCACTACAGCCATTCCCCGTCGGAGGAAAACAACAAAATCTTTGGCCAAGCCCAATCTTTCGTCGCTGGCGCCCCCACCAACATTCAGTTTATGGTGAAGGACTCAGCGAAATACGCCGCGACGGGCGGCTGGGGGTTCGCTACCTTCGTTGACGGCAAACCGGCCGCTCCGGCGTCAATGAAAAGCTGCTTCCCCTGTCACAATAAGGCCCCGGCTACCGACCTTGTCTTCACCCATTACGCGCCCTAGAAAAGCCAGGTGCGCGGGGCTGCGCAGCGCAGGTCATCGATAACTGATAAGCTTGGGGCTCGGTTGTTCGCCGGCCTTGCCCAGCCCGTCGTGGCGCAGCGGCATTCGATGGCCAAGATTGGAGTCCTACAAATGTCGAAGATGGGCGGTGATTCTGCTCGTTTCAACAAGATCAAGTCGCGCAGGAATGTACATCGCGCCCGGATGCGAGCGCTGCGCGCGGAGATTGCGGCACGCAAAATCGTGCCCGGTTCAGTGCTGGAAAAGCTAAAGGCCTAGGTGGCCTTCATGCAACAGAAGAAACACTCGCACGGGCATGTCTACCGCGTAAAGATCGCTCCGTTCAGCGGGCCCACCGAGTACGGTGAGTGGTTCGGCAGCGAAGCAGCGCTGCGTTCCGCGATGAGCGGAGTCGCTCGGGATATTGGCAAAAAGTATTATTGCGAGACTAAGATGATGCCGTGCGCTGAATGCGAAGTGGATGAGAAGCCGAAGGTGATCGCCGCATTGTAAGTGGAGGTCGCTCAGGGTTCGCTTTACATCGCACTAGAATGTAAAGTGATGAATCGAGCGACGCTTTCTTCCAAAAACCAGATTGTGATTCCGCGCGAGGCTCGCGAGGCTTTGGGTGTGAAGGCGGGCGATCAACTGCTGGTGGTGGGCGCCGGCGTTTACCCCGGCGGTCACATTGCCAAGGAACGGAAAAGTTGGGATTGACCGCCCTGCGGGCTTCCTGCGCCGGCATCGCAGGATCGCGCTGGACACCAGCGTATTCATTTATCAACTGGAAGCCAACCCTCGCTATCTGGGTTTGACCGATCCCGTGTTCGCTTGGTTGGAACAGCCGGAGCACACGGCGGTGACGTCGGCCGTCACGATGATGGAATGCTCGGGGCCGTGTACCGCTTCATCACGAATGATCCTGTATTTGAACGCGTGGAGGGGTTAGAGACGCTGGTACTGGAGGGCCTGCTGTAAGGCCGGCCAGGGTCACGAGCGTGAAGGAAGCGCGCCTTCCCAACGCGCCACAACCGCGGTAGCCATACAATTGCCGAGAACGTTGACCGACGTTCGTCCCATGTCCATGAGCGCGTCGGCGCCCAGTAACAGGGCGATGCCGGAATGCGGCAGGTTGAACGACGTCAGGGTTCCCGACAAGATGACGAGAGCGGCGCGGGGGACCCCGGCTACGCCTTTGCTCGTCAGCATGAGCGTGAGCATCATTAGTAATTGCTGGCTCAGCGGCATCTGAATTCCCGCGGCTTGCGCGATAAAGATGGACGCGAGCGATAAATACAAGGCGCTGCCATCGAGGTTGAAGCTGTAGCCGGTTGGGAGGACGAAGGCTACAATGTGGCCGGGAATCCCCATGTTTTCGAGGTTTTCGAGAGCGATGGGCAACGCGGCTTCGCTCGACGCCGTGGAGAACGCGATGGCGAAGGGCTCGCGCACAGCGCGAATGAACGGCCGCAGGGGAATGCGCGCGAGTATCGCAACCGCGCCCAGAACGACAACAACGAAGACCACCAGCGCGGCGTACAACGACAATACGAGTTTGCCGAGCCCGAGCAACACTCCGATTCCCTTGCTGCCTACGGTGGCTGCCATGGCGGCGCCGACGCCGATGGGCGCGAGATACATGACGTAATTCGTAAAGCGGAACATCACCTCGGAGAGCGATTTGCAGAATGCAACCACGGGCGCCGCTTTGTCGCCAATGGCTGCGCAGGCCGCGCCGAACAGCAGCGAAAACACGACGATCTGTAGCACGTCGCCCCGCGCCATGGCGTCGATAATACTGAACGGGAAGGTGTGTTCGAGCATGCTTCCGAAGGTTGGCGGCGCTTGTGCGATGGCAACGTCGGTGGTCGATGTCTCGATCGGCATGCCCGCGCCTGGATGAAACAAGTGGACGGCGGCGAGGCCCACGAACAGCGCGATGGTGCTGAGCACCTCGAAATAGAGGATCGCTTTGACGCCGATGCGTCCCATGTTGCGGACGCTCCCGGTACCGGCGATTCCGGCGACCAGAGCTCCGAAGATGAGCGGCGCGACGATGGCCCGAATCAGGCGCAGGAACACGTTGGCGAGCGCAGTCATCCAATCCGCCTTACCGGCGTTCGGAAAGAACGCGCCGAGGGCGACGCCGGCGAGCATGGCGATGAAGATCCATGCCGTCAGCGAGGGGCGCTTCAAGAAATCACCTTTCGCCCCATTTCAACTTCTGGCGCAGGACATCGAAAAAGAACATTTTCGGCGGGCGGATCAAGTAGACCTGATGTTCGGAACTGCGGCACACCACGCGATCGTCTTCCATCAGCGGTTCGCCCACCTGGCCATCCACGGTGAGATAGGCTTCCTTGCGCGGAGCCTTGCAGACGATTTCGATGATGCTGGTGTCCGGCACCAGAACCGGCCGGTTAGTCAGCATGTGAGGGCAGACGGGAGTGATGCAGATGGCGGCGACGGCGGGAAACAAGATGGGTCCGCCGGCTGAGAGCGAATAGGCGGTGGAGCCGGTGGGAGTGGCGAGGATGAGGCCGTCGGCTTTGAAGGTGCTGACGTACTGGGAATCGACGTAGGTCTCGAGATCGATCATGCGGGCGATTTGCGTTTTGCCGATGACGATGTCGTTGAGGGCTTCGTACGACGCCACGGTTTTTCCGTCGCGGACCACTTCGCCATGTAGCATGCGGCGGGGCACCACGCGATGTTCGCCAATGCACGCGCCTTCCAGTTCCGGATAGAGTTGATCGAGTGTGATGGCGGTGAGGAATCCCAAGCCGCCGAGGTTCACCGGGAACAGCGGGATCTCGCGTCCGGCAACGGCGCGCGCGGCGGCGAGCAGCGTTCCATCGCCACCCAGCACGATCACCAGCTGCGTTCCGTCGGGAACGCGCTCTCGCGGGAGACCGTTCGGGCTGCCGATGTAGCGGGCGGATTCAGGATCGAGCCGCGTCTCAACGCCACGCTTGCCCCACCAATCGACCAGGCCGGACACGATGGCGGATGCGTGCGGAATTCCGGGCTTCGAGATAACGCCGACGGCTTTAATGTCTGGCATGCAAAAGGAACTCCTGATTGCCTTCCGCTCCCAGCACGGGCGAGGGAATGATCTGCGTTTGAAAGCCGAGAGCTTGAACTGCTTGTTCCACCCGGCGGCAAGCCTGCTGGTGCAAAGCGGGATCGCGAATAATTCCTCCTTTGCCCACTTGATGGCGTTCCAGCTCGAATTGAGGCTTCACTAGAATAACCATTTCCGCGTGGCCGGCGAGAAGGCTGGCGATGGCCGGTAAGATCATTGTGATGGAGATGAAACTGACATCGCAAACCGCGAGATCGATGGGCTCGGGAACTTCGCGGCTGCTGAGGTGCCGCGCGTTGGTTTGTTCGTGCACGATGACGCGGGGATCGTTGCGCAATTTCCAGTCGAGCTGGCCGGTGCCGGCATCGATGGCGTAGACGCGCGCAGCTCCGCGTTGGAGCAGGCAATCGGTGAATCCGCCGGTGGAAGAGCCGATGTCGAGGCAAACCTTGCTGGTAACGGCGATGCCGAAATGATCGAGCGCGGCTTCGAGTTTCAATCCGCCTCTGCCGACGTAGCGGGGCTGTGCGAGCACTTCGATGTTCGCTGCGGTGTCGACGTTGGCGCCCGCTTTGTCAGCCTTTTGCCCGTTCACAAGGACATGGCCGGCGAGGATCAGGGCACGGGCCTTTTCGCGCGACTCGGCGAGGCCGCGCTCGACGACCAGGAGATCGAGCCTATGCCGATCTTTCATCGCAGTGGCCTCAGGCACGGCGGTGCACGATGAAATCTGCCAGCTCGCGCAGGCGCTCGGCGCGATCGTCGAAGGGCTGCAGGGCCAGATGCGCTGCCAGGCGTTCCTCTTCAGCCATGGCGCGGGAGCGATCGAGGCCGTAGACCGCGGGGAACGTGATCTTGTGCTGCTGTGCGTCCTTGCCGGCGGTCTTGCCCAGGGCTTCTGACGATTGCTCCACGTCCAAGACGTCGTCGACGATTTGAAACGCGAGGCCGACGTGTTCGCCAAAAGAAGACAGCGCGTGGAGCTGTTGGCGATCGGCGCCGGCGTAAATTGCGCCCATCCGCAGGCTGGCCCGCAGCAGAGCGCCGGTCTTCGCACGATGAATGGCGTCGAGCAACGCTGCTGTGGGATGCTGGCCCTCGCCTTCGAGATCGCACACCTGGCCGCCGATCATACCGCCGACGGTGCCGGATGCAGTGGACAGCTCCCCGATGAGGGCGACCTTGCGATCAGACGCGCAGTCCATTTGCGCGAGCACTTGAAAGGCGAGCGTGAGCAACGAATCGCCCGCCAGAATCGCGATGGCGTCGCCAAAAACTTTGTGGCAGGTTGGAACGCCGCGCCGCAGGTCGTCGTTGTCGAGCGCCGGCAGATCGTCGTGAATCAGCGAATAAGTATGGATGAGTTCGAGTGTGCACGCAGCCGACTCGATGCCAACCGGCGAATCCGATACAGCTTCCGCGGCGGCCAGGCACAAAATCGGACGGATGCGCTTACCGCCCGCGAACAAGCTATAGCGCATCGCTTTATGGATGGACTCCGGGAGCGTCGATTCCTTCGGTACCCAATGTTCCAGCGCGCCATCGATTCGGGCTTGCTGTTGAGCTACATATTCGGCCAGGGTCATTGCTTATCGGGCCGGAACGGTTCGGCTTGAACTTTGTCGCCCTTGCGAATCAGCAGTTCGATGCGCGTCTCGGCTTCTTCCAATTGCTTGCGGCAGGTTTCGCTCAGTTGCATTCCTTTTTCGAACAGATCGAGGGCGCGCTCCAGGGGCAGATCGCCGCTCTCCATTTCCTTGACGATCAGTTCGAGTTGCTGGAGTCCAGTCTCGAAGCTGGCCGCGGGCTTCTCTTCGGGCATCCCCTCATTCTAACCAGTCTAAGGAACGTGGCTAGAGGTGAGGAACCCGTGAGTGTAACTTGCCGTTCAATGTAGCTTGCCGTTCAATTGACGCACATCGCATGACGTGCTAGCATCGCCCGGTGTCACGTTTTATGAAGCAATTCGCGTTCTCGGCAGTAATCACCGTCGGTGTGTGTTTTAGTGGGCTGGTCGCGCCCATCTTTGCAACAACTTTGTCCTTTGACTCTTCGCTTAACTCTCCGGGTGGATTTTACAACGGAACCGGCGGAGTCAATGAAGGCTTTACGGTTCTGGATGCAACCAACAGTGACGGGAGCTCGTTGGAGCTTGGGCTCAGCGCAATTTTGCGTTTCACGGGGCCCATAACCCCGAGCGGCAACAACTACACGGTTCCGCTGGGCACGAGCGGCGGCGATGCGCTGTGGGACTTCAGCTTCTCGGCATATACGGGAACTGATCCATTATCAACGTATTCGTATTCGCTCGCCATTACTAATCAGGCGACGAGCGCGACAGTTTCGTTCGACCCAACGCTCCTGCCCGATAACTCGTATTGGACAGGTGGCGGGAATATAGGTGCTACAGCAGCCGGTGCGGAGACATCGACGAAGGACTTGTCCAGCGATGACGGATTTCAAAATTCCGAGAATCTGTCGTTCAGTTTTCTTTCGTCGGCTCTGGGGTTTAGCCCGACCTCGACCGATTCATATCTAATTACACTGGCGGCTACTCCGGTCTCCGGAGCGACCGACTCAGTGTCGATTCAAGTGAATCCCGTGCCGGAGCCCAGGTCCAGCTCTATTGTGATTGGCGGTCTTTTCCTGGCCGCGATCGTGTTCTTCAAGAATTGGACTCGCGATACATCACGCTCGACCGGGTGATCTCAGAGAGCGAACGCGCGCCGCACTGTTTCATGGTGAGTTGGAATTCGCCGTTCAGGATATCGATCACTTTTTCCACGCCGGGCTGGCCGAAGGCCGAGAGTCCCCAGATGTAGGGGCGGCCGATGCCGACGGCTTTGGCGCCGAACGCCAGTGCCTTGTAAACGTCGGTGCCACGGCGAATTCCTCCGTCTACCATCACCGGAATGCGGCCTGCGACGCCATCCACAACCTCGGGCAGACACTCGATCGTGGCGCGGTAAGTTTCGGTGGCGCGCCCGCCGTGATTCGATACCAGAATGCCGTCGACGCCATGCTCGACACATAGCCGCGCGTCTTCGCGGGTCTCAATGCCTTTCAGCACCAGCTTCATCTTGGTAGCCTTTTTCAGGCGATCGACGTGTTCCCACGTGAACGTCGGCGAATTCATTACGGCGCCCGTCATGTCGAGGCGGTCGAACATCGGGCGGTTGTTGACGGAGCCGAACGGTTCGCCGTGACAGCTGGCGCATTCGCGGCTATCGATCCGCCTAAAACGGGATGCAGTCTCCGTGTTTCGGCCCGCCAGAAGATCGATAGTCCAGGCCACCGCCGGACATCCGGCGTCTTCGGCACGCTTGACCACTTTCTCGGTGAGCGCCCAATTCGAAACCGCGTAAAGCTGATACCAAACGGGGCCGCCGCGGGCTTTGATCACGTCCTCCACGCTGTGCGAAGTGACGGTGGAAAGAATCTGTAGGGTTTTCTTAGCCTGCGCGGCGCGAGCGACGCCCACCTCGCCGTCGGCATGAAACATGCCTTGAGCGCCCACCGGGCAAAGGAAGATGGGACTGTCCCAGGTGGTTCCGAACAGCTCGACGCGGGTGTTGATCTTGGAGACGTCCACCAGTTTTCGGGGGCGAAGTTGTATATGTTTGTAAGCTTCGTGGTTCAGATCGCGCGTCAGATTATCGTCGACGCCCGAAGTCATGTAACCCCAATGCGCGGGCGGGAGCGCTTTGCGAGCGGCGGCTTCGAAGTCCATCACGTCGAGGGCGTCCTTTGGATTAGCCAAAACATCATCCAATGTATGGGTTTGCCATGCGCCGGCCGGCATGGCGGCGAACAGCGGGCTGGCGGCTAGAAACTTGAGAAAGTTGCGCCGGTTTCGTAACTGCAATTGCGAGGGCGATAAAGTGGGCGTCGCGATCATGACTGCCCATTCTATTACTTTCCAGGTAACCAGAAAAACCCACAGACGTCCGATATACAATAGTGCGGAGGGATTCCAGAGTTGGAGGATGTTTGATCTCTTGGCCTGACCGCGCGCGGTGTGCAAATGCCGCTCAATTCCTTCCGTTGTTTTTGCTTCTAGCCTCCGCCGCACTCGCCCAAACTCCCGCCGAGCCTGCCCCCACGCTCGCCCCTGGCACTTTGGCGTCGGCCGCCGATCCGCTCACCCCGTCGCTCAGCCCGTCAGGCAACGACAATTCAGTCACGGACGACCGGATTTTTGGGGTGATGCCAAACTATCTGACGGTGGAGGACCCGACCCAGAGGGTCACGCCGCTAACCGCGAAACAGAAATTCCAACTGTTTGCGAAAGAGACTTTCGATCCGTTCATGGCAGTTTCCGCAGCCGCCGGAGCAGCGCTCTCGCAGGTGGACAACGATAATCCGAAGTATGGCGTGGGCGCCGGCCCGTACGCGGAGAGGTTCGGCGCGGCGGTGGCCGATATCACCACACAAAACTTCTTTCAGGACGCCATTCTCGCAAGCGTGTTTCACGAAGATCCACGCTATTTTCGCAAGGGGCCGGAGTTCGGCGTGTGGTATCGCGTAGGCTATGCGTTGAGTCGCGTAGTGGTGACGCGCACGGACGCGGGCAAGTCGAGATTCAACTTTTCGGGAGTGCTTGGAATGAGCGCGGGGATCGCGCTTTCGAACGCCTATTATCCAGACAGCAGCGTGAGCGGCAGTGAAGTGGGCTACCGCTTTGGAACCAGCATGGTGGCGTCCGCGCTTTCGAATTTGCTGCCGGAATTTTGGCCCGATGTTCATCAGAAGTTTTTTCATCACAGGCCGCGCAACCAAAATCCGTAGCGGCCCCCGCACGCTGGTATTAAAATAGGGCATGGCTGTTCCGCCGATTCCGCCGCCTCTTGCGCAGCTCGGCGGCCGGCCCTTTTCGTTTTATCCCGCCATTCTCAACGCAGGCCACAACGAGTGGATCTATCGCAGCGCCACGTGGTCCGACGTGTTGGTTCGCAATACGAAAACAAACGAAGAAGTTTCGGTGCCGCGCCGCTACCTGGGCGAGATCTCGTGGGTGGATGCGCCGGTGATGATTGTGGGCCTGGCGGCGGAGCTGGAGTATCGATCAGGTTTGGTTTGGCCGGCCGAGCGTCGCGTGATCGAGATGCCGCGCGCGGTGAACGACTCTCCCCGGCCGCGCATTGCACGAGCGCCAGCGGGCGGCGCGGTGGTGGTTGGAATTCGCCTGGAGAACGGCAGCAGCTCGCGTATGGGGAAGCTGATTCTGGGCGGCGTTGCACTCGGGGTGGCGGGATGCGTATTAGCCATCAGCCTGTTTCGCGGCGGTGTGATTGCGACGCGAGCGTATTATGCGCCGTTCACGCGGGCCGACTTGCCGTTGACCAACGAAGACAATTACAGCAGCGTGGTGCGCGCGTTGGGGCCGCCGGAGGCGGAGCGTTTCCATACTGGATCGAACCAGGAGTATGAGTTGCTGGTGTATCCACAACGCAAACTGTACGTGGTTTTGATGGGACACGATCGCGATGCGATTCGTTACATCGGCGCTGTGGATTGGAATTGGCGGCCGGCGCACGCGGTGGAATTACCGGGCTATGGCTCGAGCTATGGAATATTGAAGCGCCTGCCACGTTTCTAGTTCGTCGACGGACCTCTTGATACAATCCTGACCATGAAGAAGATTGCGGGGCGCATCGTGTGGGCCCTGGTATCGCTCGGGGCTGCGTTCTTTCTGGCGGCGATTGCCGTGGATCGCGGCGAGCCGATGAACAGCTTCTGGATCGTGCTGGCGGCTGCCTGCACGTTTCTAGTGGGGCATCGCTTCTACGCGAAGTTCATCGCCGCGAAAGTGATGGCTCTGGATGACAAGCGCGCGACGCCGGCCGAGCGTCTCCGCGATGGCCACGATTTCGAGCCGACCAACAAATGGATTCTCTTCGGCCACCACTTCGCGGCGATCGCCGGACCGGGACCGCTGGTGGGTCCCACGCTGGCGGCGCAGTTCGGTTACCTGCCGAGCGTGTACTGGATCATCATCGGCGCGGTGCTGGGCGGCGCGGTACAAGATTTCGTGATTTTGTTTTGTTCCATGCGGCGCGATGGCAAGACGTTGGGGCAGATGGCGCGCGACGAGATCGGCAAGGTCGGCGGATTCACGGCGCTATTGACGGTGTTGTTCATCATGATCATCCTGCTGGCGGTGGTTGCGCTGGTTGTGGTGAACGCATTGAAGGGCAGCCCGTGGGGGACGTTCACCATCGCGGCGACGATGCCGATCGCGCTGTTCATGGGCGTTTATCTGCGCTATTGGCGGCCGGGCAAGGTGCTGGAGTGCTCGGTGGTTGGTTTCGTTTTGGTGATCGCTAGCATCTTCGGCGGACAGGCGGTGGCGAGTTCCGCGACGTTTGCGCCGTGGTTCACTTGGTCGGCGACCGTGCTCGCGATCGCGACTATCGTCTACGGATTCCTGTCTAGCGTGATGCCGGTGTGGCTGTTCCTTGCACCGCGCGATTATCTGAGCACGTTTATCAAGCTGGGCGTCGTGGCGATGCTGGCGGTGGGAATCCTGGTGGTGCATCCGACGCTGCAATTGCCGGCGTTCACGCGCTTCGTGGATGGCACCGGCCCGATTTTTGCGGGGAAAGTATTTCCGTTCGTCTTCATTACCATCGCGTGCGGCGCGGTCTCGGGATTTCACGCGTTGATTTCGTCGGGCACCACGCCCAAGATGATTGCGCGCGAGTGGAACGCGTGGCCGGTGGGCTACGGATCGATGCTGCTCGAAGGCTTCGTCGCGATCATGGCGCTGATCGCCGCCTGCTCGTTGCAGCCGGGTGTGTTCTTCGCGGTGAATTCGCCGCCGGGCGTGGTGGGGGCGAGCCCTGCGGCGGCGGTCGCGACAATATCGAACTGGGGTTATCCGGTTTCGGTGGCCGACATGAGTGCCCTAGCGGCAGATGCGGGCGAGAAGACGCTGTTCTATCGCACGGGAGGCGCGCCGTCGTTGGCGTTGGGTATGGCGCACATTTTCTCCAGCAGCGGCGGGGGCCGCGCGATTCTGGGTTTCTGGTATCACTTCGCCATTATGTTCGAGGCGCTCTTCATTTTGACGATCATCGCCGCTGGGACGCGCGTGGGCCGTTTCATGCTGCAAGATTTGTTGGGACACGCGTATCCGTCGCTGAAGCGCTCGAACTGGATGCCGGGCGTCCTTGCGACCAGCGGCGCGGTGTCGCTCGCGTGGGGATATTTTCTGTATCAGGGCGTGCGCGACCCGCTGGGTGGGATCAATTCGCTCTGGCCGCTATTTGGGATCGCGAATCAATTGCTGGCCGCGGTGGCGTTGTGCGTCGGCACCACGATCTTCATCAAAATGCATCGCGCGCGATATATGTGGATCACGGTGGCGCCGCTGGCGTGGCTGGTATGCGTGACGTTTACGGCGGGCTACCAAAAGATCTTCTCGGATCAGCCGCGCGTCGGTTTTCTGGCTGAAGCGAGCCATTTGCAGAGCGCGATTGATGCCGGGACGATCGCGGCCGGGAAGATCGGCGAGGCGCGCGGCCAAATCTTCAACGACCGGCTGGACGCCGCGGTGTGCGCAATGTTCCTGATCATGGTCACGCTAATATTGGCTGACTCAATGCGCGTTTGGTACAGGATTTTGAGCGGCACCAGGAAAGCCAGCGTGGACGAAGCGCCGTTCGTTTTGTCGCGGCTGCAAGCGGAGGAATTGTGAGAGCCTTCTTGCGAGGATTGATTACTCTTCTGCGCGAAATCGGGGACGAGAACGCGTACGAACGGCATTTGCGGGCACATGGCCGCGTTCATTCGGGCGAGGAATGGCGGCGGTTCTCGGATGAGCGCTTAGCACGGAAGTTCGCGCAGGGGAAGTGCTGTTAGCCGTAGCCTACGGCGTCGTTTTCGGCTTGCCAGCCGCATCGAACACCTGCACCTGGCCGTATTTATCGAGCACCGGTTTCAGCTTCACCGCATCACCCACCGCGACGATTTGCAGATCGTCCGGCACGATGTATTTGCGCGCGACGCGCTGCACCTGCTCGGCGGTCACGGCCATGATTTTCGCCGGATAGGTGTCCCAGTAATCGGCGGGCAGGCCGTAAACTTTGATGGTGATCGCGTAGTCCAGAAGCTGGTCGGGCCGCTCGAGCGAAAGCGCGAATCCGGCGACGATGGAACGCTTGTTCTCTTCAAGCTCAGACTCGGGAACGGCCTTATCGCGAATGCGGTTGATCTCGTTCAGGAATTCCGTCATAGCGCCGCCAGTGGCGTCGGTTCGCATGTTGCCTTGAGCCAGCCAGGGACCCGCGTACCTGCGAGCGATGAACCCGCTGTACGCGCCGTAGGTGTAACCGTGGATTTCGCGCAGATTCAGAAACAGGCGCGCTGATGCTCCGCCGCCCACGATGCGATCCATCACCACCATCGGCACGTAGTCCGAATCGGTGCGATTGATCGCGATGTTGCCGAGCTCGACGTCAGCCTGCACGGCGCCCGGGCGGTCGACTAGAAAAATCCGTCGCCCACTCGCCGGCTTGGTTGGAGTTGGGAGAGCCGTCTTCCCGGTACCGGCTTTCCACGCCGGGAGGGCCTGAAACATTTGCATCACATCGGCGGGTTTGATGTCGCCTGTGATTCCGAGGATCGCGTTCTGCGGGACGTATCGGGAGCGATGCCACTCGGCGAGCATGGCGGGCGTGATTTTGTCGAGCGCCTGGCTGGTGGCCGATGTGACGGCGGCGGGATGATCGCCATACACGGCGCGACTGAAGCGCTCCTGCAATAGGAATCCAGAAGTGGAGCGCTGCTGCTGAAGCTGCACTTTCATGCGTTGCTTGAGCTTGTTCAACTCGGACTCTGGGAACGAAGGATTGAGCAGAATGTCTGACGCCAGTGCGATCCATTGCGGGGCGTTATCGCTCAACCCGGATGCGGTGAACGTTGCGGTTTCCGAACCCCAGGGCGCTTGCGCCGAAATGGTTGCTCCGAGCTTTTCCATATCTTCGGCGATTTGTTTGCTCGAACGCGTGGCGGTGCCTTCGCGCAGCATGGTCGCGGTGACGTTGGCCAGGCCAGGCAGATCCGTGGGATCGTACAGAGCGCCCGCTCCCAGGATGCTCAGCCGCGCGGTGACCAGCGGCAGACGATGGTCTTCCAGCACCAGCACGGTGAGTCCGTTAGGAAGCGTCATCTCCACCGGCTTGGGAAGCTTGACGCGCAGGACATCGCTCGACACGGGCGCTTTGTTCAAGCGCTCCACTTTGCTGAGCGGGACTGCCTTGGAACCGGAGTCGGGGACCTGTGCGAACAGAACCGCGGCGACAGCCAGCGGTGCGACAAGCTTGAGAGTGATCTTCATTTGGGTGTTCCTATTGCGCGCCATGCAGAGAAGCTTCAGTTTTCGGTTTCGGAAGTGTCGTGACGACGGTGCGGTTCTCCTCGGTGAGATAGGTCTTCGCGACGCGTTGCAGGTCTTGTTTCCCGACGCTTTGAATTTTATCCAGGCGCGTGTTGATCAGATTCGGATCGCCGAATATGCTGGCCGCCTCGCCGATCAGGTAAGCGCGGTAGAGCGTGCTTTCCAGCTGCTGCGCGGTCTCGCGGCGCTCCGTCATGCGGATTTTCTGAAGCTCCCAATCGGCCACCGGCTCAGACTTCACGCGATCCAGTTCAGCGATCACTGCCTTCTCCACTTCTTTCAGATCCGCGCCTGGCCGCGTCAACACCACAACATTGAATGTCGATGGGCCGCGATGCTCTTCGACGTAACAGAACACGTTGACCGCAAGTTCCTTCTCTTTGACCAGAGTCTGGTAAAGCCGGGAAGCCTCACCTTCACCCAGCGCGCTGGAAAGAACGTCGAGCGCGTAAGCATCCGGCGTGTTTCCGGCCGGCGTTTTGAAGGCGATGTCCAGGCGGGGCGTTTGCGCGAACGCATCTTCGATGGTTTTGCGGCGCTCGGCGGTTTGTTTAGGCTCGGAAAGATCGGGCGCTGGAGGCGTGGGCTGCGCGGGAATGTCGCCGAAATATTTCTTGATTTTCGCGAGCGCGCCGGCGGGTTGGAAATCGCCCACCAGCGTCAGGACGGCGTTGTTCGGTGCATAGTAGACGCGAAAGAAATCCTGGACGTCTTTGATGGTCGCGGCGTCCAGGTCCGCCATGGAACCGATCACCGGATGCTTGTTGGCGAAGTTATCGTAGATCAGGCCTTGCAGGACTTCCGACGTTTCTCCGTACGGCTGATTGTCCTGGCTGAGCCGGCGCTCCTCCTGCACGGCGTTGCGCTGATTGTCGAGGTTGGCCTGGTTCACAGCGAGCGAGCGCATGCGGTCCGATTCGAGAAAGAGCCCGAGATCCAGTTGGTTCGATGCGAAGGATTCGAAATAGTTCGTGCGATCTTCGGTGGTGGTGCCGTTCATGTTTCCGCCGTTATTTTCCACCAGAATGAAGTGCTCACCCTTGCCGACGTTCTCGGAGCCTTCGAACATCATGTGTTCGAACAAGTGAGCGAAGCCGGTGCGCCCCGCGTGTTCGTTGTGCGAGCCGACGTTATAGGTGATGGAAATTCCGTAGGTGGGCGCGGAATGATCTTCGGAAAGCACGATGCGCAGGCCGTTGTCGAGCTTGAATTGTTGAATCGGAATCTTTAATGGCTTGGGCGCGGTTTGCGCTTGTAACGTCAAAGAACCCAGCAAAAACGCGGTGAATACGGCGGTGCGCATAAGTGACTCTATTTTAGCTCCTATGTCACAGACGTACTCGAAGCGGAATTGTTAACCTTGAATTGAGTATGCGGGCCGCCGTCACTTTGAATACCTTCGGAATTGTGACTCGCGTGGAGCCTTATGAGGCCGCGATGCGGTCGGTGGGCATTGAACCGGTGCGCAATCCCGAGTCGCTGGACGGCTTGGACGGTCTGCTGCTTAGCGGAGGCAGCGACATCAATCCGCGAAACTACGGGCAGGAGCGGCTGCGGCAGAGCGATTCGCCCGACGATGCGCGCGATGAGCTCGAAATGCGGCTGCTTCAAGAAGCGTTGATGGCTGACCTGCCGGTGCTGGCGATTTGCCGCGGCTTGCAATTGTTCAACGTGTTTTACGGCGGCTTGCTTACGCAACATTTGCCCGGTTCGGATATGCATCGCCAGAAGTCCAATGGCGCGGAGGCGGGCAGGCATCCGGCGGCGCACAGCATCCAAGTGAAGCCGGAGACGCAACTCGCGCGGACCATTGGCGCGGGCGAGCATCAGGTGAACTCTCGGCATCATCAGGGCGTGGATCGGTTGGGTCCAGGCTTGACGGTGTCCGCGGTTGCCCCGGATGGCGTCGTCGAAGGACTGGAAGTCCCCGATGCGACGTTCGCGGTCGCGGTGCAGTGGCACCCGGAGGATCGCATTGCAGTAAGCGCGGCGGATCGCAAGCTGTTCGAAGCTTTCGCGGCGGCGATCGCTACGTGGCGGGCCGAACATCGCGCAGTACAGCAGACCAGTTAGCGAACCCGCGGTCGGCGCTATAGGGGTCTTCTTCCAACGAAAATGCCGCGTCCAGGCGCACGTTCACTGGGAAATCGGCGGCGCGGGCGGCGAAATTCCAAGCTTTCGGAAACAGGCTCCGGCCGTCTTGCCGCAAATGCACGCGCAAATGTTTTTCCTTCATCACGACCGGTGCGCTGGCTAGTTCCGTGCCCAAAATGGCGAGCATCGGCGGCGGATTTCCGAACCCGAACGGCGCCATCGCGAGCAGTTCCTGGACCGCCGGGCCGGTGGTCAAATCGCGCAAGCCTACCACGGCGTCAATTTGCAATTGGGGCTGGAAATCGGCGGGCGTAAGGCGCGCGGCGGCGTAAGCATTCAAGCGGCGGCGAAACTCGGGAACCAACTCCACCGGCAGACTCAAGCCCGCAGCCTGGCGATGCCCACCGAAGCGGCTGAATAATTCCGGCATCGATTCCAAAGCGTCCAGCAAATGGAACGCTGGGATGCCGCGGCCCGATCCTTGCGCTTGTCCCTCTTCTTCGCTCAGCACGAACACCGGCCGGCAGAAGCGCTCCACCAGGCGGCTGGCCACGATACCAACCACGCCGCGATGCCAGTTGGCGCCCGAAAACACCAGCGCGCATTGATCGTCGGTAATCGGGACGCCGGCGCATTCGGCCAACACGAGCTTGACGATTTCGGCTTCGGTGTCGCGGCGCTCCTGGTTCAGCGAATGAAGCTGGGAGGCGAGCGAGCGGGCGTGCTCGGGACTATCGGTCAAAAACATATTGATCGCGTTTTGTGCGTCGTCCATGCGCCCGGCTGCATTGATACGCGGGGCGATCTGAAACGCGACTTGGCGGGCGCTGGGGGCGCGGCCATTGAGCAGTCCCGAAAGTTCCAGAATCGCGCGCAACCCGGGATTTTTGGCTTGGTGCAGGTTCTCGAGGCCGTGCTTCACGATCACGCGATTTTCCCCGACCAGCGGCACCACGTCGGCCACGGTCGCGATGGCCACCAGCTTCAGGAACGACTTCAGCACGCGCGCCAGCTTGTCGGCGGGCCATCCCAGAGTCGCGAGCAGCGCTTGCACCAGCTTGAACGCGACGCCTGCGCCGCACAGGTTTTTGTCGGGATAGGTGCAATCGCGCCGGTTGGGGTTGAGTACGGCGAGCGCGGGCGGAAGCTCGGCCTCCGGCAGATGATGATCGGTGATGATGACGTCGATGCCGCGTTCGCGCGCGGCCTGGACAACGGTGGATGCCCGGATTCCGGTGTCAACGCTGATGATGAGAGCGACTCCCATAGCCGCCGCACGCTCGATCACGTCGGCTCGCATGCCGTATCCGTCACGGAGGCGATGCGGAACGTGGAAGCTGGCCTCGCCGCCGGCCATCTCGATGGCTTTCTTCAAAATGACGACCGAGACGGTGCCGTCGACATCGTAGTCGCCATAGATCAATATTTTCTGTTTGGCTTCAATGGCCGCTTTCACACGAGCGACCGCGTCGCGCATGCCCGTGAGCAGCGCGGGGTCATGCAAGTGATCAAGATCGGGAGTGAGAAACCGGCGGGCGGTTGAAGGGTCGGCGATGCCCCGGCTGACAAGTACAGCGGCGGTGATGGGCCGAATCCCGAGATCTGTCGCAAGCACCTTCGCGGCGTCGGGATCCGTGGCGGAGATCAGCCAGCGGGCGCTCAAGCTAGTTTCTCGAGAAATAACCGCTGATGGGCGAGTCGTCCCCATTGTCGGGCTCGGCGGTCAGCAGTTGAATCTCGTCCAGCATGTCGGAGAACTCGTCGTACCAGTCCGTGCGGAGGTCGAAGAGGAAGACGCGGCCTTCGTGATCGAAGGAAAGCTCGATGGCGCAAACCGATCCCTCGTGGGCGCGCAGGTCGCTCAAGCGTTCTTCGAAGCTGCGGGATTCCTGGGAGGGTAATTCGCAGGCGTGCAGGCGCTCGAGGGCGTCGTCCACCTGCTCGGAGAAGAATTCGCGTTGATGAAACACCACGATTTTCGCGCCCGCGGTGTGAGCGGACTGGACGAATAACCGGTAATCGGGATATTGTTCGCAATCCCAATACACCACCGGCACGGTGTCGAGCGCCCGCGAGTGGCCATAGAAGACCGCCATGCCCATCTCTTCCAGATGCAGTTCAATCTCGGGCTTCAAAACGTCGAGGTTCGGTTTCATGGGGTACAGGTCGCGTATCAAACTCTAAACGCTATCATACGGGACGGCGTAGAGCTATGACCGCCATTCTGGAAAAGGATTTACGCGGCCGCGGCGGGATTCGCGAACCAGATCGGGGACGCGTTTGCGGCGAGCCATCAGCTTGGCCAGAAGGACTTCGAGCGCGGCGCCGTCTTCGGCCAACCAATCCGGCGGCAGTTGCTTCTGCGCTTCGTCCACCACTTCTTCGGGGAAATTGACCACGCGGTCCAGCCAGGGCTGGAAAGCGTCCCACGACCTGACGTTCTGATATACATTAGGGCGAAAATACAGGCCCTGGAGCGGGGAATCGGCGAACGTCCAATGGGGGCCGTTGAAGACGTAGCCGTGGTCCATCATGTGGGCGACGAAGCCTGCGCGAGGTGCGAGTCCGGCGGCGGAAGGCGACCATTGGCGCAAACGTGCCCGGAAGAAAATGGCCTGGCGCGCGTCGGCGTTGCCCATCCACTTGTCGAACGCCAGGACGCCCGGGAATTCGTTCACGTTCACCACCTTGTCGAGAAGCGCGTCGGGCAGAAAATCGTAGACCATGACCTTGGCCGGGTCGCCCGGGTAACACGATCCAAAATGCCAGCCAGGTTCGACGGCCAGGCGGCGCGATCCGAGTTGCAAGTGGACCTCGGGATTGGCTGAGAGAAACTCGGCCGAGAGGTTCACAATGGCGGCGGCCGGCGCCGAGATCTGGAGATAATTCAGGAAAACGGAAGCGACCCATTCATTAATCAAAATGCGCCGGTGTTGGGGATTATTGCGGAATTTCACGACGTAGAAGCGGCCGTCGCCGCATTCCAGCAAGTGGGCCTGTGCCCCTCCGCGCATTTTGCGGATCAGACGTGTGGCTTCAACGGGCATGGCTCGGGAGCAAAGATCATTCTAAGTGCTGGCCGGGGCGGATCGGAAGCGTCTACACTAGAGTTTTGCCGCCCGAGGCGGCGATTCAACTGGAGGAAAGAACAACGAATGGCTGAAGATACTTCAAACCCCGTACCGCCGGCGCGCAACACCGATGAGGTTGCCCTGGAGATGATGAAGTTCATTGCGGTGACGACGGGTTATGGCAAGGGCGGCAGCGCCGCGGGTTTTAGCGGCAAAGGGTCCAAGACGGCCGAAGAATACGCTGAATCGCTGCTGCAACTGTTCGAGCGGTGCCGGACCGTGGTTGGGAAAGAAAAGTAGGAAAGGAAGAGTAAGGAAGGAAAAAGTAGAAACGTGTAGCGTGAAGGCCGCGACGTGCTTCAGCCGCGGCCCGTGCAGTGATTTAAAGAATTTACTTCTTGCCCTTGGCTTTCTTCGGGGCTTTTTTCGCTTTTTTGGCGACTGCCTTCTTAGCTGGCGCTTTTTTCGCCTTCTTCGCGGGAGCCTTCTTGACCGCCGCTTTCTTTACCGCCTTCTTCGCGGCTTTCTTGGCTGGAGCTTTTTTCGCCGGAGCCTTTTTGGCGGCAGCCTTCTTCGCCGGAGCCTTTTTGGCGGGGGCCTTTTTGGCCGGAGCAGCCGACTTGGCCGGAGTAGCCGACTTCGCCGGGGCGGCGGCCTTCTTCACCGGTTTTCGTTGAGGTGGAGCTTCAGCGGCTGGGGGCGCGGGAGCCGGCATCGGAACGGGAGTGGAGTGAACCGGTACGGGAGCCGGTCTAGTGAGTTCGTCTTCGTCTTCATCCTCTGGACCGTATTCGCCGACTTCGGTGGTTACGTCGATCTGTTCTTCTTCATATCCGAAATCATCGAGGTCGTCATCAGCGGTGAAGCGCAAGCTATCAACCATTATTCATGCCTCCTGTTGGGCTAACCACACCCTAGAATAACTCGTTTTCTTCGGAAGGCAAGAGCCAACTCTATACTTTTTAGGACTCGAATTAAGAACCCGCTTGCCTACTCGCGCGGCTCGGTTTTACGCGGTTAGTTCGCGGTGGCGTGATGTTTGGAAGCGAGGCCGGCGGTGTGGTACGCGCTGGTGTGGACGTGATGTGCAGGTGTTGCGGCAGGTGTCCGACGGGTGGCGACAGCATGCCGCGATTGCTTGGCGTGCGATGCCACAACCCGGCTGGCCTGCTTGCCGTGCGCCGTGGCGCGTGAGTATCCGGAGGAAACTGGAACAACCATGAGGTCCCCGGGTTCGGGAGCGCCGGCGGTGGAACGCTGGTTGGCTGACGCGAGAGATGCCAGCGGTGTCGAATAGCGGTGCGCGATCTCGGCCAGAGTCTCGCCTGCCGCCACGCGATGAATGCGCCAATCCGAGCGATGGTTCGCCGGCACGATATCCAGGGCCGTCATCACCGTGGGTAGGGTGCCCTTGGGAACGCGCAATTGATATCCGGCCGGTGCGGTCAGCTTGAGCAAAGCGGGGTTGAGATCCTGGATCTCGGAGATGGGACGCTCGGCGGCATCGGCCACTAACGCAAGGCTGGTGGGGCAATCCAGATCCATCGTCTCGTATTCCACCGGCCGGTCGAGCTCCAGGTTGTCCAAGTCGTAGTCCTTGGGGTTCTTGGACATGATGGTCATCGCCAGGATCAGCGGAACGTAATTAGCGGTTTCGTGGGGCAGGGCATTCAAGCGGCGCAATTCCCAGAAATCGGCGTATCCGGTGCGCTCGACGGCGCGCTGGACACAGCCCGGGCCGCAATTATAAGCCGCCATCGCGAGATACCAGTCGCCGAACATGGCGTAGAGATCGTGCAGGTGGTGAGCCGCCGCCCGGGTAGCCTTTTCGGGATCTAAGCGATCATCGGTCCCGGGGCTCTGCAGCAACCCATACTCCCGGCCGCGGAACTGCACAAACTGCCACATTCCGACGGCTTGCTTGTTGGAGCGGGCGCGCGGAAGGAAACCGGATTCCACTTGCGCCAGATAAATCAATTCCTGCGGAACGCCTTCGTCGTCCAGAATGCGCTGCACCAGAGGCCGGTAACGTCCGGAGCGTCGCAGACCGCCGGCCAATACCTTGTGGCCGCGCTCGCTGGAGAAGTAATGCACGTAGCCCAGCACCGCGTCGTTTTCCTGCAGCGGAAGCTGCGACACCGTGGCTTCGATTTCTTCCTTCACCTTCGGACGCAGGTTCGGATCGGTGGGGAAGGTCATGTCGATGATTTCATCGAGCGGCGACTTGTCGTAGACCACCTCGGGCGATTGGCTGGATGCGCCACCCAAACCTTCCAGGTCGTAGCGGTAAATGGTGTCGGCGATTTGATCCAGCTCGCTTTCCAGGCGCGGACGATCGGGCAGGTTGTCGGGCGCGGCCAGCAGCACGTCCAGGGCAGAGTCAAATTCCTTGCGCGCAGCTTCCAAGTCGCCTTGTCCATACAATCGCTTTCCCGCTTCCATATGCATGCGGGCTTTGCCGATGAGACTTTCCGCTTCCGCCTGACGAGGCGCCGTAGCTAGGGCGCGCTGCACAAGATCCGGAGAATCGCTCGAGTAAAAGTTAGAGGCCAGGTGAGGTGGTTCCTCAAAGTTGGGCTCGATGCGAGCGGGTGTGGAAGGCAGGAAGGATAATTTGAAAGCTTGGGGCCGGGCTGCGCAACCGCTGGAGAGCAGTGCGGCGGCAATCGTGAGAGCGGCTGCCAGAGCCGCGGAGCGGTCACTTGAGGTCATCGTGATCCGTGCAATCCGTAAAGTTGTAATGCTCTATTAAAAGTCAGAACTCTGAATCTACAATACACGAGTGTCCGGGTCAAGCCTTAGTTCTCTTAGGTAATAGTAAGATACATAACATATCAGACAGACCACCCACCTGCTCTTCATCGTCCAGCTGTTCCCAATCCTGTAGATTCATTCCGGTCGCTGGGTATATCGCGGCTGCGCTACGATTCTAACTGAATGGCATTTGTCACGGTTTCGGGTCAGCCGGGTTGCAGGGACGTTGAGCTGGCGCGCGCGGTGGCGGAGCGGCTGGATTGGGAGCTTGTGACCGAGCCCGATCAGGCCGTAGTGTCCTGCCCGGGCGCCGGGCAGTTGCGCGTGCTCGTGGTCGCGCCGGAGAGAATACGCCTGGACAATGTGATACAGGATTGCCAGGTGACCCGGGCCGAGGCCAAAGTCCGTTTGCGGAAGATGGAGAGCGAACGGGCCTTAGTTCGCAAGCGGCGGTTGGGGCAGAAGATGAGCCGCCCGACGGATTTTGACCTGACGTTAAACGCCGAGAAGCTCAGCCTGGCCGACATGGTGGACGTGGTGGAGGCAGCCGTGGTGTCCCAAGGGCTGTTGGACGCTGGGACCTTGGCGGCGCCCGAGCCGGATATCGAAGATAAGGAAGCCGGGCACCAATTTGGACACCCGAGCGAGCAGGTCTTCGCCAACGTGCTGGATTTCTACGGTATCGCCTGGGACTATGAGCCGCGCAGCTTTCCCTTGCAGTGGGACAAGGATGGAAAGGTTTCAGAAGCCTTCACACCGGATTTTTACCTGCCGGAGTTCGACCTGTACGTCGAGCTGACCACCATGAAGCAGGCCAACGTTACCCGCAAGAATCGAAAGATCCGGCTGCTTCGATCCATTTATCCGCATGTGAACATCCAGGTCTTCTATCAAAAGGATGTGCAGGACCTGGTGATGAAGTACGGGCTGCCGGAGCGGCTGGCCCAGTGAGCTTATCCCGATGAACCCTCCCGCGATCGAACGCGTTTTGTTCACCGAGGAGGAGATCGAGCGCAGGATCCGGCGGGTGGCGGCGGACATTTCGGCCGACTACGCGGGGCGCGAGCTGAAGCTGGTGGGTGTGCTGAAAGGGTCGGTGTTTTTCCTGACCGCGCTGGCGCGCGAGCTGACGGTTCCAGTGACGGTGGATTTTCTGGCGATCTCGAGCTTCGCCAATCAGAAGGGAGCGCCGGGGATGGTCCGGATCGCAAAGGATCTGGACGACAGCATCGAGGGCGAAGACGTGCTGCTGGTGGAAGACATCGTCGACACGGGGTTCACCACCCGGCACTTGCTGCAGCATTTGTCGGGGCGGGGGCCGAAATCGCTGGCCTTGTGCACCTTGCTCGATCGGACGCCGCGGCGAATTGTGCAGATTCCGGTGGATTATCGGTGTTTTGAGATCCCAGACCGTTTTGTCGTCGGATTTGGGCTGGATTATCAGCAGCTGTACCGGAATTTGAAGTATGTGGCGGTGCTGAATCCGGAGCCGATGGCGTCAAACGCCAGTGACGGGGAGTGACGCGTCGAACACTTTCGTGCCGTTGAGCCAGGTTTCGAGAATCGTGATTTGGTTGGTTGGTACGTCGTAGCGGAAGAGGACCAGGTCGGCGCGATCGCCGGGGGTGAGGCCGCGCTGGCGGTACGGGATTCGGCCGATGCGCGCCGGATTGCGGGTAGCGAGCGAGACAGCGTCGCGCAGGGTCAAGTTGGCGGTCTTCATGACGTTGGTGATGGCGGGCTGCATCGTGAGGGCGGAACCGGCCAGGCGGGGGGCGCCGGCGACTCGCACACTGCCATCGGGATGCAGTTCAACATCGACTTCGCCCAATCGATAGGGACCGGGGGGACATCCGGCCGGTGCGACGGCATCGGTGACCAGGAGCGATCGCTCCAGACCCTTAGCGCGCAGCGCGACGTTCAAGAATGATGGCGGCAGGTGGAATCCGTCCACGATGAAGCTGGCCGCCAGACGGTCGTTGGCGAGTTGATCCCAAATATAGTTGGACGTCTTGGGCAGCACTGCATCGGCGCCGTTGCCGAGGTGCGTGGAGAGCGTCGCGCCGGCGTTCACGGCGTCATTGATTTGCGCGGATGAAGCGCGGGTGTGGCCAATGCTGGCAACGATGCCTTTCTCGACGATCTTTTCGATGAAGCGCGGAGCTTCTTGCCATGCTGGCGAAAGCGTCACCAGGCGGATGTGGCCGCGAGCGGCGTCCTGCAATCGATGGAATTCCTCGAGATCGGGCGGGCGAACCCAATGCGCGGGATGTGCGCCGCGCGGGCCATCTTCGGGAGAGATGTAGGGGCCTTCCAAATGGAAAGCTTCCATCGCGGCAGCGCCAGCGACGGACTCCTTGGCGTCTGCGAGATTGCGCAGCGCCGCTGCCATGTTGTCGGGCGAGCCGGTGATCACGGTCGGAAAAAAGCGCGTGACGCCGCAGGCGAACATCGCACGGATGGACTGCGCGATTTGTTCGTGGGTGGATTCTGGCGAGTTATAGTCCACGCCGGCGAAGCCGTTTACCTGAAGATCGATGAAGCCGGGGGCGATCCAGGGAGCCTCGTTGAGGGGCTGAATGAGGTGATCGACGATAGAAATCACGCGATCGAACGACACTTCAATTGCTGCGCCGCTGACGACATCCAGCCCGCGGCAGACATTCTCACGCGCCGCCGATTTATTCACAAGTTTCCCACAGGCTTTGCGAGCTAAGTGCAAGAAATAATGAGCGGACAAAATTGTTGAAAACTGTGGAAATCACTGCGAATAACTCTGGCGCAATGTACCAACCCCTGCTACAACAGAATGCATGATCCCTCGCGAGTGCGGTTTCGGCGGTTAATCTCGGGGGAGGTGGCCGTCGTAATCGCACTTGCGGATCGTCCTTCCGTAGTCCGGTGTCACTCCGGAAACGAATCTGCCCGTGGCTTCAGACAGTCACGGGCTCGTTTTTTGCGGCCGAGCCACTTTTCGCGACTGGAGTGAGCCAGCCGAAGCGGTCTGTGACGTCGCCATGCACGATCCCAAAGAAAGCCTTTTGAAGCTTTTCAGTGATGGGGCCGCGCGAGCCTTTGCCAATCACAATGCGATCCACGGATTTGATGGGCGTGATTTCAGCCGCGGTGCCGGAGAAGAAAACCTCGTCGGCGATGTAGAGCATTTCGCGCGGGATCAAAGTTTCCGTAACCGGAATACCCAAGGACTCGGCGAGTTGCATCACCGAATCGCGTGTGATTCCGGGAAGCACGGAGGCGCCCAGCGGCGGCGTGAGGATCTTGTTGTCGCGAACCACAAAGACGTTTTCGCCCGAACCTTCGCTGACGTAGCCGGTAGCGTCGAGCGCGATGCCTTCGGCGTAGCCATTCAATTGCGCTTCCATGCGGATGAGCTGCGAGTTCATGTAATTGGCGCCGGCTTTGGCGAGCGCCGGTAGCGTGTTGGGGGCGATGCGGGTCCAACTGGAGACGCACACGTCGACGCCTTGGGCCAGCGCTTCCTCGCCCAAGTATTTGCCCCACTCCCAGCAGGCGATGTAAGTTTCCACGGGATTCGCGAACGGCAGAACGCCGACATCGCCATAGCCGCGCAGCACCAGGGGGCGGAAATAGCAGGACTCGAGCTTGTTGACGCGGACCAGTTCGGCCATGGCATCGGCCAGCTCGTCGGTGGTGTGCTTTACTTCGATGCGATAGATCTTGGCCGAATCGAGCAGGCGGCGGATGTGCTCGCGCACCCGGAAAATGGCGGGGCCAGACGGGGTGGCATAGCAGCGGACGCCTTCAAAAACGGAGCTGCCATAGCTGGTGACGTGAGAGAGGACGTGGATTTTGGCATCGTTCCAATCGATCAAACGGCCGTTATGCCAAATCTTTGCCGTGGGCGTTAACATGCCTAATTATAGCTAACGCGGCTGGTCTTCGAAGAGTTCATCCAGGTGGACCGTGAGTTCGCCTGCCGTGAGGGTGCCGCCGCGGTTGATGTGTTCGGGTTCGGCGCCGGAATGATATTGCCAGGCGGTCTGCTTTTCGGGATCGACGACCCAGCAGAAAGGA
Organism: Bryobacteraceae bacterium; assembly: GCA_035486995.1. Taxonomy (GTDB): domain Bacteria; phylum Acidobacteriota; class Terriglobia; order Bryobacterales; family Bryobacteraceae; genus Palsa-89. The sequence goes on from DATHMO010000110.1 coordinate 53,880, forward strand.
ACGCCCCAGGCTTGATACTGCTCGCACTTCGCGAGCATGGCGCCGACGCGGTCTTCTGGGGAAAGGATTTCTACGCAGAGGAGAACCGGATCGGTGGGGTAAGGAGTTTGAAGAGAGCGGGCCGCAACCACGTCCGGGATCAAGTATTTCGTCGCTGTGAGACGGAGGGTCACCTCGGAAAGAGCGTGGACGCCCTGCCGCCGCAGCAGGACTAACAGCATGGTCTGCGCGAGCGCGTGAAGCGTGGTGGGCATTCGTTTGGGATACAAGACGCCGTCCACATACTCGCAGTAGGGTTTTTCGGTGCGATGGAGGTAGTCCTC
>DATHMO010000111.1:0-9765 GCA_035486995.1 Bryobacteraceae bacterium
CGTGAACTCCGACGTCGGAATTCCGATCACGCGCAAACCTTCAGCCACGCGCTTGCCCAGCGCCTCCACCGCCAGCTTCGCAGTGGATCCGGTGCCGAGACCCAGGATCATCCCGTCTTCGACTAAAGCCACGGCCGATTCCGCGGCGGCCTGCTTCAAGTGTTGTTGCGCGTCCATTTTGATCCCCTCAAAACCGCGTCCTAATAACCGATCGTGAAGCGCTGTTTGGTGTGGCGCCCCTGCTCCACTTCGTCGACCAGCGCGATCGCGTAGTCCTCGGCCGAGATCGAGCTCGCGCCTTTGTCGTCGGAGATCAGCGCGTCCTTGCCGAGCCGGAATTTGCCGGTGCGTTCGCCGGGCTGAATCATCATCGCGGGGCTGAAGGAGGTCCAGTTGAGATCGCTCGCCTGCAAAACGTGCTTTGCGTCGCGATGCGCCAGCGCGATTCCCTTATAGGCGTCCGGGAACCCGGGCGAATCGACAATCTGCAGACCGGGCGAAACTTCCAGGCTGCCCGCGCCGCCCACCATAATGATGCGGGGTGCGCCCGCGCGCCGGACGCCCGCGACCAGCGCCTTGGTCGCTTCCACCAACAGATGAAGCTGGTCGGGAAGGGGACCCTGCGGGCCTGCCGGCGGGGCATAGGAACTGATGACGACATCCGATCCTTTGGCCACCTTCGCGATGCTATCGGCGTCCAGCATATCGCCCTTTTCGACAGTCAGATCCTTTTGCGGCGCGATCTTCGATGGATCGCGCGCGACGACCGTCACCGTGTGGCCGCGCGACAGCAGCTCCTTCAAAATGCGGGAGCCGATCATGCCCGTCGCGCCGTATAAGACAACTCTCATTCCGTTTTCCTCACTTGATGGGTTGAACTAACCTTCAGGATCGATGATACAACTTGCACCGTGAGCACCGTCGGTGCGGGGGCCGTGCTGTCCGTGGTCTTACTGTTTAGGGTCCGTCCAGGCGATAATTAAATGAGCCCATGACCACACTCGAATTGCCGGGGACCAACCCGGCCGCGCCCCTGGCATCTGCGTTCTCGCCCGACATGAGCTGGACTAAAAACATTCCAGCGGCGAAACGATTGGACTGCGTCTCCGTCGCCAACGACGTTTTCACACAGGCCGAGCGCAAACTCAGCCACGTGGAGCGAACGGGCCTGGATCGCGAGCTGATTCGCGTAGCCGCTTTCATGCCCCGCCTGCCCGATACGCCCGTGGATCGGGGCTCCCGCCGCTATGCCAGCTACATGGGTAAGACCTTCCGCCAGCATGGCCTCGACTTCCGCATCGAGGAGGCGTGCAGCGCCGATGCTCTGGAATTGCTGTTGATGGGCGCTCAGGTCAACGAGAAAATCTACGGCACGTTCGTCTTCTTCCCCGCGCCGTTCGGCAAAAGCGAGGATTATTTCCTTCGCCGCGTACGGCCCGAAAAGGACATCGAAGGCCTGACTGTGGAAAACACCGGTCGCATGGCGCTGAACATCCGGACGGTGGACGAGGAAGAAAAATACGAGGGTGTGGTCCCGTGCACCGCGCGCGCGATCCTGACGCTGCTGCACCAGCACGAGTCCATCAAGAAGATGTTTCCACGCAGCCCGAGCCAGCCCGGTCCGACGACAGTGATCTTCAACAGTTCGCCGCGCATCGGGATTCCACTGCAGAGCATGTTGATGCGCATCGGCGCTACGGCGGTGATGGTCCATCCGCAGACGCGGCCCGAGGACCGGCAGCATTTTCTCGAGACGGCCGACATTGTGGTCAGCGCGTTCCCCGCGCTTTCGGAATCCGACCTGATCCGCCATATCAAACCGGGCGCGGTGGTGATCGATTGTTCCACCGAAGGCAACCTGCACCCCGATGTCGCGGAGCGCGCCTCGTTCGTCTCCAGTCACGACAACCATCTGGGACAAATCACGACGGCGCTCGCTCTTTACAACACCGCGCTCTGCGCTTTGTGGCAGTGCGGAATGAAGGCATAGGTAAACAAAATGGCACCCCAAGAGAAAATTGAAAATGACAGACTCGAAATCGTACAGCATCTAGAACGCGGCCGCGCGGAGTTCCTGGCGTCGGTGGCAGGACTTTCGGAAGCACAAGTGGCCCTCAGGCCTGACCCCGCCCGTTGGTCCGTGTTCGATTGCGTGGAGCACGTTACCATCGTCGAGGAGCGTTTTCTTGGCTGGCTGGATAATGCCAAAAAGCTGGACGAGCCGCGCATCGACAAAGAAAAAGAGGCGGGTCTATTGGTGCGCGTGGCGGATCGTTCGACTCGCGCCCAGGCTCCCGAGGCCGTGGTGCCTAACGGTCGGTTTACGACACTCGCGCAGGCGCTCGAGCAATTTAACGTAAACCGCACACGCAGCGTTCAGTTCGCGCAGGATCACTCGGACGAACTTTACTACCTGGCCGCGGAGCATCCGCGCTTCGGTCCGGTGAACGGCGCGGAGCTTCTCATGATCATCACTGCGCATGCGCGCCGCCACGCGGCACAAATCCAGGAAGTCCGCACGGCGTTGGAGAAGAATTAACCGAACCAATGGACTCCCGGCGCAAATTTATCGGAGCGATGGCCACCGGCCTCGCGTCCACGCTCGCCTCGGCGTCGACGGGGGCTGGCGTATTAGGCGCGAACGATCGCGTGCGCATCGGCTTGATCGGCGCTGGACAACGGGGCAGCGAACTGCTGCACCAGGCACTGGCGTGCCCCAACGTCGAGATCGCCGCATTCGCCGACGTCTACGCGAAACGTTTGGACGATGCACGCGGCCGAGTCCCAAGCGCAGCCGCGTACCGCGACCATCGCCGTCTGCTTGAAGATCCGTCCATCGACGCCATCATCATTGCCACGCCGCAGCATCTGCATTGCGAACATTTCGTCGATGCGCTCGTGGCGGGCAAACATATCTATCAAGAGAAGACGCTGGCCTTCACGCTCGACCACGCCAAGCGCATGCGTGCGGCGTACCGGCAGGCGCCGAAAGCCGTGGTCCAGATCGGCCATCAAGCGTGCTCGTCGGGCCAGATGCGCGACGCGGTCAACTTCGTGTCCACGGGCCACGTGGGAAAAATCACCGCGATACGGATGCACTGGTATCGCAACACACCGCATGGAAAAGCGCAATGGGCGCGGCCTTTGTATCCGGACATGACGCCCGAAAACATCGCGTGGAGTTCGTTCCTGGGCGACGCGCCTCGCCGCGATTTCGATCCGCACCGCTTCATCAACTGGCGCTTCTTCGAAGAATACTCGGGCGGCAATGTGTACGAGAATCTGAGCCAGCAGCTGGCGTTCTGGTATCAGGCGCTCAACCTGCAGATCCCGCAAGCGGCCACGATGACCGGCGGCTTGTATCTATGGAAGGATGGCCGCGACGTGCCGGATACGATGAATGTCACGTTTCACCAGCCCGAGCAGATGCTCATCGGTTGGGATTCCGGCCTCGGCAATAGCCAGCTCGGGATCACCGAGGACGTGCTCGGTTCCGACGGCTCCATTTCGCGCACTCCGGCCGGCATTCGCTACGTACCGCAAAAGGTGAACCGGCCCGAAGGCGCGGAGATCGCGGGCAAAGTGGTCAATTTCCCCACCGCGCACATGCAGAATTTCGTCGATTGCATCCGTTCGGGCGCGGAGCCGAATTGCCCGTTCGAGCTCGGCTATCGCGTTTCTATCGCGTGCTGGATGGCGCTCGAAAGCTTTCATCAAGGGCGGACGGTGCGTTGGGACCCGCGCACGGAAACGATTAGTTAATCAGCGCCCACCGCCGATCTCCAAAATCGTTCCCGTCACGTACGACGCCGCGTCCGACAGCAGCCACAGCACGCCTTGCGCGATCTCGTCGGCAGTCCCGGCGCGCTTCATCGGGATGGTCGGACCCAACCGCACTAACCTCCCCGGCTCGCCATTCGCTGCGTGCAGCCGCGTGTCGACCAAGCCGGGAGCGACGGCGTTCACGCGAATCCCTTCGTTCGCAACCTCGCGCGCGAGCCCGATCGTGAAGGTATTCACCGCGCCCTTCGACGCCGCGTAGTGCACCCATTCGTCCGCGCTGCCGGTTCTGGCCGCGAGCGACGAGATGTTCACGATCGCCCCGCCAGACCCGCCGCGCCGCGTCGACATCCGGCGCACAGCTTCCCGCCCACACAGCATCGTTCCCGTGACATTCACCGCCAGCATCTCGGTCACCTTGGCGCCATCGATCTCGTCCACCCGAGCCTTGCCTCCAGTGATGGCCGCGTTGTTGACAAGCGCGCGCAGCGGCCCAAGTTCGCGTTGGGCGATCTCAAAGAGCCGCAGGATGTCCGCCTCACGGGAAACGTCAGCCTGAATCGCAACGGTTCGGATTCCCGCACGGGTGAGATGATCCAGCACGCCCCGGGCCGCGGCCTCATCGCTTGCGTAGTTAAACGCGACGCTGTACCCGTTCGCTCCCAGCAGTTTCGCAATCGCAGCTCCGATTCCACGGCTGCCTCCAGTGACGATAGCCGCGCCTCTAGTGTCCATTTAACTAGCATAGGATTTACACCGCTGCCTCCGGGTGATAACGTGGGCGGTTATGAGATGCGCACTCTTGGCGTTCGCCGTGACCTTGCCCCTCGCGGCCCAACAGGACAGCCGCCTCGCGTGGGCGCCCGTTCCAGTGCAACCAGCCACCTGGGTGGCGCCCAACCGGCCGCATTGGAAACTCGCCGAGCTCCTCGCCCAGCACAAAGGCGAAGCCAACTGGACACAGACCGTGGTTAGCGATTCGCTGCTCCACGCCGACTATATCTCGATGGCGCCGGGAACGAAGACGCCGCGCCGCTTCCATCCCGATACGCGCGAGTGGTGGATCGTGCAGGACGGGCAGATTCGATTCACCATCGAAGGCCAGGAGCCATTCGTCGCGTCCAAGGGCTATCTGGTCCAGGTGCCTTATCGCACCACTTACAACATGGAAACCATCGGCGACAAACCTTCGCTGCGCCTGGAAGTGAACATCGCCGGAGCGCAAACCATGTATCCCGCCGACGAAACACCCGTGCCGCTGGACGGCGTAAATTTCGTGAAGGTGCGGATCGAGGGCCGCGGCAAATACGACCAAGGCAACCAGCCCTATATCGATTTCAACGCCGTAGTCGCGGATACCGACAAGCATCGCCGCTTCATCGCAGACGATCGCGCGGTGGCCAACATCATCATCGGCGATCCCAAGAAGCAGCGCCCCGCCGCCGACACCGACAAGGGCCATTTTCACGAAGAATCGCCCGAGTTCTGGTTCATCCTGCTGGGCAAAATGGAGTACAAGATCGGGTCGCTCCCCATCTTCATCGCCGATCAGGGCGACGTCGTCTACACGCCCAAGCAAACCTGGCATCGCGCACGTTTCGCCGGCTCGGATCTCGCGTGCCGCCTGGCGATGAACGGCTATCAGGATCTGCTGCACGATTACCAGCCGCCCGACGAAGCGTCGCAACGCTAGCCCGCTGATGGTCAGAGACCTGCTTAAAGAACCCAAATGGTTCTGTCTGACGAAGTGTGTCTGGTGTATGTCCTGGCGGAAACCGGAGTCAGGGGAAAACTAACTTCCGGCCGCATCGAACGCGGTCCTTCGGGCACGCTGGTTATCTTTGACGGGCACGGCGAACGGTTCGAATATCTTTCCGGATCGAAACTCCAGAGCTGGTGTGTGGTCGGACCGAATGGAGAACCAGTGGACGGATGGCGAGAGATCCTAGCGGAGGATCTCCTGAAGATTTTCCCCGTGTGATCTGCGCGAAGTCGCGCAGGTCTTGTGTGATCTCGCTGAGTGACCTCGCGCAGCTATAATCCTCAATTGAGGAACGATTGATTTCCAAGTCCCGATGCGGCTGGGCTACTGACCCGCTCTCGGTTGTTTATCACGACGAAGAATGGGGCGTGCCCGTCCACGACGATCGGCGCCTGTTCGAATTCCTGATCCTGGAAGGCGCACAAGCCGGTCTCAGTTGGATCACAATTCTCAAGAAGCGCCCGGCCTATCGCGCTGCCTTTGACCGTTTCGATCCGCGCAAAGTCGCCCGCTACGACGACACGAAAATTGCAGCTTTGCTCGCAAACGACGGCATCGTGCGCAATCGCCTAAAGGTCCGGGCGGCCGTCCGCAATGCCCAGGCCTTCCTCGCCGTTCAGAAGGAATTCGGCAGTTTCGATCGATACGTGTGGCAATTCGTCGGCGCGAAGCCGCTCATCAATCGCCGGCGCAGCCATGGGGACGTTCCGGCCCGCACCGACCAATCCGACGCAATGAGCAAAGATCTCGTCAAACGCGGATTTACCTTCGTCGGTTCCACCATTTGCTACGCATTCATGCAGGCCACCGGCATGGTGAACGATCACCTGGTGGATTGTTTCCGCTACAAGGAACTGGCCGGCACTGGCGCATAATTGTTCTAATGGGCCAGGAACTGGAATGCAAGGCGCGGATTCAGCGCCGCCCCAAGATGCAGGGCAAAGCGCAACTGGAAACGGACTTCATCCTTTTTCGCGGACCCGAGCGCTTCAAAATCACCTTCGCCGAACTCACCCGTGTGACAGCCGATGGCGGCATCTTGCGACTCGAGTTCGCCGGCGGACCCCTGGAGCTCGATCTCGGCGAAGCAGCCGCCAAATGGGCAGGAAAGATCCTGAATCCCCCGTCGATGCTCGACAAGCTGGGCGTGAAGCCAGGGCTGACGGTTCGTTTGATCGGCGAATTCGATGCGTTCGAGCCCGGGTTTGGACAACAGATCGCCGCGCGCGGCGCAGCCGTTGTCACAAAGGGCAAATGCAATCTGCTCTTCTTCGCCGCCGAAAAATCCGCCGAGCTGGCCCGTATCGCCAAGCTGAAAGCGAATCTCGAACCAGGCGGAGCGCTGTGGGTGATCTATCCCAAAGGCGTTCCCGACATCAAGGAAATCCAGGTGATTCAAGCCGGGCGCGCGGCGGGGATGAAGGACGTGAAAGTCGCGAGGTTTTCAGCCACGCACACCGGGCTGAAATTTGTGTAAGGCCGGTTTGCCGCCGTAACAAAAACCCTGCTCCCCCGTCTATTCCAAACACGGAGTTGCGCGATGGAAACCGTCCTCCAAGACCTCGCTTACGGCTCGCGAATCCTTCGAAGATCCCCGGCCTTCACCGCACTGATCGTCGCGACTCTAGCCCTGGGCATTGGCTCGAACACGGCTGTCTTCAGCATCGTCCATGCTGTCCTGCTGCGGCCCTTGCCCTATCGCGACCCAAGCCGCCTGGTGCTCACCTTCGACGCCCCGGTTCACGACAAAGACAGCGGATTCTTCGTGCAATATCGCGACTTTCAAGATTGGGCGAAGAAAAACCACAGCTATTCGGCCATGGCAGCGGCCACCTGGGCTCGCGGTCCGCGCTTCCTGCTGGGCCGGGGCGCTCCGCAAAGCATCCTGGGCGTGCCGGTCAGCACGGATTTCTTTTCCATGCTCGGAGTACCGCCGCAACTGGGCCGCACATTCTTGCAAAGCGACCTGTCTCAGGGTTGCACGATCGTCCTCTCGCACAGTTTTTGGCAGACCCATTTGGGCGGGCAAACGGGAATCATCGGCCAGCACTTGACTCTCGATGACTCCGCCTGTACCGTCATCGGAATCATGCCGCCGAGCTTTGCCTTCTATCCGGCGCCGACGAATCTTTGGACGCTCATCACTCCGGCGAGCGAACTGGATCGCAACCCGGACGCCAATGGCGTAGCGGTGGTTGGTCGCCTGAAGCCGGGCGTGTCGCGGGCCAGCGCCGAAGCCGAGTTGCGCGCACTCGCTCGCGCCGCCGACCAAGGCCGTCGTTACGGCATGGAGATGGAGCCGGTGAACTTCGATCTGCAGCAGGAGTTCACCTGGCTTGCGGGACGCAATTTGCGCCTGAGTGTGTTGGTGCTATTCGGCGCGGTCGGACTTGTCCTGCTGATCACCTGCGTCAATGTCGCGAATCTGCTGCTCAGCCGCGCGCTGGTGCGCCGGCGCGAATTGGCCATCCGGGCGGCGTTAGGGTCCAGCCGCGTTCGACTGCTTCGGCAGCTCCTGACCGAGAGTCTATTGCTGTGCCTTTCCGCTGCGGTCCTTGGCATCGCGATCGCCATCGGCGCGGTGGATAGCTTCAGGATCTGGAATCCCGTCGAACTGCCTCCCGGTGTGGCGCTCACCGTCGACATCCCGGTTCTCGCGTTCACGCTGGCATTAGCATTGGTCACCACTATTGTGTTCGGATTCGTTCCCGCCTGGCACGGTTCCAGGACGGATGTAGGCGAAGCTCTAAAATCCGGAGGCCGCAACGCAAGCGCGGGTCCATCCGGACAGTTGTTCGCGAAGGGACTCATCGCCGCCGAGATCATGTTTTCCCTTGTGCTCCTGGTTGGCGCGGGGCTGCTCATCGAAAGCATCGCGAATTTTGCTTCCGCGCCGATGGGATTCCGGCCGGACCGCTTGATGACGATGACGGTCAGCCTGCCGCCCCAGGCTTATCCGAAACCGGCGCAGCAAACCGCGTTCTACGACCAAGTCAGGAGCCACGTCCTCGGGCTTGCGGGTATCGAAGGCGTCGGCATGAGCACGCGCGTTGCGATCAAGGGCAGCATGGGCGTGAGCCCCCTGACGATCGAAGGGAAACCGGACGAAGATCCCAGGCACGCCGTTCTCGACACCGAGCAGCAATACATCAGCGACAATTATTTTCGCCTCATGGGAATCCGATTCGAGCGCGGGCGTGAGTTTCAATGGACCGATCGCGGATCTGCGCCGCTCGTGGCCGTAGTGAATCACGCGCTGGTGCACAGGTATTTCGCAAACGAAGATCCGCTCGGCAAACGAATCCGATTCCCGAGGCCAGGCGATCCCAATCCGTGGCTGACCATCGTCGGCGTGGCTTCCGATGAAAAGCAAAGCTCCACGTTCCACGAGATGGCGTGGGCCGAGCCGCCGATCGTGTATCGCTCTTTCGCCCAGCAACCTTCGCCAACCGTCGACCTCGTGGTGCTCCTTCGATCGCCCGAGTCGGTGGGCGGCGGCGCGATCCAACGGGAGATCTTGAAGCTCGCCCCGGACGTGCGAATCTCGGACGCGTATCCGATGCAGCATGAGCTTGATCGATACACGGCTTATCCGCGATTCCGCGCGATCATGATGGGCGCATTCGCCGCGTTCGCGCTGCTGCTGGCGGTGGTCGGACTGTACGGCGTGCTGGCGCAATTAGTGGTGCAACGCACGCAAGAGATCGGCATTCGAATGGCGCTGGGCGCGCAGGCGGGCGACGTGCTGCGCCTGATTATGAAACAAGGGATGCTGCTGACCGCGATCGGCGCCGGGCTCGGCCTGCTCGCCGCGCTGCTGTTCGCGCGATTCCTCGGGAGCCTGCTCTACGGTGTCCGCCCTGAAGATCCTCTCATTCTGGCGAGCGTATGCCTTACGCTAATTGTCGCTGCTCTCTTCGCGACCTACATCCCCGCCCGGCGCGCGACGCGGGTGAATCCGATCGATTCGTTGCGGGCGGAGTGAGCTTAGTCGCGCCACCAACCCGGCCGACAGGATTCATCAACAACTAACAACCAATAACCAACAACCATCCCCCACCCCGCTACAATTCATTTGTGCAACTCACCCCCGTCGACTGGCTGGTCGTCGCCCTCTACTTCCTCTTCAACCTCGCCATCGGCTTCTACTACAAATCGCGCGCCGGGAAAAACGTCAACGAATTTTTCCTCTCCGGCCGCAATGTCCCCTGGTGGCTCGCCGG
>DATHMO010000112.1:0-30190 GCA_035486995.1 Bryobacteraceae bacterium
CGACCTCGCCGGAATCGGTGAACTTCAGCGCGTTGCCAACCAGGTTGATCAACAGCTGGTTACGGCATCCGGATAATGTTCTCGCCGTACACTTCCAGGACGGACCAGACGTTGGTGATGCGGAACAAGTCGCGAATGCGGGGGCTCAGGTTGATCAAAATGATCGTGGTGCCGGAAGTCTTGGCCGAAACATAGAGCGCCACGATTGTTCCCAGGCCCATGCTGTCCATCTGCGTGAGGCTGGTCAAATCGAGGATGATTTTCTTGGATTGCGGGATCAGCGCCTTCACTTCGTCGCGCAAGATGCTCGTCAAGCCGGCGGTCAGCTTGCCCGTGCACAGCACCACGGTAGCGTCGCCTTCCACATAGGTGCGAAGACTCAAGGGCGGAACTGGGGCATCAGACGGGCCGGCTGACATGGGCACCATTGTATCCGAGATTCGGTGGTCTATTTTCCGGGCTATTTTACGCTGGCGGCGATCACATCGTACGGGCGCATCATCTCGTTGTCTTCATGTTCCAGCACGTGGCAGTGCCAAACGTATCGGCCGAGATAGCCTTCGAAGCGAACGATGATGCGAGTCACCATCTTCGGATCCGCGCGTACCGTATCCTTCCATCCGGCTTCCTCGGGCGCCGGCGGCGTGACGGGCCCGGTATATCGAACCTCGCCGCGGGTCTGGTAGAAGAACGGCTCGAACCGGCGGCGATCCAAAATCTGAAAGCGGACCAGGTGCAGGTGGATGGGATGCGAGTCGTCCGTCGTATTGATGAAGCTCCAGATCTCGACGCTATCGAGCTCCGGATTTTCCGTGACGGGCATGTGCCAGGGCGTGTTGTTCAGCAGCATCGACATCGATTCGCCCTTCAGCGTCATGTTTTCGATCAATGCGAGCGGGCGCGTTTTGACGGCGGCGGATTCCGGAGTTTTGGGAACGGGCCGCAGCATAGCCGGGAGCGAACTGGTGTCCGGGGACTTCGCCGGACCAACGCGGAACTGCATCACTTGAAATGCATCGGTCTGCAACACGATCTGCTGGCCGGCGCGGCCCGTGAAATCGACGATCAAATCGGCGCGTTCGCCAGGCGCGACAAGCGATCGGTCCAGCGGAACCGGCGCGGCCAGCAGTCCCTGATCGGTGCCGATCTGATGGAGCTTCTGTTCGCTCGAGAGCGCCAAATGCAGGAACCGGCCATTTGAAGCGTTCAACACGCGGAAGCGATACGTGCGCGCCTCAACGTTGAGAAACGGAAAAGCTTTTCCGTTCACGACCATCACGTCGCCGAAGACTTCGGGGACCCAGGGGTGATCGGGATCGCCGGATACGGGATAGTCGAGCTGGCCGTCCTGCCGTAACAGGCGATCGCAAATCACCAACGGGATTTCGAACGCGCCCTTGGGCAGATTGAGCGCGTCTTCAAAATCATCGCGAATCAGGAACAGCCCGAACATGCCGGCGTAGATGTTTAGCCGGTTGATGCCCATGGCGTGGTCGTGATACCAAAGCGCAGCGGCGTCCTGACCGTTGGGGTAGAAATAGGTCCGCGATTTTCCCGGCACATACCAATCCTCCGGATAGCCGTCACTCTCAGGCGGAGTTTTAGCGCCGTGGACGTGAACGATGCCGCGAACTTCGGGGTTGTCGGACTCGGCGCCGTGCAGGCTGTGATCGATGGGGAGGAAATGCTTCGCTGGTAGTTCGTTCGGCCATTCAATGAACAGCCCTTGGCCGCTGCGCGTCTCGAACGTGGGCCCAGGCGATGTCGATCCGTAGCACCACAGGCGAGCGGGGGGCAAATCGCGATGCAACTTGGACTCTACCTGCCGCATGGGAACGCGAAAATACGGGACTTTCGCGGATGTGTGGCTCCCAGGCGCCGGGCGAAAACCGGCCGGCTTGGCAATGTCGGGGATCGGGAGGGGATCGACAAACTTGGCGAGCGAGTTCGGGTTCAAAGCCGGGGCTGCGTATGCCGCGCGACTGGCGATTGCTGTGAGGTAACTTGCGTGGCGAACAAAAGTCCGGCGGGTCATCATTGAAAGTTTAACCGCGCACCGGCTATCAAACCGGCACGCGGCTGTGAATGGATCGGGATCGCGAACTGGATTCTAGTGCGTGGCGCTATCGGACGACCGGACCCAGTGGGAACGAAGCGACGTCTTCGGCGAAGCTGACTGCGCTGGATTCGTGGGTTCGCCGCTACTCTCCGAGAGAATCAGCGTCGCGGTGTTCGGGGCCGCCTCGAAATTGAACATGTTGTCCAAGGTGCCTGCGATGGCGTCGAAGGAGCCCGGGATTCTCTGACTATTGAGCCAGTTGTCTTCGATGAAACGCACGATCGAGCTTTGATCGGTGACACTGTGATCGACGAAATTCTGCTTGGCATAAGGCGAAATCACCAACAACGGGAGCCGCGGACCGTATCCGCAACGGCCTTGCGCGTGGCCGGTGCCCGCGACGCCGGCAAGAGCTGAGGTTCCGCTGCCGCATGCGCCGTTGCCGGTAATCATGTCGGCGCTAGTCGTCGACTGATTCACCAGCGGCGGCATCTGATGGTCGTACCAGCCGTCGGAATCGTCATAGGCGATCACTACGGCCGTGGACGACCAGGAAGGCAGGCTCTGCAAATAATTGATCACGTGCACCACGAACTGCTGTTCGTCGAGAGGATCGGAATATCCCGCGTGACCATCTTGAAATCCGGGGGCCTTGAGGTAGCTGACAGCAGGGAAATTGCCGGAGTTCACGGCAGCGTAGAAATCGTTGATGTCGTATTGATGGTTAGCGGCATCGCCCGCCTGGCCAATCATTGCCACCGAAGTGGGCCGCGTGTGAGTCGGATTCGCGGTCGTCTTGTAATATTGGAACGGTTGATGATGGGGAATGTAATCTGCCTTCTTGGTGTTCGTGATCAATGACGTGGTGCTGCGCGAGCAACCGGTGGTGCCGTTGGGATTGGTCGCGGTGAGGTCGAAGCCGCCTTCGAAGAATCCCCAGCTCACGCCCGCGGCGTTCAGAAGATCGCCGATATTCTGGCCGCTCATGCTGAAAGTTTCGCCTGTGGTGGTGGAACACGTATCGCCAGCCGGATCCGCGTCGCTGATGACGGTCATTCCGCCCAAGCCATCCTCGATCAACGAGCCAGTGCCATTCGTGTTGTTGATGGCTCCGTTGAGCTGGCCGGAAATCACGTTCAGCGCGCCATCGGTGGACGGGCCGAAGTTGGTGCCGTACGAGTTGTCGCTCATGGCGTAGTGCTGAGCGTAATTCCAAAAAGCGGTAACGGTGTTGCCGTCGTAATAACCCATCACGATGCCGGTGGTGGAAGCCACTGGTATGTTGCTCGGCGGAGGGCCGGGGGTGCCGGTGGCCATCGGGAACAAATCAACCACTCCGCTGTGATAGGCAATCTGCTCCGCCGTGTAGTCGTGGTCCTGATCGGATGTCGCGGCCTGCGATCGATCGAAGCGGAAGGGCGCTGACGCACCGGTTCCATTGGCTGAATTGCTTACGGTCTGGTTCGCATTGAGAAACGCCGGACCCAATCCATTGACGCTCGGCGTATTGGGATAAGCGTAGAACGCAGGTTCACCTTCCGGATTCATGGCGAACGGATACGTGCCGAAATAGTGGTCGAACGAGATATTTTCCTGGAAGATGACCACCAGGTGTTGAATCGGCGTTGCCGCGCCGCCGGTCGGTGCTGGTGTTTGCGCTTGCGCCGCTCCCAGACCGATCAATGCCCCGGCAATCAAAGCCTTGCCGAGGAACGATGACAGACGAATTCTCATGATTCTCCTCTCCAGTCTTACTGCGTAAGTCTTCCTCGAGATGCTTTGAGGTTGAACACACGAGTTTACGCGGGGATTGTGAATGTCGAATGAATGCTGGGTGAAGCCTTCGTGAAGGATTGACAGTTATTTTAGTTTCATCTAAAGTATTGCCATGGCGTCCCAAGCCGCGGTCTTAGCCGCGATTGCTTCCCCGCGCCGGCGCGAGATCCTGCGGCTGGTTTGGAAACAGGAACTGACCGCCGGGGCAATTCACCAAGCCATGCCGGACGTCACCTTCGGCGCGGTTTCATTGCAGCTTCGATCGCTGGTGGAAACCGGCCTGGTCCATACGCGGGCGAAAAGCAGAAACCGTTTCTATCAGGCTCGGCCGGAAGCGCTCGGCCTACTCGGAAAGATGCTGGAGCAAATGTGGGATGACAAACTTTGGGCTCTCAAGCTGGAAGCGGAACTGGAAGAGACTCGCCGCGGCCCTAAGCCGCATCGGCGCTCAAGGATAAAGAAAGGATGAAGATGAATCTCGAACACAAGCTCGATCGAACGGTGGAAATTCAAGCGTCCCGAGATGCGGTGTTCCGCTATTTTACCGACAGCGCCCGCTGGGCCAAATGGTGGGGAGAAGGTTCCACGATCGAACCTCGGCCGGGAGGCAAGGTTTACATTCGTTATCCAAATGCGATAGAGGCGATGGGAGAGGTAATCGAAATCACCCCTCCGGGGCGTATTGTGTTTAGTTTTGGGTATGCCAGCGGCAATCCGATCCCGCCTGGCGCTTCGCGCGTGACTATTGTTTTGGAACGCAACGGAGCCGCCACCCGGCTTCACTTGACGCACGAATTCGCCGATGCTACAGTGCGCGATCAACATGTCCCGGGCTGGAGATTCCAGCTTGCGGTGTTCGCAAATGTGGTGGCCGATGAAGTCTTCGCCGACGCCGCAAGCATTGTGGACGCCTGGTACCACGCCTGGACCATCGCGGAAAGCGAGGCTCGCGATGCCGAGTTCGCCCGGATCGCCGCCGGCGACGTTCGTTTTCGCGACCGGTTCAGCTTACTCGACAACGTGGCGGATCTATCAGCCCACGTCGGCGCAGCCCTGCGATTTATGCCCGGCGTCGGGCTACGTCGCAGAGGCGAAATTCGACAATGCCAGGGAATGATCCTGGCCGAGTGGGTTTCAACGTCCAACGATGGGAAAGAGGTAATGAGCGGGGCCAGCGTCTTTCAATTAGGAGCGGACATGCGAATTCAATCCGCGACAAGCCTGACAAATCCTGCTAGCGCGGGCTAATGTTGTGATACACACTCAGGACGTAATAGCTCCAAATCGCCTTGCGCTGGCCGGCGCACTCGCGATATCCTTCCGTTGTCCGGAGGTTCGCTCCATGAGAAAAGCCGTTTTTCTGCTCTGCTTGGCCGGAAGCTCTTTCCCGGTGTTCGCGCATCACTCCTTCGCCGCCGAATATGACGACACCAAGCCGGTGAAAATATCGGGCGTCGTGACCAAGGTGGAGTGGATGAACCCGCACATCTGGTTCTATGTCGACGAGAAGACCGCCGACGGCAAGGTGATCCACTGGGCCTTCTCCGGAGGCGCGCCCGGTCAACTCATGCGCCGCGGAATCAGCAAGGACGTCATCCAGCCCGGAATGATGATCAACGTCGAAGGTTTTCGCGCCAAAGACGGATCGGATAACGCCAACGGAACCAAGGTGACCTTCCCCGACGGCCGCGAGGTGTTCACCACCAGCCAGGAACCGGATTCCAAGAAGAACTGAGAGGACCAACATGAGTTCAGCATCTGAGGGGATCGGCAAGCGCCTCGCGTTCGGGATCCTGCTGGCCGGACTGCTTCTCGCGCCCGCGCGTTTCCAGGCGCAAAGCCCGAGCGGAACCAAATCGGTGCCCCGTACCGCTGACGGCAAGCCCGATTTCAGCGGCGTATACGAATGGCCGAAGGCCAACGGCGGCGATCGCTGCAAGTGCTCCGCCACTGTCTTTGATCACAAGAAAATGGCTCCGTTCAAGCCTGGCGGCATGCCGTTCTTTGAGCCTCCCACGGGCGATCCGCGCCATGATGAACCGCGTGAATTTTGTATGCCTGCCGGATTTCCATCGGGCATGCTCTCGGCCAACGCGGTGCAATTTGTGCAGAACAAGAACTATCTGGTGATCGTCCACGAATTCCAACGCATGACGCGCATCATCCCGCTGGATGGCCGCGCGCATCGCACCGGGATCGAGCCTACCTATCTCGGCGACGCGGTGGGTCACTGGGAAGGCGACACGCTGGTGGTGGAAAGCACCAACTTCAAGCGTTGGGGTTTGGACGATTATTACTACACGGACAAAAACCAGTACCGCATGCACAGCGACGCGCTACGCACAGTGGAACGCATTCGCTGGCTCGACGGCAAGACGCTATCTTATAGCCTGACCATCGACGATCCCAAGGTTTTCACCGCGCCCTGGACGCAGGATTTCACCATGGCGCTGCATCCTGATTGGGACGCGGCCGGCCTATACGAATACGTCTGCGAAGAGAACAACCGCTGTCCCGGCGGAAAATGCAAGGGCGAATAAGGAGCAAATTTTAGTTCATGGAAACCCGTAAGCTGGGGGGCTCCGGCCTCCAAGTGTCACCCATCTGTCTGGGCGGCAATGTTTTTGGATGGACCGCCGATGAGCCCACGTCGTTCGCGATTCTGGACGCCTTTGCCGGAGCCGGATTCAATTTCATCGACACCGCCGACGTCTATTCGCGCTGGGTGCCGGGCCACAAAGGTGGCGAGTCCGAAACGGTGCTGGGCAATTGGTTCAAGCGCAGCGGGAAACGTCAGAGCGTGATCCTTGCGACGAAAGTCGGCATCGAACTGGCGCCCGACAAGAAGGGACTTTCGAAAGCGTACATTCTGCGCGAAGTGGAAGATTCCCTTGCGCGCCTCCAGACGGATTACATCGACCTGTACCAATCGCACATCGACGATGCCACCGCGCCTTTGGAAGAAAGACTGGGCGCTTACGATCAGCTGATCAAACAAGGAAAGGTGCGGGCGATCGGTGCGTCCAATTACACCGGCGCTCGATTGACCGAAGCATTGAGCGTGAGCAAACAGCATGGGTTTCCGCGCTACGAATGCCTACAGCCGCATTACAATCTGTATGAACGCGCCGGATATGAGAAGGAACTGGAGCCGGTGTGCGTGGCCGAGGGCATCGGCGTGATCCCGTACTTCGCGCTGGCGAGCGGATTCCTAACGGGCAAGTATCGGTCGGAGAACGATCTCGCCAAAGGACCACGCGGGCAAATGGTGAAGAAATATCTGGACGAGCGCGGATACCGGATTCTCGCGGCGCTCGATCAAGTCGCCGAAAAATTCCACTCCACGCCCGGCAAAGTGGCCATCGCATGGCTGATCTCGCGGCCCAGCGTCACGGCGCCCATTGCGAGCGCGACCAGCGTGGAGCAACTCAACGACCTGGTGGACGCCGCGAATCTGACACTCGACCGGGCGTCCATCGAAGCGCTCAATCAAGCCAGTGCCTACTAGCCCGATCGCTCCTGAACTGCGTTTTGCGTTCGAGCTGGACGTCGAAGTCGGCACTCCGCTCGATTTGGGCCAGACGCAGGCCGGACATCGGAGGATCGTTCCGATCGCGGGCGGCGTTGTTTCCGGGCCCAGGCTCGAAGGGCGCGTGTTGCCCGTCGGCGCCGACTGGCAAATCCTGCGTCCCGATGGCACGGCCGATTTGGACGCCCGCTACACCATTCAGACTGGGGACGGTGCACTCATTTACGTCGTGAACCGCGGCGTCCGGCACGGTCCGCCCGAAGTGCTCGCGCGATTGAACCGCGGCGAGCGCGTCGACCCCGGGTCCTATTATTTTCGCAGCGCCGCAAGTTTCGAAACCGGTGCCCCGCAATATTCCTGGCTCACGCGCGCCATCATCGTTGCCACGGGCGAGCGCTATCCAGATAAAGTCGCGATCCGCTTCTGGGAACTTTTGTGAGCCGCATCGCGCTCGTCACCGGAGCGGGCAGCGGTATCGGACGCGCGGTAAGCCTGGCACTGAATTCCGCCGGCTATTCCGTAGTGTTGGCCGGACGCCGTGCCGCCGAACTCGAACGCACAGCTGCTATGGCCGAGGGCGGGACGCCGATACTCGCGGTCCCCACCGACATCACACAGCCAGGCGCGGTGGCCGGGCTGTTCGATCGAACCAAGGAAGCGTTCGGACGCCTGGACGTGCTTTTCAACAACGCGGGCATCAGCGCGCGTGGCGTTCCGATGGAAGAGCTGACCTTCGAGCAATGGAACGCAGTGGTCGCCGTCAACCTGACAGGCGCGTTCCTCTGCGCGCAGCACGCCATTCGGCTCATGAAAGCGCAGCAGCCGCAAGGCGGTCGCATCATTAATAATGGATCGATTTCGGCGCATTCGCCCCGCCCCAATTCCGCGCCCTATACCGCCACTAAACACGCCCTCACGGGACTCACCAAGAGCATCTCGCTCGACGGCCGCAAGTACGACATAGCTTGCGGACAGATTGACATCGGCAACGCGGTCACGGAAATGACCGAGCGCATGACGTCGGGCGTGGCGCAGGCCGATGGCTCGAAAGCGGCTGAGCCGCGCATGGACGTGAAGCTGGTGGCCGACGCGGTGGTTTATATGGCGAACCTGCCGCTCGAAGCAAACGTTCAATTCATGACGGTAATGGCGACGAAGATGCCGTTCATCGGGCGCGGCTGAGATTAGCCTTCGGCCTCCCAGTTAAACCGCGCCACTGCGATGCCGCCAAACACCGCTCCGAACAGTAGCAGCACGCCGATCGGAGCTAGCGCAGCTTCCAGTCCGAGGCCACGCCACGTCATCGCTTCCAAGCCGTCCATGGCCCAGCGGGTGGGCACGGCAAAGCTGACCTTCTGCAGCCATTGCGGGAACAGGAACATTGGAATCCAGGCCCCGCCCAGCATCACCACGATCAGCGTGGCGAAGATGGAAAGGCCGCGCGTCGCTTCCGGCGTTTTACCCAGGGTCGCGACCAACATGCCGAATCCCGCCGTCATCAACGCAAAGGCCGCACTCACGCCCAGGAAACCAGCCATGCTGCCATCCACTCGCACCCCGAAAACCAGCCGGGCAAACAGGAAGTTCACTTGCACCACCACGAACGCGAGGATTGCCGCACTTAGGGCCCGGCTCCCAAGCAAAACTCCGCGCGACAATGGCGCAGCCCGGAATCGCTTCCACAGACCGCGCTGCCGCTGCTGCAGCAATCCGATGCCGACGTCGATCCCGAGAAATAGGACAAACTGCACCACCATCCCGGCGAACGCGTGCGCATAGCCGTTATATTGCACATTTCTGCGCCCCGTGACGGCTTCTTCGTGCGTGATGTAGGGTATCGTCAGGCCTCTAGACAGCATCCGCGCCAAGCCATCCCCGCCCGGCCCGGACCGTTGGGTCCACTGCTTCAGGCTCTGCAACATTTCCTTGCTGACCGATTCCATCACGTCGCCGGTCAGCATGCCCTCCGCCATTGCACGTTCAGCCGCGTGCGACGGATCGAAAAGCACCGCGATCTCGGGCTTTTCGCCGGGTCCAAAGAAGGCAGCACCGGCCGCTTTTCCGAAATTCGGGGGAATGATCACGGCAACGTTGGCCTTTCCCTTCCGCACGGCCGCGCGTGCGTCGTCAGGCGTCGAGGGCTTCACATCCAGCGCCCTTTCTCCCGACAGCCGTCGGACGATCTCTTGGGAAATCGCACTGTGGTCCTGGTCCACCGTCAGCACCGAAATCTTGCTCTGGTTCGCTTGGTCGCTCGCGCCTCCCAACACGTATCCGAAGAATGAGCCGATCGCGATCGGAATCGCAAAGCTCATCAGCAGGGCGCGTCGATCCACGAAGAACAGCTGGATGTCTTTGCGCACCAGGGCTCGAAACGGGATCATCATGCGTCGCGCAAGCTCCTTCCGGTTAGCGTCAGAAATACCGTTTCCAGGTCGGCCCGCTCGCTCACCACATGGCGATACAAATGGCCGCGCTCTACCAGCCACTCTAAAATGCGCGGAGTCCCGGTGGCCAGATCCTCGACTCCCACACGCAATGTCCCGGCTTCCAGGCTCGCGGAACGAACGCCTGGGAGCGCCTGCAACTCGTCCAAACGCAGACCATCGTGCCCGTCATTTAGCTCGACGGCCAGCAGATTCGTTACGGGCAGGAGGCGATACAGGCCTTGCAACGTGTCGTCGGCCACCACCTTCCCGTGATCCATGATGACCACGCGATCGCACAGGCGCTCGGCCTCTTCCATGTAATGCGTCGTATACAGCAAAGTTTTTCCACGCTGTTTCAGCACCTCGAGATTATCGAAAATCGCGTTCCGGCTCTGCGGGTCAACACCAACCGTGGGTTCGTCCAAAAGCAGAATCTGCGGATCGTGCAGCAGCGCCGAGGCAAGATTTAGACGCCGCTTCATTCCACCGCTGTAGTCTCGCACGCGGTCATGGGCGCGATCCGTCAAACCCACCAGTTCCAGTGCTTCGCCGATGGCGCGCTTGGCGCCCGGACCATCGATGTCATACAGTGCGGCGAAGAGTTGCAGATTCGCCAGCGCCGTCAGCTCATCGAACAGCGCGAGATCCTGCGGCACCAGTCCGATACGACGTTTGTTGGTATCGGTGTCGCCGGCCAAAGCGCGGCCTTCGATCCGTACCGAGCCCGAGTCGGGACGAACCAGCCCAGCGATCATTGAAACGGTGGTCGTTTTGCCCGCGCCATTGGGCCCCAGCAGCCCGACCGTTTCGCCGGCGGCCGCGCGCAGTGAAACTCCGTCAACCGCGGTCACGCTACCGTAGCTTTTCTTCAGAGCGTCGACTTCGAGCACGTCTCACAAGGATACGCTCGCGCGCAAAGCAATGTTTAACATTAGCAACATGCCACGCTAATGATCGAACAAGAAGGCCCGGCCTAGAACCTCGCCCAGCGACGTCCGGTCGTCCACCGAAGGTTGGCCGAGGCGGCGGACGACATTATCTTTTGCCAGCACCCGTAAACCGAGTCCCCAGGCGCGCACGCAGATTCGAATCGCCGTCGCCCCGCATCGCGCCACGCGCTATCTTCCTCGGCTCCGCCCCACGCCAATACGACCGCAATCTTCTCGCCAGGAGGAACCTGCGATGCGATTTCAGGCGGAACCGAAATCTGACCGTTCGGTGTCATCTCTCCCTGAAAATCGGCGGTCTTCGTAACTGATTCGCTCCTTACTTTCGTCATCTCATGTTCGGGAAAATCGGCCGCGTAAGTTTACCTTCGGTGTAGCAATCTGCTCCGCAGGAAATACTCGATATCGGGCTTAAACTCGTTCCAGAGATTCCCTTCGGCGAAGCCCAGGAGATTCCGCCCGGTGAGATCCAGCACTCCTGGATGATTAAAGTTGGCTCCCGCAGGGTCTTCTTGACCTGGCCGATAGGCATTGATCACCACTCCGCTGCCCACCGCAGCCACGATATTGGCAAACGCGATGTCGTTGCCGCGTGGCGTCTCCAGGATAAGAGTGCTCACCAGCGCGTGCGCCGAACGCTTCCATGGGTTGCGGCTGAGAGATGGCCGATATCGCAAGTCTTCATGTAGCGCGGCAGCCGCGGCGCTCTGAATGCCGTACGTCACCAGCCTCTGGCTGAAGGAGGCAACCAGATGATTGGTATAGTTGTCGGCGCCCTGGCCCCAAAGATCCGTCGGGCTGATAAGCATCAAAGCGGCGGATGAAACCACCGAGGCGGCATACGGCTGCACCTGGGTCATGGTCTTGTTGGTGAAGAGCGTAAGCCGGAGGCGTGCGGTAAGGGTGAGTGCCGGGTCAGAGGAAGATGTCCCAAGCGGGTTCGCAAGCGACCGCTGAAGATTTTCGAACATCCGGTCTTGGTCGTTGCTCTGCAAGGTGATTTTGTGGTACAAAAACTCGCCCAGATGCGCCATCCGGCTCCCCGAAGTTTGCGCGCCGTGCCCGTCGAAGTGTACCCAGACCTGAAGCGGTTCGTCAGGCACTTTGAGGAAGATGGCATGCAGCGAGGGCGATCTGTTTTCGCGGCAGCTCAGGATGGAACGGGCATGCGTATGTGCCAGCCGAAACAGGAGGGGGTCCTGCGACCACGTCGCCGAATCACTCAGACAATTCTGTAACAGTTCCTCGCCGCCCTCGATTACTTCGACATTCTTTGGCGTTTCTATACCGAACGAGAGCTTTGGCAGGTCCCCTTGGGTAAGCCGGAATTCCAGATTCGACTTGATGGTGTGTTGGTCCAGCTCCTGTGCCAGACCAGCCACGCTAGACAGCAAGGCCAACGATAGTACAGCTGAACGACACATACACGAGGCCAATCGAGAGGGAGCTCGACTATAACGGACTTTTCGATTGCTGTCTGTTCAAAACTGCTCATTCGGCCCGAGCATCGGGCCGTCCGATGCTACTATCAATGCCGTCCGATGCTACTATCAATGGCGATGCGTTCCTGTTACGGCGCTCTTGCAATCTTAGCCGTCGCATTGTTCGTTTCTGCCCAAACCCAGCCCAGCGCCAAGCCCGCCGCGCAGGCACCCGACCGGGAGGCCTATCGGAAAGCCGTTCGGCAGAAAGATCCGCGGGAACGCGTCAACTGGTTGCGAAAATTCTTGAAGGACTATCCGAAAAGTTCGCGGGCGGGCGCCGCCAACGAACTGATTCTCAACACGCTGGTCCAGAATTGGCCGGATCAGCTCCCCGAGATCCGCGATCAGGTCGCGCTGATGACTCGGAATGCTCGGGGCGACGATCAATCAGACAAGTTCGACACCGTTGCAGACATCCTGGTAACCCACGCCGTGCTGCTGGAGACAGCGCAAGAATTGGAGCGGCAGGCGCTGAATCGCTTTCACGAGAAGCGTTACCTGGCGAAGCTAAAGCGCGAATACGCCGAAGCCAAGGTGCCCATTTCCCCGGCGGCCCTTCAGCGGGAGGGTGACCAGGAACAGGCGTCTCTGCTCACCACCATGGGTCGGATCCATGTGGCGCGCGGTGACACCGCGGCGGGCCGGGATCTGTTGGAGCAAGCCTATAAGCTCGATCCTGCGAACTCCGACGCCGCAGCTGCGTTGGGCGAAATCGCCTTGCACGCCGGCCGCGATTCCGCTGCGTTGGATCTTCTAACGAACGCGCAGCTCGTTGGCAAGCTGACCCCGGAGCAGCGCAAAGACCTGCAAGATCTGTACCTAAAACTTCACGCTGGCGCTCCGGTCGAACTCGACGCCTGGCTCGATCGGCAATATCGCCAGAAATTTCCCGAATCGTTTCACATCGAGCGTTATCACGCGCCGGTGGAAACAGGCAAAACCGTTCTCGCCGAACTCTTCACTGGCGCCGGCTGTCCGCCTTGTGCCGGTTTTGATGTCGCTATGGACGCCACCATGGAGCGTTACTCGGAGCGCGACTTGGCCGTTCTCATGTACCACGAGCACGTTCCAAAGCCCGATCCTTTGGCTAATCCAGCCACGGTCCAACGGTCGTCGTTCTACAACATACCGGGCACTCCTACGCTTGCGATCGATGGGGAAACTGTCTCGTCAGGAGGTGATCGTGAAGCAGCCCGGTCCATTTACGAGAGGTTCCTTCCCAAGATCGATGCCGAGCTCAAGACATCCCCGGAATTATCCCTCGCCGTCAGTGCATCGCGCGAGGGCGAGCGGGTAACGGTCCAGGCTCGTGTAGATCCGCTCTCTCACAGTTCCAAAAGCATGCGCCTCGAAATCGTCCTGGCTGAGAAGCAAGTCCGCTACAGTGGCGAAAATGGAATCCGCTTTCATCCCATGGTGGTGCGCGCCATGGCTGGTGACGGCGCAAATGGGTTCGCTGTCGATTCGTCAGGTGCAAGAACATACGATGCCTCTTTCGATGTGGCCCAGCTCAGTGCCGATCTGAAATCGTATTTGGAGAATTATGAAGTCGAAAACGACCGGTTTGGCCCGATCCGGTTTTCCGAAAAGAAGTATTCGATCGCAATCGAAAACATTGCGATTGTCGCATTCGTTCAAGATGCGGACACCAAGCGGGTGCTCGAAGCAACCTACGTGGAACCGGATGCCCCTCGGTCGCTTGCACGATAGGACGTCGCTATTCGTTTGCCTGGCGATTTTCACGGGCTTGGCCGTCTTCGCTGCTACTGCCGGT
This sequence comes from Bryobacteraceae bacterium, assembly GCA_035486995.1. GTDB lineage: Bacteria > Acidobacteriota > Terriglobia > Bryobacterales > Bryobacteraceae > Palsa-89. Next base: position 13,999 of record DATHMO010000112.1, read on the forward strand.
GCGGCGGAGGACCCGGTGGCCTGGTCGGGCAAGGTGTTGCCCCAAAAGCCGCTCGCGCCCGGCGCCCGCTTCACGGTGGAACTGGACGCGCGCATCCAGCCCGGCTGGCATTTGTACGCCCTGGATCAGCCGGAAGGCGGGCCAATTGCGACGGAGATCACCTTGCCCGAGGACCAGCAATTCTCGTTCGCTGGGAGCATCTCGGCTCCCAAGCCGCACGTGGTGTTCGATCCGAATTTCAACCTGCGTGTCGGCTTCTATCTTGAAAAGGCGCAATTCCGAATCCCGCTGGAGGTGGGCAGCGCGGCCGGCACGGGTACGAAGGCGCTCAACATCCAGACGCGTTATCAGTGCTGTAACGATAAACTCTGCTTGCCGCCTAAAAGAACCATGGTGTCGCTTTCGGTCGAAATGCGTCCTTGAAAGAAACGCTTGCCTCGCAGCCGGCTTGATATATCAGCGTTCCCGTAGGGGCCTGCGTTGCGATCCTCAGCCGGCCCATCCGAAACCGCTATTCTGCCCAAAAACTCAACCGAATCTGAGAGATCAGAAACTTGACACCGGTCTTCGCCGCCTGTCATACTGCCTTTGCGATGAGCGCACCGGCGGTTACAGCTACATCCACGTCCCTGTCGGACGCGGCATGGAAAGCCATTGAAGGCGGCTACGATTTACAGGTTCACGTTGCACCGGACGTCATCGAACGGCGCATCGACGACATAGATTTAGCCCACGAATTTTTGCAGCGAAAGCTGAAGGGCTTCGTGCTGAAGTCGCACTACTTTCCCACTGCCGAGCGCGCGAAAGTCGTCACCAAGGCCGTGCCCGGTATCCAAGCCTTCGGCGCCATCACGCTCAATCACAGCGTCGGCGGATTGAATCCCGTAGCCGTGGAATTAGCCGGCCGTTCGGGCGCGAAGATCGTCTGGATGCCCACCGTCGACGCCGCCAACGAGACTGCCGGCCGCGTGGATGGTCCCAACACTAAGCTACCGTTTTGGGCCAAAATCCAGCGCGAACTGGCCGCCACCGGAATCTCGCCCGCGCCGCTCACCGTATTGGACGACAAAGGCAATCTAAACGAGCCCGCGCGACGGTGTTTGGAGATCATTGGCAATCATAATATGATCATGGCCACCGGCCACCTGGGGCGAAAAGAGATCTTTGCGCTGGTGCGGGGCGCGCGCGAAATGAAACTGAAGCGCATTCTGGTGACGCACGCCGAATTCCCGTCGCAGAATCTGACGGCCGACGAGCAAGCCGAACTCGCGGGCGAAGGCGCATTCATCGAGCACTGCTTTACCACCATGCACACCGGCAAAGCGCCCTGGGACGAAGTGATGGTGAGCATCCGAAAAGCCGGTCCAGATCATTGTGTTCTGTCCACCGATCTCGGCCAAACCATCAATCCGCCGGTGTCCGACGGTTTCGCAATGTTCGCTCAGACCCTGATGGATGGCGGATTCTCCGCTGCCGAGATCACGCGCATGGCGGTCACGAATCCGGCGTCGCTGGTCAACTGAGGGTTTGATAAGTTAAGGTTTCGATAAGTTATGGATTCCCAGAAAAGCGTTCTAGTGGTGAGCGCCCATGCGGCCGATTTCGTGTGGCGCGCCGGCGGAGCAATCGCGCTTTACGCGCAGAAGGGTTACCGCGTCCGGATTCTTTGCCTGTCGTATGGCGAGCGCGGCGAATCCGAGCGGCTTTGGAAGATCGACGGCATGACGGTCGAATGCGTCAAGCAGGAGCGCCAGAAGGAATCGGAGCGCGCGGCCGCAATCTTAGGCGCCGAGATCCGTTTCTTCGATTCGGGCGACTATCCCATCAAAGCATCCGAGGAAACCATCCACGAAATGGTGGTCGAGTACCGCAAGCTCCAGCCTGAAGTGATTCTCACGCACTCCTACGAAGATCCCTACAATCCCGATCATCCCTACGCCAACATGCTTACGCTGCAAACTCGCGTGTATGCGCAGGCAGCGGGATATCCGGCCGAAGGCAAGCAGCTCGGTGCGCCTCCCGTGTTCATCTTTGAGCCGCACCAACCGGAGCAGTGCGAATTCAAGCCGCAAGTGCTGCTCGACATCACGCCGGTGTATGAGATCAAAGAAAAAGCCATGGAGTCGATGGAGGCGCAGGAGCACCTCTGGAATTACTATCGCGACCTGGCTAAGCGCCGCGGTACGCAGGCCGTACGCAATTCCGGCAAAAAAGGAATCAAGTACGCCGAGGCGTACCAGCGCGTATATCCGCAAGTGGCCAGCGAGTTTTCCTGAGTATGCAGCACAAGATTGTCCGTCGCATCCCGCGTCCCGATGTCCAAGCGGTGAAGGTGCTTGGCGAGCTAGGCGCCGCTACCGTGCATGAAGCGCAGGGTCGCACTGGAGTGATGCTGCCGTACATGCGGCCCACTTATCCAGCGGCGAGAGTATCTGGTCCAGCCGTCACGGTGTTGTGCCATCCCGGCGATAATCTGATGATCCATGCCTCCGTCGAAGTCTGCCAACCGGGCGACGTTTTGGTGGTGGTAACGACTTCGGAATCAAACGACGGCATGTTTGGCGACTTGCTCGGAACCTCCTGCCAGGCCCACGGCGTAGTCGGTTTGGTGATCGACGCCGGCGTTCGCGATACCGCGGAACTCACGGCCATGAAGTTCCCCGTATGGGCCAAGGCGATCTCCCCGCAAGGCACCGTGAAGGCGAGCCCCGGGTCGGTGAACGTTCCCGTGGTGTGCGCCGGCGTTGTCGTCAACCCCGGTGACGTTATCGTTGGCGATGCCGACGGCGTGGTGGTGGTTCCGCGCGCTGCCGCGGCCGAAGTAGCGAAAGCCGCCCAGCAACGGGTCGCCAAGGAAGAGAAAACCCGCGAACGCCTGGCCAAAGGCGAACTGGGTATCGAGTTTTATGGGCTCCGGGCGAAATTGAAAGAACTCGGGGTCGAGTATGTGGAAGAGCTGGTGGAAGAGCCTTCCCGAGTGTCGTAAGGAGTTAACAAATGGGAGAAATCGTATTTGCAGCCGCGACGGTTCACGCGCCGCAGCTTTTCACCTATCCGCCGAGCGAGGACAAAGCGCAGCTGGATGCGGACATCGCCGCGATGCGTGTGCTCGGTAAAAACCTGGATGAGATTAAGCCCGACGCCGTAGTCGTGATCGGCAGCGATCACCTGGAAACATTTTTCCTGTCCGCTGTTCCGACCTTCGCCATCGTCGGCGGTGAAAAATCGAAAGCTGCCTTTGCCCGCAAGAGCTACGCGCTCCCGATTCACGGCTTCGCCGAAGAGTTGGTGAACGATCTGGTGGCCGACGGTTTCGACCTCACCTATTCACAGGACGCCGAGCTCGGTCACGCCTTCGCGGCCGTGTATGAATGGGTGATCGAAGGCCGATCCATCCCCGTGGTTCCAATTTTCGTCAATACGTACCTGCCTCCACTGCCCACCGCCCGCCGTTGTGCGCAGCTGGGGGCCGCTCTCCGCGATGCAATTCTCAAGTCGCCGTACAAAATCGCGATCGTCGCCAGCGGCGGAATGTCGCATTATCCGGGCGCGTGGAAATATCCGCAGCCGGCGTTCGATTTTGACTGGTGGGCCATCGCGCACATGGAGCGCGGCAACAACAACGCGCTGCTCGAATTGAACAACGAGCAGTTGGACGAAGTGGGCAACACGGAAATGCTGCCGTGGATGATTCTGTTCGGCGCCATCGGCCAGCAGCCCGGCGAGTTGATTACCTATCAGCCCACCTGGCATCACGGCCATGCGGTGATGCGCTTCATCCCCAATAAAAAGGGCGTTCCCACCACTCCCGAGCCCACACCCAAGTTCGGATTCGGAAGCGCGGAAGGATATCAATTCTACCGGCATCCCGATCCCTCGGTGTATCCGCTGAACAAGCTGCTGTACGATTTGCGCTTCAGCTCGCCCCTGCGCCGGCGTTTGTTCGAAAACACTCCGGCTCTCGCGGCGGAGTACGGACTCAACCCCGAGCAAGCCAAGGTGCTCGAAACCATGAAGGACGAGAGCATCGACGCCGTTCGATCGCTGAAGCCGCATCCGCTAGTGGAAGCGGGCGCGCATCCCCTGGGCATGTGGATGTCGCTCATCACGGTGCAAGCCGAGCAGCGCCGCATGCGCGCCGAACAAGCGGAAGCAACGGCAGTCAAGTAAAGTTGACCACATGGCAACCGCGATAGCTCAGCAACCTGCCACGGCCGCCGCGACGCGCGTGAAGTGGGTGCCGCTAGTCATCGCGATCGTCATCGGCCTGGCTTTGTATTTCATGCCCGCGCAGCATGGCCTGACGCGCGCCGGGCAAACCGCTCTCGCCATCACCGCGTTCACCATCGTGCTGTGGGCGTTCGGCGTGATGAACAACGGCGTTGCTTCCGTTCTGATGATGGCGCTGCTCATCCCGGCCGGAGCCAAACCCGCGCTGGCGTTCAGCGGATTTTCGAGTGGATCGTGGTGGATTCTGCTGGCGGTGCTGTACTACGGCTTCGCGATGCAGAAGACCGGCTTGGCCGCACGCGTGTCGTACTACATTCTGTCGTTGTTTCCAGGTTCGTATTCCGGGATCCTGGCCGCGTTTTTCGTCGTCGGCACGGTGCTCTCGTTCGGAATTCCTTCCATGACCGTCCGCACCGCCATCATGGTTCCTATCGCCTGGGCGCTAGTGCAGTCGCTCGGATTGAAGCCGCGCAGCAAAGGATCGGCGCTCATTATGCTGACGACGATCGAGATGGCTGTGATCCCCGGCCTGGGATTGCTGTACGGTTCTCTGGATGGGCCAGTGGTGGCGTCCGTTTTCGAGCTGAAGCATCTCGCGCTCAGCTATGGCGCTTATGCGCGCATTCTGGAGTTGCCCATCCTGGTGCTCTGCGCGCTCATTGTCTTTGGCAACCAATGGATGCTGAAGCCGGAGAGCGCGCTGAGCGCCTCACGCGAATTTGTGAGCGGCAAGCTGCGGGCGCTCGGATCGTTCAAACGAGACGAAGCCATTACCGGCGTGATCGTGGCCTGCTCCATCATTTTTTGGGCTACCGATCGTTGGCATCACTTGCCCAGTTTCTTCATCGGCATGGTCGGCCTCGCTGTCTTCGCGCTGGCGGGGATCGTGGGCAATGCCGACATCGCGGGCGGTATTTCCTGGACTTTGCTGCTGTTCATGGGCGGCATTTTCAGCTTGCAAAACGTCCTCACCGAATACAAGCTCACCGATTGGCTGGCCGGATATTTCGTGCCCGTCATGCAGCATCTGACATTCAGCATAGTGGCCGCGCTACTGGCTGTTGGAATCATGACCCTCGCCCTGCGTTTCCTCGATCCGAGCGGATTTATCGCCATCGTCGTGACGTTCGTTCCCTTAGTCGATACCACCAGTGCAGCCGGGATTCCGCCGCTGATCTTGACTGCCGCGTTGCTGATTCCTTCCGTGCCGTTCTGGGCGAGTTATCAAAATATTTGGATCGCGATGGGTGAAGGTATTACGGAAGGCCTGGCTTTTAGCGGTGCTGAACGCGTTCGGCTGGCAACCATGTACGCCATATTCGCGCTCGCTACCGTCGCCGCATCAGTCCTCTATTGGAAATTAATCGGGGCTCTGTAGATGCGGATCGGATTCATCGGGTTTGGTGAAGCGGCATTCCATATTGCGAAGGGTCTCGGACAGCCGGGCATCGATTCGATCTGCGCCTTCGATATTAATGTGACCGAGAAGGTTTGCCAGCGCGCACGGGAAGCTGGAACACGCCTTGTAGAATCGAACCGCGAACTCGCTCAATCCTGCGACATCATGATGTCTGCCGTTACCGCGAATCAAGCTTTGAATGCCGCCGAACAAAACGCGCCTTATTTGACCACCGCTCATATTTACGCCGATCTAAATTCCGTTTCGCCCGGCCTCAAGCAATCCATCGGACGCCTGATCGAATCTACTGGCGCTCGTTTCGCGGAAATCGCGATGATGGCGCCTGTTCCGCCCTACGGCCACAAGGTCCCCATGCTTGCGGGTGGCGCCGGCGCAGAGGATTTTGTAGCGGAGCTTGCGCCCTTTGGAATCTCGGCCGAAATCGTCTCGCGCGAAGTGGGCACCGCTGCCGCGACGAAAATGTTCCGCAGCATCATCGTTAAAGGCCTGGAAGCTTTGATCACCGAGTGCGTTCTCGGCGCCAGTCGCTACAACGCCGACGAGCGTGTGTTCGCATCGCTCGCCGAAAGCTTTCCCGGCATCAATTGGAAAGAGCTCGCGGACTACATGGTGGGCCGCGTGGTTGTGCATGGCGAACGCCGCGCGCGTGAAATGGAAGAAGTGGCCGCTACATTGCGCGAAATCGATATCGAGCCGATCATGGCCGAGGCCATTGTCCGGCGCATGGACTGGAGCGTCGAAGCGGGCCTGAAGAAGCACTTCAATGGCGAAGCGCCAAAAACTTACCGGGACGTGGTGGCCTTCGTCTGACCCGGCTTTTTCTCATACTTGCTGCTTTCTCCGGCGTGTGTCTCGCCGTCGATCTCAAGCCCGAGACTGCCGAAGCTTTCGATCGCTACATCGCCGCCACAGAAGCGAAAATGCAGCCGCGCTGGAGCGGCGACCATTTTCTTTGGTTCGACGATTCACCGGCGATTCGGCGCAAGCTGCTCGCGGGCGAGGTAGTGGCTCAACCGATCGAGGGCAACGGCGTCGCCACTCTGCCGGGCGGCCTCATTCAGGATTGGATCGGCGCGGTATTCGTTCCCGACACAACCCTTAAGAGCGTTCTGGCCATTGTGCAGGATTATCCCAAACACACCGAGATCTATAAACCTGACGTCGTCGATGTCAAAGTGCACTCGCACACCGGCGGCGATTTTCTGATTCGCACCCGCGTGGTGAAGGCGAAGTTTTTCATTTCCGACGTGCTCGACATCGAGAACGAGATCCACTTCGTTACGCTCGACCCCAAACGCACCTACAGCCGCTCGGCGAGCCAGCAAGTGACCGAGATCGCAAATCCCGGCAAACACAACGAGCGCGAATTGCCGGCCGGCCACGATCGCGGGCTCATGTGGCGCATCAACGGTTACTGGTTTTTTGAAGAGAGCGACGGCGGTGTCTTCATCACCTGCGAATCCATCACGCTGACGCGCGATATCCCGTTCTTAATGGCAAAAATGCTGAGCCCGATTTTGCACGAGCTTCCCGCCGAAGCGCTGAAAAGCAGCTTGGAAAAGACGCGCAACGCAATTCCTCGTGAGGCCCGGTTGACTTCGCCCTAAGCTTCGGCCGACGACGCTTCGGTGGTAACTTCGGCGGGCGTTGGAGCTGGCAGCTCGATGAAAAATTGCTTGCGCGAATACGTCTTGCCCTGCGCCTTACGCGCGCGGAAATAGGGCTCCAGCCGCTCAAGCGCTTGCTGCATGCTGGTGGCGACATGGTCCCGCATGGCCGCGGCCGATGCCTCGCGATCGTTTCCCACCAGCACTTCCATCAGATCCTGATGACGATGCGAAGGCGTCCCGTTGAAAGCCCTGCCGACGCACAACCAGGTGGACGACAGCGCGCGGGTTCGCTCAATGGCGTCGCACAGCGCCGGGCAACGCGTGCACTCGGAGATGCGCCGGTGCAGCTTTTCGTGCAAATTCAGATAATAAAAACGATTAGTCTCGGTCTGCGAGCGCATCGCGTCCACTCGCACGCCCAGCTTCAGCAGTTCCGAGCGTTCCTCGGGAGTCGCAATTTCCGTGAACAGGCGGGCAGCCTCAACCTCCAGCGCCTCGCGCACCAAATAGTGGCCGCGCACATCTTCGCGGCTCGGGATGCGAACACGCGTTCCCGCACGCGGACGGCTTTCGAGCAAACCTTCGAATTCCAGGCGCAGAAAAGCTTCTGAAACAGGCAGAAAGCTCATACCGAGCTCGGCCGCGATTTTGCGCCGGGAAATCACTTGACCAATGGCTACTTCGCCACGGAGAATTCGCTCGCGAATGATGACGTAGGCTTCACCGGCGAGGTCCGACGCCCCGGAAGAGCGATCTTTCATAAAAAAGTGTAAATCTCATTCATGCTAGCACAGCCTGCATGCAAGTAGGGGCCTTTCGGTACACTGGGCGGGGGCCATTGCCATGAAGAACAATCGCAGCCGCGAGTGGTTTCAGACGCCCGAATACTATGGTTTCGCCCGACGGGCGTGGCTGCGGTCGGAGGGCTTTCCGGCGGACGTTTTCGATGGCAAGCCGGTGATCGGGATTTGCAATTCCTGGAGCGAGCTCAACAATTGCAATCTCCATCTGCGCGACGTGGCGGCAGCGGTGAAACGCGGCGTGTGGGCTGCGGGCGGAGTTCCACTGGAATTTCCGACAATTTCCCTGGGCGAGATGTTCATGCGCCCCACCACGATGCTGTATCGCAACTTGATGGCGATGGACGTGGAAGAATCCATCCGCGCCAATCCTCTGGATGCCGTGGTGCTTCTGTGCGGTTGCGACAAAACTACGCCTGCGCAGTTGATGGGCGCCGCGAGCGCCGATATCCCCGCGATTGTCGTTCCAGGCGGACCGATGCTGGCTGGCGAATGGCGCGGGCAACGGCTGGGCTCGGGCACCGACGGCAAGAAGCTCTTCGATCAATATCGCACCGGCCGCATCACCGAAGAAGAATGGTGCGAGATTGAAGGCTGCATCGCGCGCACCTCCGGCCACTGCGCGGTGATGGGCACGGCGTCCACGATGACCAGTCTTGCCGAAGCTCTGGGCATGACTTTGCCCGGTAGCGCCAGTATTCCCGCCCCCGATTCACGCAGGCTTGCGATCGCAGAATTGAGCGGACGCGCGGTGGTCGACATGATCGAGCCGGGGTTGAAGCCGTCGCGTATCATGACGCGCAAGGCCTTTGAGAACGCGATCACGGTGCTGATGGCGATGGGCGGATCGACCAACGCCGTAGTCCACCTGATCGCGATGGCCGGGCGTCTCGGCATCAGTTTGACGCTCGAAGATTTCGACCGCATCTCGCGGCGGACGGCATGCATCGTGAACGTCCAGCCATCGGGCGAATACCTGATGGAGGATTTGTTCAACGCGGGCGGCGTTCCGGCCGTCATGCATCGCATTCAAGATTTGTTGCACGGCGATTGCGAAACAGTAAACGGAAAAACCGTCGGCGAGAACATCGCTACTACTTCATCCCGTAACGACGCTCTCATTCGCCCGCGCGATCAGCCGGTGTATCCGGAAGGTGGCATCGCGGTCCTGCACGGCAATCTGGCCCCGCGAGGCGCAGTGATCAAGCAAAGCGCGGCGTCGAAACATCTGTTGCAGCACCGCGGAAAGGCCTACGTATTCGAAACGCGCGATGAAATGCTGGCGCAAGTGGATCGCGACGATCTGCCGGTCGACCGCGACACAGTGCTGGTGATGCGCAATTGCGGTCCCAAGGGCGCGCCGGGGTTTCCCGAGTGGGGCCATATCCCGATGCCGCGCAAGCTGCTGAATGAGGGGGTCACCGATATGGTCCGGATTTCCGACGCCCGGATGAGCGGCACTTCGTTTGGGACCGTAGTGCTGCATGTCGCGCCTGAATCGGCTATTGGCGGCCCACTCGCGCTGGTAAAGACCGGCGACGAGATCCTACTGGATGTTGACGCCCGCAAGGTCGAGCTACTGGTAAGCGCGGATGAACTCGAGCGACGCGGACAGCTCTTTACCCCGCCGCCACCTCACTACACGCGCGGTTATGGCCGCTTATTCCTGGACCATGTGACCCAAGCCGATCTGGGTTGCGACTTCGATTTCCTTTTGCCTGATAAAATGACCGTACATGCCCGCTCGCATTCTGATCGCCGGGTTATTGATTAGCGCTGCTGCGATGCATGCGCAAAATTCGCCGCCAAAACCTACCCAGGGCATAACCAGAGCCACGCTGGTTCTCCCGATGCCCGGCGCGCCGCTCTCGGCCGAGATCACCGAAGAGCGCATCACCAAGCTCCCCGATGGAACTTCGACAACCGAAGTGATTACTTCCAAGGCTTATCGCGACGGCACGGGGCGCCTGAGAACCGAAATGGATATCGCGAGCCCCTCCGGCCCGTCGGCGGCGGTCAGCATCTACAATATGCCGGATGGCTTCATGGCCATCATGGTTCCGGTGGAAAAGATTGCCGGCCGCTTTCAATTCCCGAACGAGGACCGGTCGAAAATGGGCTTCGGTTACGGTTCACCCGGGCCGGCGATCACGGCTCCAGGCAAGAGGACTTACAAAACCGAGGACCTTGGAAGCCAGACCATCGACGGCATCGAGTACCAAGGAAACCGTACTACGACTACTGTCGAAGGCCAGCCATCGATTGTGGCCGTCGAAGAGGAGTGGCATGCGCCCGATGGATTGATCGGCTTGATCAAGTCGACCGGCCCCGACCTGCAGGTGACGGCCAAGCTCCACATTCTGGACCGCAGCGATCCGGATCCCCGGCTGTTCGAAATTCCTCCGGATTACACAATCCAGGAGCTGACGGACGATCGCCCCCCGCGGTAACGAGCTTTTTGAAACTTTACAGTCCGATTTGCCGCCTATGGTATGGCCCAATGTAGCTTGTAACCAGGGTGACGGCTGGAGGAATCTTACATTTAGTGAATTGGCCGATCTAAGTTCGGCTCCCTGGCGCCCAAGCCGTGCGCGACGACAATAAATTAGGAAACGATGGAACAGCACAGTCCTCCTCTTGAGATTACGGCACCGGCTGAGCCGCAGAAGCTTCTTCCGGATGGTCATCCGCCCGCCCCGCCTCCTCGCCGACGGCATCGGCTCTGGGTCTGGTTTCTGCTGCTGGTTCTGCTCGCGGCGGGCGGCTATTACTACTGGTCCAGAGGAAAGCCGGCGTCCACTTCGGGCGGTGGCAAAGGCGGCAAGAACGGGCAGGGGGCCAACGCGGCGGCTCCGGTGGACGCGGCCAAAGCGCATCGGGGCAACATCGGCGTATACGTTACCGGGCTAGGCGCGGTAACGCCCATCTACACGGTGACCGTCAAGACCCAGGTGAATGGCCAGTTGATGCAGGTCCTTTACAAAGAGGGCGACATGGTGCAGAAGGGCGACAAGCTGGCCGAAATCGATCAACGCCCCTACCAAGCGCAGCTGACGCAGTACGAAGGGCAGCTCCTCCGCGATCAAGCCACGCTCGATAATGCGCGCATCGATCAGGCGCGCTATGAAACGCTCCTTAAACAAAATGCCGTGCCCGAGCAGCAGCTCGCCACACAAATTGCCACCGTCAAGTCGGACGAAGGCATCGTCAAGAACGATCAGGGCCTGATCGAAGCGGTGAAAGTGAATCTGATTTACTGCAACATCACCGCGCCTATCACCGGGCGCATCGGTTTGCGGCTGGTGGATCCCGGGAACATCGTTCAGACCACCGATTCGACGGGGTTGCTGGTGATCACGCAACTCCAGCCCATCAGCGTAATCTTCACCATCGCCGAGGATCAACTGCCGCCCGTGTTGGCTAAGAATGTCGCGGGACAAAAGCTGCCGGTGGACGCGTTCGATCGCGACATGATGAAGAAACTCGCGAGCGGCACGCTCACTACCATCGATAATGAGATCGATCAGACCACCGGAACGGTCAAGATCCGCGCGACTTTCGACAACAGCCACAACGAGCTGTTTCCGAATCAGTTTGTCAATGCGCGCTTACTCCAGCAGGAAAAAACCAACGTGATCCTGGTGCCGTCGGCCGCTGTGCAGCGTAATTCCTCGTCGACGTACGTTTACGTGGTCAAGCCCGACTCCACGGTTACATTGCGCCAGGTGAAGATAGGCACCAGCGACGATAACAACACCGAAATTACATCCGGCGTACAGGAAGGCGATGTGGTGGTGCTGACGGGCGTCGACAAGTTGCAAGAGGGCACCAAAGTGACGGCGCACCTGGAGGGCGCGCCCAATACCGGGAAGCAGCCGGCGGCAAAGCAGCCCGCGAAAAAGCAGTCCACCTCAAAGCAACCCACGGGGAAGCCAACCAAGTGAGTCCGTCGCGCACGTTCATCCTGCGCCCGGTGGCGACGACTCTGCTGATGGTCGGCATTCTTCTAGTCGGCGCGGTCGCGTACAAAGAGCTTCCGGTTTCCGCGCTGCCCGAGGTGGATTACCCGACCATCCAAGTGACGACTACATATCCCGGCGCGAACCCGGACGTGATGGCGTCGTCGGTGACTGCGCCACTCGAGCGGCAATTCGGCCAGGTGCCCGGACTGCAGCAGATGACGTCGACCAGCTCGCTAGGCCTGTCGGTGATCACGCTCGAATTCAACCTCAGCCTCAATATCGACGTGGCCGAGCAGGAGGTGCAGCAATCCATCAACGCCTCCGGCACTTATTTGCCGGCGGATCTTCCCACGCCGCCGCTATACAGCAAAACGAATCCCGCGGATACGCCGATCCTCACACTGGCGCTCGAGTCGGACACGATACCGCTCTCGAAAGTTGAGGATTTGGCCGACACACGGCTGGCGCCGAAAATTTCGCAACTGGCGGGCGTGGGTTTGGTGAGCATCAGCGGCGGCCAGAAGCCTGCCGTGCGCATTCAAGCGAATCCGTCGGCGCTCGCGTCGTACGGCATCAACATGGAGGACATGCGCAGCGCGATTCTTGCGGCGAATGTGAACCAGGCCAAGGGCAGCTTCGACGGGCCTCGACAATCGTTTCAGATAGGCGCCAACGATCAGCTTTTGTCGAGCTCCGATTATGCGCAGCTCGTCATCGCCTATAAGAACGGTCATCCGGTGAAGATGACCGACGTCGCCGACGTGATCGACAGTGCCGAAGACATTCACGAAGCCGCGTGGATGAACCAGACGCCGGCGGTGATCGTCAACATCCAGCGCCAGCCGGGCGCCAACATCATTTCAGTCGTAGACCACATCCAGCAGCTTCTTCCGCAGCTCACGTCCACGCTTCCCTCGTCGGTACAGGTGAAAACACTGACCGACCGCACCAACACGATTCGCGCGTCGGTAAGCGACGTCGAGTTTGAGCTAGTACTCACCATCGCGCTGGTGGTGATGGTGATTTTCCTGTTTTTGCGCAGCGTTTCGGCGACCATCATTCCGAGCGTCGCGGTACCGCTCTCGCTGGTGGGCACGTTCGCGGTAATGTACTTGCTCGGCTACAGCCTGAACAATCTGACGCTGATGGCGCTCACGATTTCCACAGGCTTTGTGGTGGACGATGCCATCGTGATGATCGAGAACATCGTGCGCTACATCGAGGAAGGCGAGCATCCGCTGCGCGCCGCGTTGAAGGGCGCCGAACAAATCGGTTTCACCATTATCTCGCTCACCGTTTCGCTGGTGGCGGTTCTGATCCCGCTGCTGTTCATGGGCGACATCGTGGGCCGGCTGTTCCGCGAATTCGCAGTTACGTTGTCCATCACCATTCTGGTGTCGGCCTTGGTCTCGCTCACACTAACGCCGATGATGTGTTCGAAATTGCTGAAGCACACCCCCGAAGCCGAGCAGGGCCGCCTGTTCCGCGCTTCAGAGAACGCTTGGAACTGGGTGACCGGGGTGTATGACAAGACGCTGCAGTGGGTGCTGGAGCGGCAGACCGCGACGCTGCTGGTAGCCGTTGCAACGCTCGCGCTCACCGTGATCCTCTTCATCGAGATTCCCAAAGGCTTCTTCCCCATTCAAGACACCGGCGTGATCCAGGGCATCTCGGAAGCGGCGCAGACCATCTCGTTCGCCGAAATGTCGCGCGAGCAGCAGCAACTCACGCAGGTGATCCTGCAGGATCCGGCGGTGGAGAGCCTCTCGTCGTTCATCGGCGCCGATGGAACCAACACCACGCTAAACAGCGGGCGCATTTTGATCAACCTGAAGCCGCTGGATGTGCGCAAAATCAACGCCACCGCGGTGATCAACCGGTTGCAGCCCAAGCTGGCGCAAGTTTCGGGCATCACGCTCTTCATGCAGCCGGTGCAGGATTTAACGGTGGAAGATCGCGTGAGCCGGACCGAGTACCAATACACGCTCGAAGATCCCAGCAGCGACGAATTGAACGTCTACGCGCCGCGCATGGTGGCCAGGCTGCAACAAGCGCCCGAACTGCGCGACGTGGCGAGCGATCAGCAGGTGCTCGGGCTGCAAGCGCGCCTGGTCTACGATCGCGTGACAGCATCCCGGCTCGGCATCACCCCGTCGGCCATCGATCAGACGCTGTACGACGCCTACGGCCAGCGCCAAGTGTCCACCATGTTCACGCAATTGAACCAGTACCATGTGGTGCTGGAAGTGAAGCCTAACTTTTCGAACACGCCCGTCGATCTGCGCAATCTGTTCGTACGGACTGGCGCGACGGCTTCGAGCGGTTCCTCGGGCGTTGTCGCGGGAGGCACTGGAACCGCGGTCACCAGCGGTCCAACCAGTTCGGCTACGGCCTCGCAGGCCACCCTGAATTCCACTGGATCGAACAACGCGGCGGGGGCGACGGCGATCGCCTCCACTACGGCGTTTCCTAACGGAGGGCAAGTTCCACTAGCCGCCTTCAGCAAGATGGTGACTCAAACCGCGCCGATCACCATCAATCATCAGGGGCAGTTTCCGGTGGTGACGCTGTCCTTCAATCTGGCCCCCAACGCCTCGCTGGGCGAAGCGGTGGCCGCGGTGAACAAGGCCAAGGAAGATGTGGGATTGCCGCCCAGCATCCAAGCGGCGTTTCAAGGCAGCGCCGAAGCGTTCCAGGCGTCGCTCGCGAATGAACCGATCCTTATTCTCGCGGCGCTGGTGACTGTCTACATCGTGCTCGGCGTCTTGTATGAGAGCTACATTCATCCAGTCACGATTCTTTCCACGTTGCCGTCGGCGGGAGTTGGCGCGCTGCTGGCGCTATTCATCACGCGCAGCGACTTCAGCGTGATCGCGCTCATCGGCATTGTGCTGCTGATCGGCATCGTGAAGAAGAACGCCATCATGATGATCGATTTCGCCTTGGAAGCCGAACGCCACGAAGGCAAGCCGCCGCTCGAAGCCATCTATCAAGCCTGCCTGCTGCGCTTCCGGCCCATCATGATGACCACCATGGCGGCGCTGTTGGGCGGCGTTCCGCTGGCGCTTGGAACCGGCACGGGCTCGGAGTTGCGGCGTCCGCTCGGCATCACGATCGTAGGCGGATTGATCTTCAGCCAGATGTTGACGCTCTACACCACGCCCGTGATTTATCTGTTCTTCGATCGGCTGGCGATCCGATTCTCACGCCGCCATCGCGAGATGCGCAGTGGCGCGTCGGCGCAATCCGGTCCCGCGCCTCAACCCAGTCCGGCGCAATAGCCATGAATATATCGGAACCATTCATCCGCCGGCCGATCGCGACCACGCTGCTCACCGCGGCCATTGCGCTCGCGGGCGCTACGGCATTCCGGATATTGCCGGTCTCGCCCCTGCCGCAGGTGGATTTTCCGACCATCTCGGTCTCAGCGGCGCTGCCGGGCGCAAGTCCCGAGACCATGGCGTCGTCGGTGGCAACTCCGCTCGAACGCCAGTTCGGGCACATCGCCTCGGTCACCGAGATGACGTCGTCCAGCACCTTGGGCGCATCCAGCATCACGCTGCAGTTCGACCTGAACCGGAACATCGACGCAGCTGCTCGCGATGTTCAGGCAGCCATCAACGCCGCCCGCGGGTATCTGCCGGTGAACCTCCCCAGCAACCCGAGCTATCGCAAAGTGAATCCCGCCGACGCGCCGATCTTCATGCTCGCGCTCACTTCCGACACGCTGGCCAAGGGACAGATGTACGACGCGGCCTCGACCATCATGGCGCAGAAACTGTCGCAAGTGGCGGGCGTTGGCCAAGTGGTGGTGGGCGGCAGCGCGCTGCCCGGCGTGCGCGTAGAGCTGAATCCGTCGCAGCTAAACAAGTATGGCATCGGCTTCGAACAAGTGCGGTCGGCGCTCGCGGGATCGAACGCGAATACTCCCAAAGGGGATTTTCAGAACGGCAAGCGGCGCTGGGAAGTGGGGGCGAACGATCAAATCTTCCATGCCATCGACTACCAGCCGCTGGTGATCGCATATAGCAACGGATCGGCCGTGCATGTTTCAGACGTAGGCAATGCGGTGGATTCGGTGGAAGATTTGCGCAATGCCGGTTACGCCAACGGCAAGCCTTCGGTGCTCGTGATCGTGTTCCGGCAGCCGGGGGCCAACATCATCGACAC
>DATHMO010000113.1:0-3975 GCA_035486995.1 Bryobacteraceae bacterium
GTCAGATGCCCGCCATGCGCCAGGCTCAAGCCCAGAATGGTGTCGCCAGGTTGGACCACTGCCGAATATGCCGCCTGATTGGCCTGCGATCCCGAGTGCGGCTGCACATTCACATACTCGGCGCCGAACAGCTTCTTGGCGCGTTCCCGTGCCAGCGTTTCAACAATGTCTGTAAACTCGCAGCCTCCGTAATAGCGCTTGCCCGGATAGCCTTCGGCGTATTTATTGGTGAACACGCTGCCGGTGGCCTGCAGCACGGCCTCGGACGTGAAGTTCTCACTCGCGATCAGCTCCAGCCGGCTGTGCTGGCGATCCACTTCGTGCTGGATGGCTTCGTAGATTTCCGGATCGACGGTGGAAAGCGGCCGCGACATCCGCTCGGAATCGGTCATAAGCTCTAGTGTACCGGAGCCGGCGCCAGGCGCGATCCGACGTTTCTCGCCACAGTCCCACAAGAGGAGTGGGCCGGGCGTTTTCCATTGACCTGCATTACGGGAAGAACGCCAGGGCTTGTCCATTCAACCCCGGCAATCGAGCCATGACGCCCAGGCATTCGCCACTCGCGAACTCGAAGGCGACTACCTCATCACGAGCGACGCAGTAGAGGCGTCCATTGGAAGCAAAGCGTAAGCCGCGCGGCTTGCGGAACTCAGCCTTTCCACCAGGAGCGAAAACCCGGACTAGGTGCCCGTCCATGGCATCGTATTCCCGAACACTTGTCACCGCATCCACCGCGCCGAATGGATGCTCACTAGAGGCAACGATATTGCCGTTGGGAGCGATGGCGAGATCGAGCGGACTCAATTCGGGATCCGTGACCAGCCGGGAGGGCTGCATAGATGTGCCTGGACGGAACGCCAGGATGATGTTATCGCCTCGGCGGTCGGGGCCGATTCCTGAGGCGAGGAACAGCCGGCCATCATGACTGAAAGCAAATCCTCGAGGAAAGGGTACAATGCCGGGCGGCAAGAAGTACTCTATGGCAGCATCAAGGCTAGTCGGCAAAGCAATGATCGCACGTGCGCTGCGCAAGCCAACGAAATATCGGCCATCCGGGCCGAAAATGCCACCGCCGGGATTCAGCCCTTCAATCCGGCCAGTGTCGCGAACAATGAGCCCCTGCGAGGAGATCGCCAAGACGCGGTCGGCCCCACTGTTTAGGAACAGCAAGTTTTCCTTCGGATCGACGGCAAGGCCACGCGGATCGGCAATGCGATCGTCATCGATAAAGGTTCCGCGCAGGCTCCCGTCCAATTCAAAGGCGAGGAGCGCGCCAAATCCGTTTCCGCTGGCGCCGGATGCGCTTGTGACAACAAGGGGCATTCACCAGTCCTCCGGCCTGTCGAGTGTCACGGTCACAGTTCATCTTGAAACCGTGAATTAGGCGGCCAACTGACCCACGGTTCGCGTCTCAATATACGGAGGTGGACATGAGACGATTCCTAGTTTCCAGTATTCTCATTTCAAGCGTACTGTGTCTTGCCGCAAGCTTCATCGCAGCGGCACAAGACAGGAGTCCACGCTACAACTATCAGTATGGTGCCTCCAGCGCCAGGGATTTTCGTACCAGCCAGTCTCAGTTTGCCAGTGTGCGTTCCGATTTAGACCGCGCCGAGAATAACATGCCCGAATATGCTGGCAGCCGAAGTCAGCTCGATAGAGTTCGTGGCGAACTAAGTGAGCTTCAACGGCAATGGGACGAAAACGTCTACGAACCGAGTCAAGCTGACCACGTAATTAGGGCGCTCGAGCGCGCTCTCAGTAGTACTGACATTCTGCCGCGCGATAGACAATTGCTCTCCGACGATCTGGATGGCCTGCGCGATTTCCGAAATAGTCACGAGTAAATGGCTCCACACAAATCGGTGGGCTCGTTCTTGTGTTGGCGAGGGACCCACGTCGGGAGCCGGGAATGTACAAGTCCATTGAATCGCGTCAAAATGGATAACATCCGGGCTCCCCACGCGGCCAGCCGCAAAATCGGTGGCCGAGGTTTTCTTAGCTCCACCATCTCTCCTTCGCGCGAGCAGCGGCCGTGAGGGGCCCTCTCTCTTCTTGCCAAATATCGGCCGATTCTTGGCCAACCCGTCGATTGCCGCCTGGACCGTACACGGATAGAAAAGGCCCGAGGCATACGGATACGGCATGCTTCCGATTGGCTGAGTCTTTCTGGAAACAACAACGGCGTCGTAAACCTTAGCTATTTAATGTCCAACGGTTCGTAACACCCTCTGTGCCGACAGGATTGGGGTGGCGCACGCCGGGTGCGGCGTTACGACGGGTTCGCAAACGAGCAGTAGTATTTCGTTACGACTCACGGCAGGTGAAGTCACTTGGACCTGAAACGGCCATGCTCACCCTGGAGTGACCGATTCTCAATCAGCGCGATGCCGACTTCTCGGACATGTGGTTTTGAGCTAAGTCTCCCTTCACAGCTAAAGGAGCGATTTGGCGAACTTTGACCTGAAACGGGATTGAACTACGCCACGGCGCGGCGGACTGTCGAGTATCATTGGTCGCGGAAGAGGATTCCATGATTAAACCTCGCAACGAATGCCGGGGAGTTTGAGCGGTGCGAACTACTCCGGATGATCCGCAATCGCCAGCTACCTGCGGCAGGTCATAGGGGAGTCATTTCTTCTCGAGCATTTCCGGCCAGTTCAACACGACGCTCATGGACGCGTTGACCCCCTGCTCCACTGGGATCGGAAGCAGGAAGCGGCCATCCTTGCTCACGGCGAAGCTGCTGTTAATCGCGGCGATCTGAGCCGCAAACAACGGTTTGGGGACGCCATATTGAAACAGCGGGCCCGGTCTTATGTCGACGGCCATGATTTTGTTGTCCCGACTGTAGTAATACAGTTCGTGGCCATCATCGCTCCAAACCGGGTCGACGCCCCCACCGGTGGAGATCCGCCACTTCCCGCCCGGCTCCGGGAAGCTGACGACGTGGATTTCCGCGGTGCCGGTCTCGTTTGAAACGTAGGCCAGCCAGTGGCCATCTGGCGATAAGCGGGGGTGGGTCTGCGTAAATTCACTGGCCATGTACCGGAAGGGCTTGCGGTCTCCCGGCAATGAGATCACCCAGATCCTTGGGTTGGGAGTCTCTATCGCGAGAAGGTAACGGCCATCGCGGGATGCCTCCGAGGGCACCTCGGAGGAGGGATCCAAAATTTCCTCCGCACCCGCACCATTCGCGCGCTTTCGGTATATCTCTCGCAGGCCTTCGCGGGCGCCAGCAAAAAAGATGTATTCGCCGTCGTTCGACCAAACGGGAGAGCGGTTATCCCCTGTGGAAGTGAACCGCGATTCCGATCCGTGCGCCGCATCCCAGATCCACACGTCGGAGTTCGCAGTGGAGGGGTCAACCCGCGTGAATGCGACGCGAGATTCGTCCGGAGAAAGGGAGGGATATTGCAAGAAGCCGGGAGCGCCCACGGTGCCAAGTTTGTTTCCCTTTCGGTCAAACCAGGTCAGCTGGGCATTCCCGGCCGGATTTCCGGCGACATACGCCAGCACGCCGTTCTGCGATGCGGAGAAGTGCCCAAGGATCATGGCTCCCTCGCTAAAGGAGTGGACCTGTTCGGCGACGGGGACGGCATCGCCGGTAGTTTCAAGCTTGCCCGCATCGAAACGCTGCGCCATGAGCGTCGAGCCGCGAACGAAGAGCAGGTTTCCCGGATTTACATAGATGGCTCGGGTGCCGGAAGGTAGCACCTGTTTACGATTTGTCGACGCGAGATCGCCCACAAACAGGGCCATTTTGGCGGAATCCGTCGAGCGGACCAAGTAAAGGAAATGGCGGCCGTCGGGAAGGAACCAGGGCGCCATGTGCCCCGTTTCATTTCGCGCCCGATCCAACTGGGTGACAGGAGAAAGAGAGCCGCCCTGCGCCGGGATTCGATACAGGGGCGTATTCACCAAACTGACGAGGATCACGTCATCCCGATTCCACGAACCCATCCCCGGTTCATT
>DATHMO010000114.1:0-9972 GCA_035486995.1 Bryobacteraceae bacterium
TTATGGAGTCCTGCCGCAGCGCTTCGGGGCTGGCTACCGGTCGCTCTATTCGAGCCCGAGTGGCGTTCGCGTGGGGACGACGATTGGACGTCCGGCGATTGGCGTGGGACACGTGGGTGGAGTGCACGTCGGCGGCGGGCACCGCTAACGGTCAACCCATAGGGATGCCCGGGCACGCGCGCGAACCGTAAATCCAAATCTCCACAGGACTCTTCGCAGAATTGATTTTGTTCTTCGGCGGATCGGTTTCCACGCATTCCGGCTCTCGAACAATCTTGTCGGTCTTGATCCTCAAAGCCCGAAGGAAGAGCCTGTCAAACGCATCGCCTCTTTGGACAGTTTTGCTCGTGATACGAATGGTCGGATCCACAAGGTTGAAGTGGTAGACCGCATCGGTTTCGCCGAGGTCCTTGAAGCTTTGCGTGGCGGCCGGAACCAGTAGCGGATGTCCGGAAATCACTTCGATACCTTTCGGGCCGAGGTCAAGTCGAACGTCGCCTTCAGTTCTGGTCAGTCTGCCGAGAACGGGATATATTACGGCCTCCACCTTCGACACGATTTCTGCGTTCTCTTGCGCGAGAGCTGCAGAGCCGATCGAA
Source organism: Bryobacteraceae bacterium (assembly GCA_035486995.1). Classification (GTDB taxonomy): domain Bacteria; phylum Acidobacteriota; class Terriglobia; order Bryobacterales; family Bryobacteraceae; genus Palsa-89. The sequence goes on from DATHMO010000114.1 coordinate 600, forward strand.
AAGATACACGCGATGATCGCGATCCTCAATTTGCCTCAATCATTCGGCGCGTAATATCCCGCCCGCCAGCGAGCCTTCAGCGCCGGAAGCGCCTTGGGTTGATCTACCTTTACTTGCACCTTGCGATACTTGCCGTCGCGGTTCTTGTTGATCGGCGAATAAGCCAGCACGTACTGGTTGCGCAGCTCGATGCCGATCCGCTCGGCGATGCCCGGCAGATCCCGTAAACTCGACGCGGCCATTGCGCGGCCGCCGGTCTGATCCGCGATTTCCGACAGCAGCTTGGGCCCGCTGATTTCCGCGGCGCCCAATCCCGCAGCGGCCCCGGCCTTGCCCAGCCCGAACGAGAGCACCGGCTCGAACACGCCCATGGCGTAAATCTGGACGTCGGCTTCGCGCACCAGATCTTCGATCTCGGTGGCGGTGAAGCGGCTGTTGTTGTCGCCACCGTCGGAGATGATCAGCAGAGCCTTGCGCGGGTTTTTGGCGTGCTTCATCTCCTGCAATCCGGTATGCACGGCATCGAGCATCGCGGTCAGGCCGCCGGAGGTCACCTCGGTCAGTTTGGTTTCGATCGCCTCCGCGTTGCTGGTAAGCGGCATGGCCAATTCGGCGCGATCGCTGAAGTCCACCAGGAAGGCTTCGTCGGCGGCGTTCAGTGTTTTCAGAAACTCGATCACGGCGCGGCGCGATGTTTCGAGCTTAGCGCCCATGCTGCCGCTGACGTCCACCAGCAGGCCGATCGAGAGCGGCGCGTCTTCGTTCGAGAAGAACCGAATGGTCTGCGGGACATCGTCCTCGGATAGATGGAAAGCCTCTTTTTCGAGCCCGAGGACGTAGCGATTGGATGGATCGGTGACGGAAACGGGAACCAGGACCAGCGTGGAATCGGCACGGAACGCGGTGGTGGATTCGAGCGCTCCGGTTGGCGGAGCGGTGGCCTGCGGGTCAGACTGCCCGAGCGCGGCAACAGCACACGCCGAGAAAACGGCTAAAAGTGCCCGCACAACCACTGCACCTCTTCTAGGAACTCTACCACGGCGGGGGCGTTAGGGCTGGAGGGAATCCTTTGGAGTGAACTCCGGCGCTACGGCGCCGCGCTAAAACCAGGCGACCGCAACCGGCAAGTCTCGTGGAGCGTCATTTGGAGCAGATGAAAGCTATGGCTGCGTGCTCGATTCTCCTCGCAGGAGCGGGCTGGCTGGACGCGCAGGAAGTTGTGAGCCGGCGAGTATACGCCGAGCACGGCCGAACCTGGCGGCAGCTCTGGATGGCGAGCGGCGGCGGTGTGGACTTCAGGAAGTTGACGCACTCGGCCCGGGACCATATGGATCCGCTCTGTTCACGAGATGGCAAATTGATTTATTTTGTTTCGGATCGCGACGGCGATCGATCACTCAACGCCTATGCCGGCGCCAACGAAAGAGAGCTCTGGGCGTTCGATAGACAGACGGGGCAAGAGCGGCTGGTCTGGCAAACGTCCGACGACGACGGACTGCATCTGAACGGGATCACGTCCGATGGCGGCGTCCTTATCCGCGTCGGGACGGAATTGCGGTGTCTGCTGCGCCATCCATGGCGCATAGCCAAGATCGATCCCCTAAACAGCGCTGCCGCACTTTCGCCCGATGGCCGCACATTGGCGATTGTAATCGCGGAGTCCTTGGATCAAGAAGGGCAGAGCCACGGCGCAAAGTTGTTTATCGTGGATACCGCGACTGGCCGGGCGCGGGTGGAAGTAGGGAAATATGAAGCGCCGGCGTGGTCACCGGACGGAACGCGAATCGCCGCGATCGCCGAAGATGGTCCCGCTGGTCTTGCGATCATCGATGTGGCGACGAGGCACGAGGTTGTCCGGGTAGGATGGCCTAGACGTGACCCACTTCCCGAGGACATTGTGTGGTCGCCCGACGAGAAGTCCATAGTTGCGGGCCTGTATGGGGATTCCGGAGGGGCTGGCGATCCGCAGCAGGACTACTTCCTTTTGAATCTTGCCGCGCGGACCTGGACATCGGTCCTGACCGCACAGAAGCTGCTTTGGCTTCAGGGCGGTAGTCTCCTGTATCTGCGGCCGGTCGAGACCACGCCCCTGGTACCAGGAAGTGGGCACAATGTCTGGACCGCACAGCTTGCCGTTTTCGACCTAAAGACACAAAAGGACACGCAATTGACCACCGGTTTAGTGCTGAACGATTACTTATCATCCTGCGGCCACTGATGGCCCTGGACAAACGACGGCTTGGCACTGGGACCAGCAAGCCGATCGAGATGTGGCGGAAATAATTGGAACAGCCCCGGTTTATGCCGGGGCCGCTCTTCGTATTATTGGGAACTACTTGGCCGGGCTTTTGCTATGATCGTGCCCTTTCGATGGCACGAGTGCGGCAGCCGGGGCCCCCGCTTCCTGTCGCACAGCATAGAAGCATCCGGTGCCAGGACTTGCTCCAGCAACCGGATATCCCATGATCCCGTCCAACGCGTTACGGGTCACGTTGGCAGTATAGACGAGAGAACCCGCGACAATGGGTGGTTCCTCGGTGTCCGCCTTAAAATTCCACGCGACCAGACCCTCCACCTGAATCCAGCGGCCTCCCCCGAACTCGTAGGTCCAGGTCCCATCCGCCTTAAAGGTCCACACTGTGGAAGAATTGCTAACCGGCGGGCCGGAACAGCCCCAAGCGACATATCCAGTCCAAGTGCCGACGATGCTAGTTGCAGTTGACATTTCCGTTGCTCACTTTCTTTACAGATTTCAAACCTCGTAGCCGTCGAATCGGAATTTCGAGGCGTTCGCGAACAACCTCAAAAGTACGAATCAACGCAGAGATAGTGAAAGCCAGGCGGACATCGTTTCACAACCCACACGCAAGACGGATCGCCGTTCGGAGCTAAATTATCTTCCCTCGCCCCCTAAAGGTATCGTCGGCTTCTGCCGATACCCTCTCAGTTGAGAAGCCTACCTAATCTCCGAAGGAGAATCATGTCACGTATCTTACTTAATACCGTCCTTAATACCGTCTCAGCCGCAATCCTGACGCTCGCCGTTGCTTTTCCGCCGAGCTTGGCCGCTCAAACCGCCCGCACACCCCGGATCGCCGGACGAATCGACGATGCCGAGCTTCGAACTTTAGCCGGTAATACGCGCCCCGAAGCCATCGCCAGCAACGATCGCGGCGCTGTGGCGGACGATCTTGCGATGGACCACATGCTGCTGCAGTTGGAACGCTCGCCGGAACAGGAAGAAGCCGTCCGCGGATTGATCGACGATCTGCACAATCCCAGCTCTCCTAAATTTCACCAGTGGCTGACAGCCGAGGAATTCGGCCGCAGCTACGCGCCGGCCGCCGACGACGTATCGAAGATCACGGCCTGGCTGGAATCGCACGGCTTCACCGTCAACGTGGTTTATCCCAGCGGCATGGTGATCGATTTTTCGGGCACGGCCGGCCAGGTCCGCGAGGCTTTCCATACAGCGGTCCATTATTACGATGTCGACGGAGTGCGGCACATCGCCAACACCAGCGATCCCGAGATTCCGGCGGCGCTCGCCCCGGTTGTCACCGGCGTGGTTTCGATGCACGATTTCCGCCCGCACTCCATGAAGACCGTGCGCCGCAATTTCACGTTCAGCTCCGGAGGTTCGACATACCAGGCCGTAGTTCCGGCCGATCTTGCGACGATCTACGATTTGAATCCGCTGTTTAATAGCGGCATCACGGGGTTGGGCCAGACCGTGGCCGTGATCGAGGACACCAATCTTTTTTCGTCCGCCGATTGGACCACCTTCCGCTCCACGTTCGGGCTTTCCTCGCATGCGCACGGATCGCTGGTGACGGTTCATCCGGCTCCGGTCTCGGGCCGAAACAACTGCGCGAATCCCGGCATACCCACGGGCGGCGATGACGGGGAAGCGATTCTCGATGCCGAGTGGGCCTCGGCTGCCGCTCCCGACGCGACCATCGCAGTGGAAGCCTGCGCCGATACACGCAGCACCTTCGGCGGCCTGATCGCGATCCAGAACCTGATCAACGGCCACAATCCGCCGTCCATCATGAGCATCAGCTACGGCGAGTGCGAAGCGGAGAACGGCGCGACTTCCAACGCCAGCTTCAGCTCGGCCTATCAGCAAGCGGTGGCCGAGGGCGTTTCGGTATTTGTCTCGGCGGGAGATGAGGGGGCGGCCAGTTGCGACGCCGATATGTCCGCCGCAACGCATGGTATCGGCGTGAGCGCGTTTGCTTCAACGGCCTACAACGTCGCAGTGGGCGGCACCGATTTCGCCGACTCGTACCTGGGCACCAACGCCAGCTATTGGAACTCCACCAACACCGCAACCTATGGTTCGGCGCTGTCCTACATTCCCGAGATACCCTGGAACGATTCTTGCGCCGGCGCACTGCTCGCGAGCGCCTTCGGCTACAGCACCACGTCGGGAACCAACAGCTTCTGTAACAGCACCACCGCCAGTGAGGATGGGCTGCAGACTGTCACCGCCGGCAGCGGCGGTCCTAGCGCCTGCGCCACGGGAAGCCCCAACACATTCGGCGTGATCGGTGGAAGTTGCAAGGGCTATGCGAAGCCAAGCTGGCAAACCGGCGTGGCCGGCATTCCCAACGATCACGTGCGCGATATCCCGGACGTCTCGCTGTTTGCAGCCAACGGCATCTGGGGCCATTACTATGTGTACTGCTGGTCCGACATCGTCGAGGGTGGCGCGCCTTGCGTGGGCAGCCCGAGCGGCTGGGCAGGAGCCGGCGGCACTTCCTTCTCTTCTCCGATTCTGGCCGGCATCCAGGCTTTGGTCAATCAGCACCAGGGCGGCGCGCAGGGCAATCCAAACTACGTCTACTACAAACTCGCCGCGAGCGAATATGGCTCGAACGGTTCTGGCACATGCAACTCGTCAAACGGCGCCGGTTCGTGCGTGTTTCATGACGTGACGCTCGGCGACATGGTCGTTAATTGCTCCGGCACCTTCAACTGTTTCGGCTACACAGCTAGTAGCGGACGCCATCACACCATGGGCAATCCCGACGGCGCGCTATCGGTTTCGAGCACCACGTTCACGCCCGCTTATGGGACCACCGTCGGCTGGGACTTCGCTACCGGCATCGGCACGTTGGACGCGTACAAGCTGGTGATGAACTGGCCGTAGAGACCGGTCACATTTCGCGAACCGAATGCTAGCATGGTCGTGTGCCGACCAGGCGGATGGTTGTTCTGGCCTTCGGGCTCGCCGCGGCGGGCGTCTTTGCCGGCATGCTGGGCGCGTTCCAGATGCCGTTTCGCGAGTATGAGGGGCAGGAGTACAACGATTTTCCGCTCCCGTCCGATTACAAAGACCCTGCCGAGTTCGTCTTCGCGCGCCTGATGTACCCTCAGGGCGACTGGGGCATCTTTGGATGGCTGTATCGTTTCGATTGGCGCCAAGGACGCAGCGCCTGGACCAACGACTATCCGCGTGCTGATCGCCATTTCGCGCTGGCATTGCGCCGCCTGACGCGCCTGCAGGTCCGCAGCGTGGAACAGCCCGTGAGCCCCGACGACGGCGACGACATCTACAACTGGCCCTTCCTCTATTGCGCGGGGCCCGATCAATGGAACATGAGCGAGGCCGAACTCGCGAAAGTCCGTGAATATCTGGCGCGCGGTGGATTCCTGCTCGGCGACGATTTCTGGGGTGAGGAAGACTGGTACTATTTTCAGCGCAACATGGCCAAGCTGCTGCCGGGCCGGCCGATCGTCGAAATCGAATCGAGCAATGCCATCTTTCACACCGTCTTCGATCTCGATCAGCGCTACCAGGTGTCGGGCCAGTGGAGCCTGCGCGGCATGCCGTATCTGAACGGCGGGCGCGATCCGCATTGGCGCGCCATCTACGACGACAAGGGACGCATCGTTGTAGCCGTGCTTTTCAATCACGACACGGGCGATTCCTGGGAGTGGGCCGACGATCCCGAATACCCGGAGCGCTATTCGGCGCTCGGCATACGCACCGGCGTCAACTACGTGCTCTACAGCATGACGCATTAAAACATCGCGCGCCGAGAGCTGTTACCATATTCGAAAGTTCTCCCCGAGGAGGTTTCACTCATGAAATTCTTTGCATCCGCGGCAGCATTGTTGCTGCTCACTGTTTCCGCTTTCGCCGCCGACGTGGACGGTAAATGGACCGGCAGCGTTTCCACTCCCAACGGCGACTTCCCGGTCGCGTTCAATTTCAAGGCCGACGGCGCCACGCTGAACGGCACCATGGCTGGGCCGGACGGCAGCGACATCGCCATTAAAGACGGCATGATCGATGGCGCGAACATTTCGTTCTGGTTGAGCATCGACATGGGCGGCAACGCATTGAAGCTGACCTATAAGGGTGTAGTGTCGAGCGATCAGATCAAGATTTCGGGCGACGCCGCGGGGATGCCGTTCGAATTGGTGGTTAAGAAAGCGTCGTAGCGGATTCGGTTAGTCGGTTGAGCCGTGCAACAGCTCCGGCGTGCGCTCACGCGCGAACCTGAGCCGCAACCGGTCGAGCGATAAGTAAACCACGGGCGTGGTGTAGAGGGTCAGCAATTGGCTGACGATCAGTCCGCCGATAATCGTAATTCCAAGCGGCCGGCGAAGTTCCGCACCGACGCCATTGCCCAGCGCCAGCGGCAGCGCGCCCAGCAATGCCGACATGGTGGTCATCAGAATCGGCCGGAAGCGCAGCAGGCAGGCTTGATAGATGGCATCGCGCGGGCGCAGACCGTCGGTGCGTTCGGCGGCGATCGCGAAATCGATCATCATGATGGCGTTCTTCTTGACGATCCCGATCAGCAGGATGATTCCGATCATGGCGATGATGCTGAGATCGGTGTGCCACATGAACAAAGCCAATAGCGCGCCCACGCCCGCCGACGGCAGCGTCGAAAGAATCGTGATGGGGTGGATGCAGCTCTCATACAACATGCCGAGGACGATGTAGACGGTGATCAGCGCGGCGGCAATCAAGATCGGTTCGTTCGCAAGGGAATCCTGATAGGCCTGCGCGGTGCCGGCGAAGAAGGTGTGGATGGTGTCGGGCAAGCCGACCGTGCGCGCGGTCTGTTCGATCGCATCCACGGCGTCGCCGAGCGCCACGCCGGGCGCCAGGTTGAACGAGATGGTGACGGCCGGGAACAGGCCCTGGTGATTGACCGCCAGCGGCGCCACCGAAGATCCATAATGGCTGATCGCGCTGAGCGGCACGGTGCCGCCCTGCGGATCGAATACGTAAATCTGGCGCAGGAATTCCGGATCCTGCCAGAAGCGCGGAGCCGCTTCCATCACCACGTGATACTGATTGAGCGCCGTATACATGGTGGAGACCTGGCGCTGGCCAAAGGCATCGTACAGCACGTTGTCGATGAGCTGCGACGAAATGCCGAAGCGCGCCGCGGTATCGCGATCGTATTGCACGATGGCCTGCAGACCACTGTTCTGCTGATCGGTATTTACATCGCTGATCAAACGAAGATGCCGCAGTGCCGACAGCATCGGCGGGCCGTACGTGGTCAGGTCCTGGACGTTGTCGCCGCGCATCGTGAACTGATACAGCGAAGCGCTGTTGCGGCCGCCCACGCGCACGTCCTGATTCGCTTGCATGTAGTTCGTGGACCCGCGGATGACGCCGAGCTTGGGACGCAGCCGCTCGATGACGTCGTACACCGAGACCTTGCGTTCGGCGAGCGGCTTCAACTGGATCTGCATGCGCGCGGTGTTCAGGGTGTTGCCATAGCCGCCGCTGCCTCCCGTGTATCCGGCCACCGTATCCACTGCCGGGTCCTCTCCGACGATCTTCACCATCTGCCGCAGGTTCCTTTCCATGGCTTGGAAGGAGGTGTCCTGATCGGCGATGATGGTCCCGTTCAACCGGCCGTTGTCCTGCTGCGGGAAAAAGCCTTTCGGCACGTGAATAAACAGGTATACGTTGAGCGCGATCGTGGCCCCGAGAACGCCGAGAGTGATCCAGGGGTGCCGCAGCACGCGGGCGAGCGATCGGCCGTAGAGACCGACAATCCAGTTGAATGCGCTCTCGCTGGTCCGGTACATCCAACCATGCGTGGTGTGTTCCTTGAGCAGATGCGCGCACATCATGGGCGTGGTGGTCAATGAGACCGCCATGGAAATCGCAATCGCCACCGACATGGTGACCGCGAATTCGCGGAACAAACGGCCCACGATGCCGCCCATCATCAGCAGCGGGATGAAAACGGCGATCAGCGAAATGCTGATGGTCAAAACGGTAGGCCCAATCTCGCGCGCGCCGCGCAAGGCGGCGGGAAAGGGCTTCATGCCCTGCTCCAGATAGCGCGTGATATTTTCGATCACCACGATGGCGTCGTCCACCACGAAGCCGGTGGAAATGGTCAGCGCCATGAGCGAAAGATTGTCCAGGCTGTAACCGCACATATACATCACGCCGAACGTGCCGATGAGCGAAACCGGGACGGCCACGCTCGGAATCATCGTGGTGCGCGGGCTTCGCAAGAATACGAACACCACCAGGACCACCAGCACCACCGATATGAGCATGGTTCGCTCGATATCGCGCACCGACGCACGGATGGTGACCGTCTGATCCTGGGTAACGCTCAAGTTGATGGAGTGTGGAATGGCGGCTTTGAGCTGCGGCAGCGCCGCGCGAATGCGATCCACGGTGTCGATAATGTTCGCGCCCGGCTGACGGTTGATGGCCACGTTCACCGACGGCTGGAGGTTGGCTACGCCCAGGTTGCGCACGTCCTCCACCGAATCGATGACGTCGGCGACATCCGACAGCCGCACCGGAGCGCGATTGTTATAGGCCACCAGCAGCGTCCGATAATCCTTGGCCTTGAACATCTGGTCGTTGGCCCCGACCTCCCAAAGATGAAAGCCGTCCGAAAAATGTCCCTTGGGAACGTTCGCGTTGGAGGCGTTCAGAACATTGCGCACTTGTTCCAGCCCGATGCCGTACTTATTCAAAGCCATCGGATTTAGCTCGACACGCACGCCGGGCAGCGCGCCGCCCTGTGCGTTTACCTGTCCGACGCCTCTGATCTGCGAAAGCTTCTGCACGATGATGGTGGAAGCGGAGTCGTACAGCTGGCCGCGGTCGAGAACGTCCGAAGTCAGCGCGATCTGAAAGATTTGTTGCTCGGCGGGATTGACCTTGCGGTAGCTGGGATTACTGGGCAAATTCGTGGGCAGATATCCGCGAGCGGCGTTGATGGCGGCTTCCACATCGCGCGCGGCGGCATTAATGTCGCGATTCAATTCGAACTGCAGCGTGATTCCCGTGCCGCCCAGCGTGCTGGTGGAGGTCATCTCGGTAACCGCGGCGATGCGTCCGAACTGGCGCTCTAGCGGCGTC
>DATHMO010000115.1:0-3824 GCA_035486995.1 Bryobacteraceae bacterium
TTAGATCCAACGGCGGCACGGGCAATTCGGGCACGGTGACATCCACAGTAAGCGGAAGAGTGAACCAGAACGTGGAGCCCTCGCCAACGGTGCTTTCAACACCCATTTTTCCGCCCATGAGTTCGGTGAGCCGCGCGGAGATCGCGAGGCCGAGGCCGGTGCCACCGTAGTGGCGTGTGGTGGAAGCGTCGGCCTGCGTGAATTTCTCGAAGACGGATGAGAGCTTTTCCTGGGGGATGCCGATGCCCGTGTCGGAGATGGAGAATTTTACTCGGATGAACGGCGGCGCCGCCGCGTCCCTGGAAACGTCGGAGTCGCCTTCGCTGGAAACATCGGGCTCGACGCCGAGTTGTATTCCGCCTTTGGCGGTGAACTTGATGGCGTTGCCGAGAAGGTTGGTGAGGATCTGGCGGACGCGGCCGGGATCAGCGATGAAACGCGATGGAAGCGACGGCGCGTAGCGAACGGCGAAGTCGAGTTCCTTTTCGCGCGTCTTGGAGTGGAGGAGTTCGGCGACTTCGTAGACGACCGTGTCGAGCGCGCACGGGATCGGGTCGATGGTCATCTTGCCGGCTTCGATTTTTGAGAAGTCGAGAATGTCGTTGATGATGGCGAGCAAAGCGTTGGCGGAGTGGCGCAAGGTGAGCGCGAATTCGCGCTGCTCGGAATTGAGCGCGGTGTCGAGGAGAAGATCGGCCATGCCGATGACGCCGTTCATCGGCGTGCGGATTTCGTGGCTCATGGCGGCGAGGAATTCGCTTTTGGCGGCGCTGGCGCTTTCTGCGTGCTGCTTGGTGCGGTGAAGCTCGCGCTCGATCTCCTTGCGGCTCGAAATGTCGATGAAGCTGCCCTCGACGATGCGCGAGGTAGATCCGGATTCATCGACGAGGTTGGCGTTCTGTAGGACCCAGATAGGGCGTCCGTCGAGGCGGCGGAGGCGAGCCTCGAAATCGGTGAGCTGGCGATAGGTGGAAAGAGAATCGATGTGGTTTTCTTCGTCGGCGGATTCGACGAACTCGATGCGGGCGCGAGCGGCGAGCGCGTCGGAGCGGGATGAAAAGCCCAGGGCGCGGGCGCAGGCGTCGTTGCAATCGAGGATGAGGCCGTCGAGCGTGCTGCGATGGAGCGGAGACATCGAGCGCTCGAAGACGAGGCGGTAGCGCTCGTGGCTAAGAGCGAGCTGCGCGGCCTGCGCGGAAAATTTGCGATCGAGCACCGAGGTGATGGTGACGACGGCAAGCACCACGCTGGCGACGAAGGCGATGCCGAATGCGCCGAGCGAGCTGACTTCGATGGACCGCGAGATGTCCTCGGTGAGTGGCGCCGGGACGAAAGAGACCGCGGCCATTCCGGTGTAGTGCATCGAAGCGATGGCGAACCCCATCACGAGAGCGGCGCCGATTTTTGCGCCGCTGAACTCACGGTTCGCAGTGCGCAAACGGAAGGTGATCAGCAACGCGGCTACCGAAACGACGATCGCAATCAGAATCGACGCGGCGACGATGCGGAGATCGTAACGACAGATCGCCGGGAGGCGCATCGCAGCCATGCCGATGTAATGCATCGCGGCAATTCCCGCTCCCATGATGACGCTGGAGGCGACCACGGATCGATTGTTCAGTTGGGCGCGGCTGACGAACAGGAGTGCGACTGCGGAGGCCAGAACCGCGGCGAGGAGCGAGAGAAGTACTGTCGGGAAGTCGTACAGAACACGAACCGGAAGCGTGAACGCGAGCATGCCGACGTAGTGCATTGACCAGATACCGAGGCCCAAGGCGAACGCGCCGGCGCCTATCCAGATAAAACGGACGCGGCCTTCCGAGGCGGAAGTGCGGCCGGCGAGATCGAGCGCAGAGTAGGACGCGAGGATCGCGACCGCCATGGAAAGAACGACAAGCGGGGCGGAGTAAGCGTGAGGCAGGACTGTGGCATCGGCGACCGTGCTCGCGTTCGCGGCATGATTCATGATGTGCGGCCATACGAGGAGGGTGGAAAGGCAGTCGTTCGGAGCGATCGCGACGGCGGCGACACTCGCCGCGGATGCCGGCGAGTGAACGTAAAACGGCACCGACGCCGCCAGCGATGTGTGGCTGGCGGCACGCCAGACGGACGCGAGAATGCGCAAAGCGACGAGGTTCGTCACGCAAAATGAAGGGGAGCGCTTTCGGTGAAGGGAACGACTGATCCGGAGCGCCAAGTTTAGTTTAATGGGTCGCGGCGCAGGGTCAACGGGGGTGGCAGGGGATTTGTCCGGATAGCAACTGTGGCGGCAGGTGGCGCGGTTCCAGACAGTGATCTTGTGGCATGCTTTTTCACGGAGATTCACGCGTGAAAATATTGGTGACAGGCAGCAGCGGGTTGATCGGATCTGAGGCGGTGGCTCATTTCGACGCGCACGGCCACGACGTTGTCGGCGTGGACAACAACATGCGGCGTGTGTTTTTTGGCGCGGCGGGCGATACGTTGTGGAATCTGGATCGCTTGAAGAAGGCGACCAAGCGCTTCAAGCACGCCGAGCTGGATATCCGCGATCGCGCCGGAATCGATGAGCTGTTTAAAGCGCACAAGTTTGAGCTGATCGTGCATTGCGCGGCACAGCCCTCGCACGACAAGGCGCGGGATATTCCGATTCTGGATTTTGAAGTGAACGCCCTGGGGACGATCAACCTTCTGGAGGCGACGCGTCAGCATTGCCCCGAAGCGGTGTTCGTCCTGTTCAGCACGAACAAAGTCTACGGTGACGCGCCAAACGAGATTCCGATGAAGGAGCTGCCGACGCGTTGGGAGTATGCGCGGCCGGAGGATTACGACGGAGTCGATGAGACTTGCCGTATCGATCAGACAATGCATTCGCTGTTTGGCGCATCGAAGGCGGCTGCGGACCTGGTGGCGCAGGAATACGGACGTTATTTCGGGATGAAAGTCGGCGTTTTCCGCGGCGGGTGCTTGACGGGGCCGTCGCATTCAGGCGTGGAGTTGCACGGGTTCTTGTCCTATCTGGTGAAGATGGGCGTGACCGGCGGGAAGTATTCGGTGTTTGGGTACAAGGGCAAGCAGGTTCGCGACAACATCCACAGCTACGACGTGGTGCGCGCGATAGAGGAGTTTGCGGCGGCGCCCCGGCCGGGCGAGGTTTATAACCTGGGCGGCGGACGCGGAAACAGCATTTCGATGCTGGAGGCGATCGCGAAGATCGAAGAACTGACGGGCCGCAAGATGGATTGGAAGTATGTGGATGAAAATCGCAAGGGCGATCACATCTGCTACATCTCGAACTTGTCCAAGTTGAAGAAGCATTATCCGAACTGGAGCATTACCCGGGGGATCGACTCCATTCTCGAAGAGATGACGCTGGCGGCGCGGGTTATGGCTGGTGTGAAGTAAAGCGAGACGTCATTCTTTCGGTTGCTAGTTGCGGTCCTCTGGTGAGGTCTGCGTTTTTCTTACATTCCCACTCTTGAGCTCTCCCACCGGTAGCCGGGGTTAGGGGCTGCGGAGCCTATCCCAACCGAGCCAGGCCGCGCTACCCTTTTTAAATATTATTGTATAGATATCATTATCCCGTCTGGTGTAGTATCCGTGGCCTGTCATTTACCTATCCGTATACTTAACGGAACAGGATAGGTACAAGGGGGACGGATGCTTACCCTTTTTACGACGGCAAAACCTTTCGTCGGGCATAGCGCAATTATCCAGCGCAACGCGCTGAAGAGCTGGACGCTGCTCCATCCCAATGTGGAAGTCATCCTGTTCGGCGACGACGCGGGAGCGGCGGAGACGGCGCGGGAGTTGCGGTTGCGCCACGAGCCATATGTCGCGCGCAG
>DATHMO010000116.1:0-8070 GCA_035486995.1 Bryobacteraceae bacterium
CACCGAAATTTGGAAGGCGGAAGCATGCCCAGTACTTTAGCGGGCAACGCCTTTGAAACGCTTTCTCCTCTCGCAGGCAAACCTGCGCCGAGGGAGATGCTGGTGGATGTCGCTCGCCTGGAGAAGGATTATTTTGAGCGCCGTCCCGACGTCGAGGATCCCACCCAACTCGTTAGCTTCGGCACCAGCGGTCACCGCGGCTCGCCCTTGCACGGCACCTTCACTGAAGCGCATATCCTGGCTATTACGCAGGCCATCTGCGACTACCGGAAAGTGCACGGAACCGACGGGCCGCTCTACATGGGGAAGGACACCCACGCGGTGTCCGCGCCGGCCCAGCGCACTGCACTCGAGGTGCTGGCGGCAAATGGCGTGGAGACGGTGATCCAGCAGGGCGACGGCTTAACCCCGACGCCCGTGATCTCGCGAACGATTCTCGCATACAACCACGGCCGCAAGGAACATCTGGCGGACGGCATCGTCATCACGCCATCGCACAATCCGCCCGAAGATGGAGGCTTCAAGTACGATCCGACGAACGGTGGCCCCGCCGACACCGATGTGACGCGTTGGGTCCAGGATCGCGCGAACGAACTATTGCGCGCAGGCAACGCGGGGGTGAAGCGAGTCCCGTTCAACAATGCCATGAGCGCCGCATCCACGCACCAGGAGGATTTTCTTCTACCTTACGTTCGCGACTTGAAAAACGTCGTCGATATGGACGCGATTCGTGGTGCCAAACTAAAACTTGGCGTGGATCCAATGGGCGGAGCGGCGCTGCCTTATTGGGAATCGATCAACTCCATTTACGGCGTGGACATCGCCGTCGTCAACCGGATTATTGATCCCACGTTTTCGTTCATGACCGTCGATCACGACGGCAGGATCCGCACGGATTGTTCCAGTCCCTACGCTATGGCGAGGCTGGTGGCGATCAAAGAACAATTCCAGGTGTCTTTCGCGAATGATGCGGATGCGGACCGGCACGGGATTGTCACGCCGGCCGATGGATTGATGAATCCGAACCATTACCTCGCCGTGGCCATTCGCTATTTGCTTACCCATCGCCCACAATGGCGCAAGGACGCCGCGGTCGGAAAGACGGTTGTGAGCAGCAGCATGATCGATCGTGCCGTCAGTATGCTGGGGCGCGAACTGTTCGAAGTGCCGGTAGGGTTTAAATGGTTTGTGCCGGGGTTCTTCGACGGTTCGTGTTGTTTCGGCGGCGAAGAGAGCGCGGGAGCGAGTTTTCTGCGTCTTGACGGGATGGTATGGAGTACTGACAAGGACGGTCTCATCATGGATCTGCTGGCGGCTGAGATCACGGCACGGACCGGCAAGGATCCCGGACAACACTACCGCGAACTGACGGCAGCGTTCGGGGATTCCTACTACACGCGCATCGATGCGCCGGCCACGCCCGAGCAGAAGACAAAACTGCAGAAGCTCTCGCCCGACGACGTAAAAGAGTCGGATCTGGCGGGCGAACCAATCACCGGCAAGCTGACTAAAGCTCCTGGCAATCATGCTCCTATTGGGGGGTTGAAGGTAGTGTCGGCAAGCGGTTGGTTTGCGGCCCGGCCGTCCGGGACGGAGAACATCTACAAGATTTATGCAGAGAGCTTCAAGAGCCAAGAGCATTTGAACGCTCTGGTGAGCGAAGCTAGAGAAATCGTGAACAACGCCCAGCGGAGTTGACAGGTGACCGAACGCGCCTCTGGCTTGCTGCTGCATGTCACGTCCCTGCCGTCGCCTTACGGTGTCGGTGATCTGGGACCGTCGGCATTCTCGTGGGTCGATCGCCTGCATGGAGCCGGTCAGGGCTGGTGGCAGTCGTTGCCGCTGGGCCCCACGGGTTATGGCAACTCGCCGTACCAATCCCTATCGTCGTTTGCCGGCAATGGATTGCTCATCAGTCCCGACCGCCTGATCGCGGACGGGCTGCTGCGGGCGAGCGATTGTGAGGCTCACTTTTCGGCGGATGGGGTCGACTACAACTCGGTGATCCCGTTCAAACATGGGCTGCTCGAAAAGGCGTGGACATACTTTCGAGCTGGTGAGCGGAAAGATCTGCAGCCGGCATACGACGAGTACTGCGCCAAAGAAGCACATTGGCTGGATGACTATGCTTTATTCCGAGCGCTCAAGGCCAAGTATCATGATGCGTATTATCTGGAATGGCCGGCAGAGTTGGTTCAGCGTCGCGCGAACGCACTCCGTGACGCACAGCGAGAGTTGGCGACCCAAATCGATCAGGTTCGCTTCGCACAATTCCTGCTGTTCCGCCAAGCCGAGCAGCTCAAGCAGCATGCCCATTCCCATGGCATACGTTTAATCGGTGACCTGCCGTTCTTCGTCTCTCCAGACTCCAGTGACGTTTGGGCGAACCCTGAGTTTTTCTTACTCGACGAAAACCGCCGGCCGCGCTTCGTTGCGGGAGTTCCACCGGACTATTTCAGCGCGCAGGGGCAGTTGTGGGGTAACCCCGTTTATAACTGGGATGCGCTTCGTTCCACTGGTTATCAATGGTGCATAGACCGCCTGCGTGCCCTCCTGTCTCACGTAGATGTGATCCGCCTGGATCACTTTCGTGGATTTGCGGCCGCGTGGCACGTTCCAGCAGGAGCGTCAACCGCTCAGTCTGGTCAATGGGTGCCAGGTCCGGGAGCCGGCTTTTTCCAAGCGGTACAAGCAGAGCTGGGAAATCTGCCGTTCATCGCCGAGGATTTGGGATTGATCACGCCAGATGTGCAGGCGCTTCGAGATCAATTCCAAGTGGCAGGCACCCGGGTACTGCAATTCGCCTTCGACGGACATCCCGACAATCCATACCTGCCTGACAACTACGTGCCGAACACGGTGGTTTACACTGGCACTCACGACAACGCCACAACTCGGGAATGGTACGAAGAATTGCCCGATGGCCAACGGCAGAATCTCTGGAGTTATCTGAAGCGAGCACCAGGCGAAAGTGGTGAAGTTGCTCCGGCTTTGATCCAACTAGCCTGGTCATCGGTGGCCGCGCTGGCAATTGCTCCATTACAGGATCTCCTCAACTTAGGCAAAGGAGCTCGGATGAACGTGCCTGGGCGCCCCGACGGGAACTGGAGTTGGCGCTCCACCGAAGTTATGCTCTCCGACACGGCGTTTCAATGGTTACGGGATTTGACCGAACGTTCCAAGCGCTTGGCCGGGTCGGGAATTGCACCCACCGGCAAGACGGTCGAAATGGGTTCATAAATGCGAGTGCGGTTTGGCGGCGTGAGAAAATTGTCCGGGGACTAGGAACGCGAAATGAAAATCGAAGCTTTCAAGGATGACGATTCCGCCGCTCGAGCGGCTGCGGGAATGATTGCCGCCGAAGCGCGCGCTGCTGTTGCCGAGCGCGGCCGTTTTGTTATGGCCGTCAGCGGTGGCCGGACGCCGTGGATCATGCTGCGTGCTCTCTCCGGCGAGGACGTGCCATGGAAGAGCCTGCATGTACTGCAGGTGGACGAGCGCGTTGCGCCGGCGGGAGACGCGGATAGGAACCTCACCCATCTTCGAGAAAGCCTGCTGGAGCATTCGCCGATGAGGCCGGAACAGGTCCATGCCATGCCAGTAGAATCTGCCGACCTCGAGGATGCGGCTAAGCAATACGCGCAGAAGCTCGAGGGAATCGCCGGCTCGCCGCCCATCCTGGATCTGGTTCATTTGGGCCTGGGACCCGATGGCCATACGGCCTCTTT
The DNA here is from genome assembly GCA_035486995.1 of Bryobacteraceae bacterium. Classification (GTDB taxonomy): domain Bacteria; phylum Acidobacteriota; class Terriglobia; order Bryobacterales; family Bryobacteraceae; genus Palsa-89. The sequence continues at coordinate 3,729 of DATHMO010000116.1, forward strand.
GCTGCCCGGAGATCCGGTGCTCAATGTCACCAACGCAGATGTCGCTTTGACCGGAGTCTACCAAGGGAGACGTCGCATGACATTAACCTATCCGGTACTCAATCGAGCGCGGCGCATCCTTTGGCTGGCAACAGGCGGCGAGAAACAGGGAATGCTTCGCCGGTTGTTCGACGGCGATCTGTCCATTCCCGCCGGCCGGGTTTCCCGGGAGCACGCCGTGATTATCGCCGATCGGGCGGCCGCGGGCGATCTGGCCTCTTAGACCTAACGCGGAGCTCCAAATTATGTCAGCCGAGCAGGAACTTAGCGTGGAATTGAAACTTCCGCCTCCTGAGAAGCGGAATACCTGGGAACAGTCTGAAGGTTCTCCTCTCCCGCTCGGCGTAACGTGGATTGAAGAAGAACAAGCTTTCAACTTTTCCATACACTCAGAGCATGCAGAGAGTGTGACTCTATTGCTCTACTCCGCCAGCGACCTGGTGAATCCGATCCTGACTTTCCGCTTCGATTTTCTGCACTACAAGTCCGGGCGCGTGTGGCACTGCCGCTTGCCAATCACGGAAATCGGCGAAGCTCGTTACTACGCCTACTCCGTATCGGGACAGAACGCTGCTCGACTTCATAGTTTTGATCCGCAGAAGGTGCTGCTTGACCCGTACGCCAAAAGCGTTTTCTTCCCGCCTGGCTTCGATCGGGAAGCAGCGGAGCGGGAAGGATCAAACGCCGGCAAGGCGCCTTTGGGGACGCTGATTCAGCGGGCGCCGAGTTTTGACTGGGGCTCCTCGCGGACGCTGCATCACGAATCCGATGCCGTCATCTACGAACTGCATGTGAAAGGCTTCACGAAGAACGCCAACTCGGGCGTAGAGCGCTCGCGAGGCGGCACCTATGCCGGTCTGGTGGAAAAGATCCCGTACTTGAAAGAGCTTGGGATCACAGCCGTCGAGCTGATGCCCATTTTTCAGCGCGACCCGCAAGAGGGCGATTACTGGGGCTACATGCCTCTGAGTTTTTTCGCCCCCCACGTCCAGTATGCGAGCTCAAGTGAGCAGCACCTGGAGTTTAAGAACATGGTGAAGGCGTTTCACGAGGCCGGCATTGGAGTGGTGCTCGATGTGGTGTACAACCACACTTGCGAAGGAGATCACAGGGGCCCGATCTACAGCTACAAAGGCTTCGATGCCGCCAGCTACTACATGCTGTCTTCCGATCCAACAAACCCGTACGCGAACTATTCGGGTACCGGCAACACTCTGAATTTCGGCGAGGCGCACGTACGCAAGATGGTGCTGGACAGCTTGCGCTATTGGAAAGAAGAAATGCACATCGACGGATTCCGCTTTGATCTGGCGTCGGTGTTTAGCCGCAATGCGGATGGATCCCTCAACTGGGGCCACGCTCCCATATTCAGTGAGATCGCCGCGGATCCCGAGTTGAGCCGCCTCCGATTGATCGCCGAACCTTGGGATACAGGCGCTTATCAACTCGGCCGCGGATTTCCCGGCGTAAGCTGGCTGCAGTGGAACGGCCGCTTTCGGGACGACGTTCGCCGCTTTGTCAAAGGCGACCCGGGAATGGTTCCCGACATTATGCGGCGCATCTATGGCAGCGATGACTTGTTTCCCGACAACCGCGCCGACGCATATCACGCTTACCAGAGCGTGAACTATATAACGTCACACGACGGATTCACGTTGTATGATCTGGTCTCCTACGACTGGAAGCACAACTGGGCGAATGGCCATCAGAATCAGGATGGCATGAACGACAACTACAGTTGGAACCATGGATACGAAGGGGTTGAAGGCGTGCCGCCGGACGTGCAGTCCCTGCGCCGGACTCAGGTCAAGAATTTCTGCTGCTTGCTGTTCCTGTCGAACGGGACGCCGATGTTCCGGGCCGGCGACGAGTTCCTGAACTCGCAACAGGGCAACAACAATCCTTACAACCAAGACAACGAAATAGGGTGGCTGGATTGGGATCAACTCGGTGCGAGCCAAGACATTTTCCGATTCTTCAAATCCATGATCGCGTTCCGGAAGGCTCATCCCTCCATCAGCCGCAGCCGGTTTTGGCGGGAGGACGTCGATTGGTACGGCGTGGGCCCAAAGGCGGACTTGTCATACGATTCCCGCAGCCTGGCATTTTGCTTACACGGCGCATCCCAGGGCGATGATGATATCTACGTGATGATCAACGCTTTCTGGGAAGCGTTGGACTTCGAAATTCAAGAGGGCACGGCTCGGGAGTGGAAGAGGGTTGTGGACACTGCCTTGCCGAGCCCCCATGATTTTTCTGATCCCGGCGCTCCGCTAGAGCAAACCAGCTACCGAATGGCTCCGAGATCTATTGTTGTTCTGCTCCGCTCAAAGAAGAGCGGCTAAACACGCGATCTTCTACCCGGCGCTTTGAGCCACCTGGGAAAGAGCATATTCCTGCAAGTGTTCCGCATCGCTGTTGAATTTGCGGATCCCCTCCGCCAGCTTTTCTGTTGCCATCGGGTCCTCGTTGTGCATCCAGCGGAAGGTCTTCTCATCCAGGTGCAGACGCTCTTCCTTGCTGGCCTTCGCCGTAGCCGGATCGAGTTTGCGCTCCAGCGTGCCCTCCTGTTTTTCCAACTGCTCAAGAAGTTCGGGGCTGATGGTTAGCAGATCCGACCCGGCCAGCCGGACGATCTGGTTAACGTTTCGAAAGCTGGCGCCCATCACTTGGGTCTTGTACCCGTATTTCTTGTAGTAGTTGTAGATCCGGGTCACCGACTCGACGCCCGGATCCTGGTCCGGGGGAATTTCCGCGCCCGCCCGTTCTTTCTTGTACCAATCGTAAATCCTGCCGACGAACGGGGAAATCAAGGTCACGCCCGCTTCGGCGCACGCCACGGCCTGGGCAAAACTGAAGAGCAGCGTCAGATTGCAATGGATGCCTTCCTTCTCGAGCAACTCGGCTGCCTTAATCCCCTCCCAAGTGCTGGCGATCTTAATTAGAACGCGCTGACGCGATATGCCTGCCTTGTCGTACAGCGAGATGAGCTTGCGCGCCTTGGCGATGGTGCTTTCGGTATCGAAGCTCAGCCGGGCGGCCACCTCGGTGGAAACACGGCCGGGGACCACTTTGAGAATTTCACAGCCGAAGAGTACGAACAGGCGATCGATGAACTCTTCCGCCATTTCGTCGTGACTACCACCGCGCTTGAGGGCAAGCTCCGTGGCATCGTCCACCAAGTGGCGGTAGGCGGGCATCTTCGCCGCGTGAAAGAGCAGGGATGGATTGGTGGTTGCGTCTTGCGGCTTGTGCTGGGCGATGGCTTCAATATCACCCGTATCCGCCACAACCGTGGTGTACTTTTTTAGCGATTCAAATAGGCTCATTCGTTAATCCTTGTTTATAGATTTTGTCGTCAAACCCGGGTAGTCATCATTCGCATCATACACCGCATTGCCGAATCGGCAGCGAATGGCACTTTCACAATGGCGCCGACGCGCCAAATCTTTCGATCGTCAGTGGATGGTCGCGATCGCATCCGCTTCCATTCCCAGCACCTCTTTCGGCAGCGCGAGATATCCCAGCGCAGCGGCCTGCCTCTGGCCAGGACCAACCATCCAGCGGAGGAATGCGGCGATTGCGGTACGCTTTGCGTCATCTGCGATGTGCCCGGGCACCACAAGCCAGGTGAACGCGGCAATCGGGTACGCCCCCGCGCCCGGAGCATCCACAATAGACATATTTAAATCGCCGCTCTTCTCCGCTGCGTGGTTCACGGCAGAAGCGATGCTCTCCAGACTGGCTTCCACGAACTCGCCGTTGCGGTTACGTATTTTTCCGTAACCAAGGTGGTTCTGCAGCGCGTAGATGAATTCCACATAGCCGATGGAGCCGCCCAGTTCTTTCACCAGCTTCGCTACGCCGTCGTTCCCCGCCGCGCCACGCCCGGTGGGCCACTCCGGCGCAAGATGGGCCCCCACCTTCGTCTGCCATTCCTGGTTCGTCTTCGACAGATAGTCTGTCCACGCAAAGCTGGTGCCGCTTCCCTCCGATCGATGGACCACGACAATGTCCAGATCGGGCAGATTCAGGCGCGGGTTTGCCTTGCGAAGCACCGGATCGTTCCATTTTTTGATCTTTCCAAGGTAAATGCCGGCCAACGCTTCAGACGTAAACGCAACGTCGCCGTCCACCCCGGGAAGGTTCACGATCGGCACCACCGCTCCCACCACCGACGGCAGAAAAACGTATTTGCTTTCTTCCGCAGGGGCGATGTCGTGCACCACTTCGCGGCTGTCGGAAGCCCCAAAATCCGCGTCGCCCGCAAGCAGCCTGCGGATTCCCGCTTCCGAGCCGATCG
>DATHMO010000117.1:0-58220 GCA_035486995.1 Bryobacteraceae bacterium
ACCGAGACGGCACCCGACGCAGCAACAGCTTTCGCAAGCGCAACCGTCCCGCGATCGAAGGGCGGTTTCTCGAACACGCCCATGGGCCCGTTCCAGATGATCGTCTTCGCCTTTGCGATAACTGCGGAGTAAGTCGCCGCCGTCGCTGGACCAATGTCCACTCCCATTTTTCCGTCCGGTACATTATTAAAGACTTCGAACGGTGCCCCTTCCTTCAATTCATCTACGACGACATGGTCGGACGGCAGAAGGATCTTATTCCCGGAACGCGCCAGTAACTCGCTCGCGAGATCGAGTTTGTCATTCTCGACAAGCGACTTACCTACTGACTTACCTTGTGACTTATAGAATGTGTAAGCCATGGCGCCGCCGATGAGTAACTCATCGACGACATTCATCAGATTCTCAATTACTTCGATCTTGTCGGATACCTTCGCGCCGCCCAGTATAGCCACGCACGGACGATCCGGGTTCTTAGTGGCCTTAGTGAGATACTCTAGCTCCTTGTCCATCAGCAGCCCAGACGCTGCTTCCTTAACAAACGGGATCATCCCCACTGTGGAGGCATGCGCGCGATGCGCCGAACCGAACGCGTCGTTCACGTACACATCACACAGCGCGGCTAGTTGCTTGGAAAACCCGGGATCGTTTTTCTCTTCCTCGGCGTGAAAACGCAAATTCTCGAGCAGCAGAACTTGCCCCGGCGCGGGACGCATCTTCTCCACTTCCGGGCCCACGCAATCGGGTGCCATCGCAACGGGACGCCCGAGCAACTGCGCGAGCCGCACAGCCGCAGGTTTCAGACTCATCTCCGGATTGGGCTTGCCTTTGGGCCGTCCCAAATGACTCGCCAGGATCACCCCTGCGCCCTGATCGAGCGCATATTGAATGGTCGGGAGCGACGCCCGAATTCGCTTGTCGCTGGTAATTTCCTGCCCACCCGGCGCCAACGGTACGTTGAAATCCACCCGAATGAAAACAGTCTTACCTTTGAGATCCAGATCTTTAATCGAACGTTTCGGCATGTTCAAATGTCATAGTACAGAGCGAATTCGTAAGGATGCGGCCGCAAGCGAATCGCGTCTGCCTCGTTCTTGCGCTTGTATTCGATGAAGGTCTCGATCAGGTCTTCGCTAAAGACGTCGCCTTTCAGCAGGAAGTCGTGATCTTCCTCCAGACATTCCAGCGCCTCTTCGAGCGACGACGGCATCGACGGCACGCTTTCCATCTCTTCCGGGGAAAGATCGTAGATGTCCTTGTCGAGCGGCTCGCCCGGATCGAGCTTATTGAGGACGCCATCGAGGCCGGCCATCAACATCGCCGCGAACGCGAGATAGGGGTTGGCTGAAGGATCCGGCGGACGGAACTCCACGCGCTTGGCCTTGGGACTGGCCGAATACATCGGTATGCGGCACGCCGCCGACCGGTTGCGCCGCGAGTACGCCAGATTCACCGGCGCTTCATAGCCCGGCACCAGCCGCTTGTAACTGTTCGTGGTGGGCGCGATAATCGCCGACAGTGCGCGCGCGTGCTTTAGCAATCCACCGATATAATGCAGCCCCAGAGGACTCAACCCCGCATAGCCGTCGCCTGCAAATAGCGGCTTTCCCGCATTCCAAATGCTCTGATGCGTGTGCATTCCGCTGCCGTTGTCCGCGAACAAGGGCTTCGGCATGAACGTCACCGTCTTGCCGTGAAGATAAGCTGTGTTGCGGATGATGTACTTGTACACCAGCATGTTGTCAGCGGATTTCACCAGCGTGTCGAAGCGCTGATCGATCTCGCACTGGCCGCCCGTGGCCACTTCGTGGTGATGGCATTCGATGTTCAAGCCGCACTCGATCATCGTTTCCACCATCTGGCTGCGCAGCATTTGATAGTGGTCGGTCGGCGGCACCGGGAAATAGCCTTCTTTGTAGCGCGGCCGGTAGCCCAGATTCTCGCCTTCGCGCCCAGAGTTCCAGCGCCCCTCTTCGGCGTCGATGAAATAAAAGCCCGAGTGTTGATTCTGATCGAAGCGGACATTGTCGAAAATGAAAAATTCGGCCTCGGCGCCGAAATAAGCCGTGTCCCCGATTCCGCTGTTCTTTAGATACATCTCGGCTTTTCGCGCGATCCATCGCGGATCCCGATTGTAGCTTTGCCGCGTGATCGGGTCGATCACATCGCAGGTCATCACCAGCGTCGACACTTCATAGAACGGATCCGTGAACGCGGTGCCCGGATCGGGGATCAAGAGCATGTCACTTTCGTTGATTGCAGCCCAACCCCGGATGCTTGATCCGTCCATGCCGAAGCCTTCCTGGAAAGAATCCTCGGAAAGCTCGGTGATCGGATATGACACGTGATGTTGCAGGCCGGGAATATCGCAGAAGCGCAGATCGAGCTGCTTCAGTCCGTTCTTTTTCGCGTACTCGAGGACTTCTTGAGGGGTCATGCAAGCTCCTGAAGTAAGGATTCGGAGAACCCTCTAACATATCGCACTTGGATATCCGACCTGGAAGGACACGCTGATATATTTTTTGAATGAAGGCCATAGGCCAGGGCGATCAGTCCGAATTACGATTCCATGAACTTGGTCCAGCGCTGCTGCGCTGCGATAATAGGCAGCGTGCCGGAGCCGCTCATTGAAGCACGACAAGTCGAAAAGTTCTACGACCAGCCGAGTGAGAACCGAATCCAGGTCATCGCGCCGTTGGATCTCGCTATCTATCCGAATGAGATTCTGACTCTACTCGGGCCCTCGGGTTCCGGTAAATCCACCCTCCTGAGAATCCTCACGGGGCTGTCGTCGGCGTCGGCCGGACAGGTGCTTTGGCACGGCTCTCCGGTCAACGGTCCGTGCGAGAACGTATCCATCGTGTTCCAGAGCTTCGCGCTTTTTCCCTGGCTCACGGTCCTGGAAAATGTCGAAGCGCCTTTGAAAGCCCGCGGCGTCTCAGAAGCCGGCCGCGCTTCCCGCAGCTTCCGGATGTTGGACTCCGTTGGCCTGGATGGGTTCGAGAACGCTTATCCGAAAGAATTGTCCGGCGGTATGAGACAACGCGTCGGATTCGCCCGCGCGCTGGTGGTGGAACCCGAGGTGTTGTTCATGGATGAACCATTTTCGGCGTTGGATGTTTTGACCGCCGAGAACCTCCGCAGCGAATTGTTGGAGCTGTGGGAAGACAAGAAAATGCCCACACGCGCGGTGTTCATTGTGACGCATAATATCGAGGAAGCCGTGCTGCTCGGCGATCGTATCGTGGTCCTGGGAAAGAATCCGGGCAGGATTCGCACCGACTTCCATGTTGACCTTCCGCGCCCGCGCGATCGCAAGCACCCGCGCTTCACCAAGATCGTGGACTACATTTACAAGGTGCTGACCAAGCCGGATGGCGATCCCGAACTTACTTTATCGGGCCCGGCCGCACAAGACGCGCGCGCCAAATACCCGATGCTTCCACATGCCCGCACCGGCGGCATAGCAGGGTTCCTTGAGATTTTGGCCGACCACAACGGCCGAGAAGACGTTTACCGGATGGCCGATCTGCTGTCGTTCGAGATCGACGATCTGCTGCCAATCGTAGAAGGCGCGGCCTTGTTGGGGTTTGTGAAAGTGACGGAGGGCGACGTCGAAATGACGCCCGAGGGTCTCGAGTTTGCCAACGCACCCATCCTTCGTCAGAAGGAGCTGTTCCGCAACGCGGCGCTCGAACATGTCGCGCTCTTGAAGCAAATCAAGCGAGCGCTGGAGTCAAAGTCCGACCATACTCTTCCCGACGACTTCTTCCACGACATTTTGGACGAGCACTTCACCGAAGAAGAAACTATCCGCCAGCTGGAGACCGCGATTAACTGGGGCCGCTACGCTGAATTGTTCGATCACGATTCGGAGCGCAAGCGGTTCTTCATTCCCGAAGAGACGCCCACCGAAGCGCAGAACGTGGAAGTCGGAACGGAAACATGACAGTTCCAGGCCTCGCGCGTTCGCTGATCAAGGACCGAACCTGGAACTTTTTCATGGACGCGATCGTGTTCGCCGGCTTGTTCGCTGTGGCTTACGCGGTGGTGGCCGTGGCGCGCTACTGGTTCAGCACGCCGGTGGCTGCCGTAGAGATTTCGCTTTCGCCCGCCGCCATTCCGCGCTATGCGTTCTATTCGCTGGTACGTATGACTGTCGCGTATCTGCTGAGCCTCGGATTCGCGATCGGGTATGGATACCTCGCCGCCTACAACAAGCGCGTGGAAGGGCCGATGCTCGCGGTGCTCGATATCTTGCAATCCATTCCGGTCCTGAGCTTCTTGCCCGGCGTGATGCTCGCGATGGTTTCGTTGTTTCCGTCGCGCCAGTTGGGAGTTGAGTTCGGATCCATCGTGCTGATTTTCACTGGCCAGGTCTGGAACATGGCCTTCAGTTTTTATGCGTCGCTCAAGGCGCTGCCGCGCGAATTAGTGGAAGCTTCTCGCGTCTACCGCTTCAGCAACCTGCAGCGATTTCTGCAACTGGAGTTGCCGCAGGGCGCTATCGGATTGGTGTGGAACTCCATGGTCTCAGTCGCCGGCGGCTGGTTCTTCCTGATGGCCTGCGAAATGTTCGTGCTCGGCAAGCGCGACTTCCGGCTGCCTGGCCTGGGCTCGTACTTGCAATCGGCCGCGAGCGCCGGCGACACAGTCGCGATCACGTGGGGCATCGCCGCCATGATCGGCGTCGTCGTGCTGATCGATCAATTGGTATGGCGGCCCGCAATCGCCTGGTCCGATAAATTCAAGCTAGAGCAAGTGGAGAGTTCCAGCTCGCATTCGTCTCCGGTGCTGAACCTGTTTCGAAAATCGCCGCTGCTGACCCAGCTACGCGACAAAGTCACGACGCCCTTCATGGAGCGCGTCTATCTGTCGGCATCGCGCCGGACAACGGAAGTGAAGGCCGAGCCTTCGAAATGGCAAAAAGGATTTGTCATTCTCGCGGGCATCATCGCGCTGCTGCTAATTCTTCATGGCGTATTTCAGGGCCTGCTAGTGATGCGCGGAATCACCCGGGCCGATTTGGTGACCACGGTCGAAAGCGCCGGCGCTACGTTCTTGCGGGTGCTGGCTGCGCTGGTGATCGCGTCGGCTTGGACCATCCCGGCCGGAGTCGCCATCGGATTCAACCCGCGGTTGGCGCGCATCGCACAGCCGGTTGCTCAGATTGCGGCGTCGGTTCCCGCCACTGCGCTCTTCCCGGTTTTATTGCTCGGCCTGGTTAGTCTCGGCGGCGGCCTGAACACCGGATCGATTCTGCTGATGCTGCTAGGCACGCAATGGTACATCCTGTTCAACGTGATCGCGGGCGCGATCGCGATACCATCCGAATTCCGCGAAGTCGCCGATATTTTCCGCTTTAGCCGGATCGACCGCTGGCGCACCGTGATTCTTCCCGCGATCTTTCCGTACCTAATCACTGGCTTAGTCACCGCGTCCGGCGGCGCTTGGAACGCCAGCATCGTTGCCGAATATTTCCATTTCAAAGGACAGGTGCTTTCCACGTTCGGACTTGGCGCCGAAATTAGCTCCGCGACCGACTCCGGAAATTTCGCGTTGCTGCTGCTATCCACCATCGTGATGGCGACTCTGGTGGTCTCGGTAAATCGCCTGGTATGGCGTCCGCTGTACCGTCGCGCCGAGACGCGCTATCGCTTGGAAGCCTGATTTCGCCGGCTGCATTATCATATAGTGCATGCCACGCACACCGATCCTCGCATTGATCGCGCTTGCCGCAGTTCCGCTCGGCGCTCAGAACGCACCGGCGCATCACGCCCCCAAACCGCCCAAGACGCTGCGGCTTTATATCTTCGATTGCGGAGTCTTGAAACCGGAGGACGCGAAATCGTTCGGGTTCGACAAAGTCGCGGAATTGAAAATGTCCGTGCCGTGCTTTCTGGTCGCGCATCCCAAGGGCACGATGATGTGGGACGTGGGCGTGGTGCCTGATAGCGACGTCAAAGAGGATGCCACTCCCCCGCAGGGCTTCATTCAGGTCACGAGGAGGCTGAAGCCGCAACTCGAAGCCTTGGGTTATGAACCGGAAGACATCAAGTACCTCGCGTTCTCGCATTACCACATCGATCACACCGCGAACGCGAACATGTTCGCGAGTTCCACTTGGCTCGTCGAACAAGCCGAGCGCGACATCATGTTTTCCGACAAGCCCGCGCCCGTGAGAACGGAAAAGAACTTCAGCGCCCTCAAGGACAGCAAAACGAAAATCATACCCGCCGACGCCGATTACGATGTCTTTGGCGACGGAACCGTGATCATCAAGCCGGCGCAAGGGCACACGCCCGGGCATCAGGTTCTGTTTCTAAAGCTGAAGAAGACTGGCCCCGTGCTGGTCGCGGGTGATCTCTATCATTACAACGAAGAGCGCAACACGGACCACGTGCCGAACTTCGAGTTCAACAAAGAGCAGTCGCTCGCCAGCCGCGCCAAGATCGAAGAATTCCTCAAGACTTCGGGCGCGCAGCTTTGGATCGAGCACGACTACGCCGCCAATGCCAAACTGAAGAAGTCGCCGGCCTACTACGAGTAGCGTGCCGAAACTCCCGATCACCTTCGCTTGCTGGAATTATGATCGAACGCGCGCGCTGCTCGAAGGCCGCGTCACAATCGACGGCGTCGATTTGAACTATCTTAATCTGCCAGTCGAGGAAACATTCTTCCGCATGCTGAGGCATCGGGAGTTCGACGTTGCCGAGATGTCACTGTCGTCGTACACGCTTTCGCTCTTTCGCGAAAACCCGCCATTCATCGCGATCCCAGTGTTTCCCTCGCGGATGTTCCGGCATTCGTGCATTTATGTCCATGCCAACAGCGGGATTCGCGAGCCGAAGGATCTGATCGGCAAGCGCGTCGGTAGCCCGGAGTATCAAATGACCGCGCCGGTTTGGATTCGCGGCATCTTGAGCGACGAGTGCGGCGTGCCGGTTACCAGCCCGTCGTACTTCACTGGTGGCGAGGAGCAGCCTGGGCGTCCCGAAAAGATCGCGCTGTCGCTTCCGCCCGGCTTTCGCGTGGAACCAATTCCGTCGGATAAAACACTTTCGGCGATGATTGATTCGGGCGAAATTGATGCTCTCTACACCGCCCGTGCGCCGTCGACCTTCAAAGGCGGGCAGGGAAGCGTTCGCAGGCTATTTGAAGACTACCAATCGGTGGAGCGCGATTATTATCTGAAGACCAAGATTTTCCCGATCATGCACGTGGTCGTGATTCGCCGCGATGTTTACGAGAAGAATCGCTGGGTAGCCCAATCGTTGTGCAAAGCGTTCGCTCTCGCGCAACGCGAAACCTACGAGGATTTGCACGAAATGGGCGCCCTGAAAGCGATGCTGCCGTGGCTGGTGCAGCACGTGGAGGACACAGAAAAGCTGATGGGCCGCGACTTCTGGCCGTACGGCCTGGAACCGAATATCCATGTGCTCCAGACCTTCCTCCGTTATTCCCACGAACAAGGTCTTGCAAAACGGTTGCTCGCGCCGGCCGACCTGTTCGCGCCCGAATCGCTCGAGGCATTCAAGATTTAAGCGCCAATGATGCGGCAATGGTGGGCACTCAGCCGCGGCGATCTTGACACCACCATCGCGCAGGTTGGTTTCAATCTCGCGCAGATGGTGATCCCGGTTTTCCTGTTGATCCCCGTTGGAATCCCGGCCGCGTTCAGCGTTACGCATTTGCTGCCAGGCTACGCGCTCGGCTTCCTCATCGGATCGTTAGGACTCGTTGCACTCGCCGCCCGGCTGGCCAACCGCGATCACCGCTCGGACGTCACCGCACACGTGTACGGCAACAATGTACCCGCGATCATTGGCTACACGCTCTCGATCATGCTGCCGGTGTATCTGGAAACACACGATGCCAATCGCGCATGGGAGATTGGCGCGGCGGCGGTCGCTTGGACCGGAATCATCAAGCTCGCGGCCGCTCCATTCGCGGGCGTGTTCCGCAGATTCATTCCCATCCCCGCTGCTATGACCGTGTTTGGCGCAGCGATGTACAGTTATCTCGCGCTCATCCTTCTGCAGCGCGTTTTCGATCAACCCCTAGTTGGTCTGATCGCGCTCGCAATTATCTTCGCTACCGTGCTGGCGAACATCCCAATCACTTGCTGGCGCATTCCGCCGTTCATTGCTGCTTGGCTGCTTCCGCTGACCGTCGCGCTCGGCATCGGATACGTGCATCCCACCTGGTCCGGATTGTCGCTTCAGCCTCCCTTCGCCATCACGCCGGAGCCGTTACGCGCGATGCTACTCGCCCTCCCGTATCTTTCCGTAATCGCACCCATCGCAATTTATCAAGTGCTGCAAGATATCGCCTCCGTCGCCGGAGCTGCTGCCGCGGGTGACGATTATGACGCTCGAGCAGTGCTGGCGTGCGACGGTCTCGGAACGTTGGTATGCGGTCTCGCGGGCAGCGTGATTACCCCGGTTGTCTACGCGATGCATCCGTCCTACAAGGCCGTCGGCGCACGCATCAGCTTCGCGTTCTGGACGCCGGTGCTGTTTCTCGCAGTTGTCATGAGTGGCCTCACGGTCTTCGTGGCGCAGTTGTTTCCATGGCCAATTCTCGCGGCCATCATTGCGTACGTTTCGGTCGGCGTCGGTATGGCGGCGCTGCGGCGCGTGGATACGAAATATTGGGGCGCTCTGCTGCTGGGCTTCGTGCTTCCGGCCGGTGCCGTGGTTGCAACTGCAATGAACTCTGCGCTGCCTGCGCTCAGGCTTTCCGCTGCGAACGCCGCCGTTCAGGTCGCGCTCAACCGATCTATCTACTGGCAATCGGTGTTGGGACTGGGCAATGGGTTTCTGTTCCTGGTTCTCGTAGCCGCCTCGATCATCACCGAACTCATCGACCGCCGATTCGGGCGCGCGGCCGTTTGGTGCATCGTCGCGTCGGTGTTCTCTTGGTTTGGATTGATGCACTCCGCCCTTCTGCGCTGGGGCGCGCAACCCGACTACGCCGTGGGGTGGCTGGCCGCGGCGGCGATCGTTTATTCCACGCGATGGTGGAGGGGCGACGTCGCGAGATCGTGAAAAACCGTGTCCAGATCCGTGAAACCCGTCCGCCGGGTACCGGCGAGATTCGCAGCTAGCACCTTGGCCTGCTCCAATAGCGGCGGGAAGCAGTCGAAGGTCTGGCCGTTGTGCTCCGTGCAACCCCCGACAGCAAAGATATACCGATCGGACGTCTCCATCTGATCGTTCACCACGATCCCGCGATTCACTTCCAAACCGGAGGCCCGCGCGAGCAGAGTATTCGGCAGCAGGTTCGTGGCGATCACCACTAGATCGGCGCCGAACTCTTCGCCACTCCTGAAATGCACGCCTTCCACTCGTCCGTCGCCCAGGACGCGATCGAGTTGTAGCTCTGGATCGCCCAATTCGATGGTCACTACCTCGCATCCGCGCTTCCGCAGACCTCGGCCCGCTTCCGCGGCCAGCCATCCGCCGATCACGACGGCGCGCGTCCCGGGTGAGGTGGCATCAATGATTCTCCTGGTGTCGTCGAGGGTGCTGAAGACGAACACGCCGTCGTTCTCCAGCCCGTCAATCGCGGGAATCGCGGGGCTCGACCCGGTTGCCAGAATCAGCTTGTCGTAGCTGGTCCAATCGCCATCACTTGAGCGCACAGCGCGGCCCAGGCGATCGATCTCCTCCACGCGGATTCCCAAACGCGTGCGAATGCCATGCTCCTGGTACCATTCGATGTCGTTCAGAGTGATGCTTTCGGCGTCGCGTTCACCAGCCAGCACGCTGGCAAGCAGAGCCCGGTCATAGTTGGTGTGGGGTTCATCGCCAAAAATGGTGATGTCGAAAACCTGGCCACTTTTCAGAAGCTCTTCCACGCAGGCCACGCCGGACATTCCGTTCCCGGCGAAGACCAGGTGTTCACAGCCGAGTTCGTTCATGCCAAACACTGGTTGCCATCAAATTGTCCTTACTGTTGAAGGCCGGTAAATGTGCTCAAAGCCGATGAGCACGTCTTCGGAGGCAAACGGACTCCGCTGTTTTGACGAACTCCCATCCAACCGCACGCGACAGGGAAGGTCAGTTTCAGTATATTTGCGGTCTGAATAGGCGTAAAGAAGAAAATTTCTATGACTCGTATTCACAACCTTGCATAACTCTCGCAGGCCTGACCCTGCTACTTTGGCTAGGGAGGAGAGATGACCGTCAGCACCATCGGGCATTCCACCCATTCGATCGACGAATTTGTCCGCATGCTCGAAGCCCACGGTGTTCGGCAGCTGGTGGACGTGCGCACCATCCCCCGATCGAGGCGCAATCCCCAGTTCAATCTGGAGAACCTGCCTGCTTCGCTCGTAGCGCCCGGGATCGGATACCGGCACATGCCCGGTCTCGGCGGCCTTCGCCACTCCCGCAAGGATTCCGTGAACACCGGATGGCGGAATGCTTCGTTTCGCGGATATGCCGACTACATGCAGACTCCCGAGTTTTGTGAGAATTTAAACCAGCTCATCCAACTTGCCGCGGAGGCTCCTACCGCGATCATGTGCGCCGAGGCTGTTCCGTGGCGCTGCCACCGGTCGCTGATCGCGGATGCGCTGGTCGTACAGGGAATCGACGTGTTGGAGATCATGAACGCCTGCAAGGCGCAGCCGCACGCCATGACGCCGTTCGCCAGGGTGGATGGCCAAAGGGTGACGTATCCGGCCGAGGCGAGTTCGCTTGACTTGCCGCTTTTCAGCCAATTAGAATGAGTCCGCTAGCGAGTTAAACAACGTGCCAAATCCTCTGCTCCCCGCAGCCCTCGTCGCCTTAATCGCCTTGCCGCTGCTAACCATATCCGCGACCGGGCAGATCCCTCGCACTGCGGACGGCAAGCCCGATCTCAGCGGCCTGTGGGATCATCCGTTTGTCATCGACATGAGCAAGGACGCGCGCAACGATGCCTGCGGCGCCGAGGTGAAAGGCTGCACGCAAAAGGGACCGGGCGGCGAACTTCCGATGACCGAATGGGCCGCGAATTGGACTAAGAATTTTGATCCGGCCCGGTACGATGCCACGGGTCATTGCAATCCCATGGGCTACACGCGCTCGATGAACGCGCCTGTTCCCACCCAAATCGTTCAGACTCCCAAGGAAATTGTCTTCCTGCACGAGTCGATGTTCGCTTTTCATGTTGTGTACTTGGATGGCCGGCCCCATCCATCGGCGGATGATGCGAAGGAGACCATGTGGTACGGACATTCAGTCGGTCACTGGGAAGGCGACACGCTGGTGGTGGATACAGTAGGTCCGTTCTTCGCGACCCCCAAGATGTTGCTCGATACTCGCGGCCATCCAGTTAGCGAGGATCTGCACGTTGTGGAGCGCTTCCATCGCGTCGACGCCACGCATCTCGGCTACGAAGTTACGGTGGAAGACCCCAAGATGTACACCAAGCCGTTTACCAATGTCCGGACCTGGGTCCTGATGCCGAAGAGCGAAGAGATTTTAGAGTACGTGTGCACCGAGAACAACAAGGAAGTGGAAGAGCATCACATCAAGTAACAGGTTCTGCGATCGAGCTCCTCGTCCCAGCCTGTGTCTTCGACTTCAGCACCCAGTGCATTCCCACCATCGTGATAGCCGAGACCAGCGCGGGGACCGCCGCGACCAGAAACAGCTTTTGTGAAGGCAAATGTTGGCTCATCAGCACGCCGCCAACCACCGGTCCGATGATCGCTCCGATGCGCCCAATACCCAGTCCCGCTCCGATTCCGGTGGATCGCAAATCGGTCGGATAATAGGTCGCTGACATTGCATTAACAGCCGTTTGTCCGCCCACCACGCCGAATCCGGCCAGGAAAACGACCACAAACAACATCGCCAGGGATAGCCCGGGCTGCCCGATCAGCGCAATGTTGAGGCATCCCAGCGCGAAGCAAGCTGTGAGCACGCGAACGAAGCCCCAGCGGTGCACGAACCAACCCAGGCAGAATCCACCGATCATCCCGGCCAACTGCTCCATTGTTCCCACCAGAACGGACGTTCTAATGCCGTACCCGGCTTGGTTGGCGACCGTCGGCAGCCAACTCGCCAGGAAATAGAGGTTCAGCAGATTCATGAAATTGATGATCCACAGCAGGATGGTTCCAACACCGCGGCCTTCGTGGAACAGGTGAATCCACGGTACGCCCTTGCGCTTGGCCTCTTCCACGAAATATTGATTGGTATCGCTGGACGCCGATGGATCGATCCGCCGCAGCCACACCGCAACCTGCTTCAAGCGCCTGCCGTGCAGCACCAGGAACTGCAAGGACTCGGGAAGCGCGAAAATCATGATCACGCCGAGCGCCAGCGGGACCGCTGCGCCAAAGTAGAACACCGAATGCCATCCAAAACGCGGAATCAGCCATGCAGCAATGAAGCCGCCAAAGGCCGCACCGGCTGTGAATCCGTTGCCCACGATCATCATGACCGTCACGCGCAGCCTGCGCGGACTGTATTCGCCCACCAGCGCCACCGCGTTCGGCATGATGGCCCCCAGCGACGAACCGGCCAAGAAGCGGATCACCAGCATCTGGTTCACGCTCGCGGCTTGTGACGTCAGAAACGTGAGAACGGAAAAACAGAGCGTAGCAGTGATCAAAACAATCCGTCGGCCGAACTTGTCCGCCAGCATGCTGAACAGGAGCGAGCCGACCAAAATACCGAACAGCCCGGCGCCAAAGACCGGCCCGAACTGCGCACTCCCGACGTGCCACTCCTTCAGAATGACCGGCGCAACATAGCCCATGGCCTGGACGTCGAAGCCGTCCATGATCAGGCACAAGCCGCAAAGGATGCACAGGCCTAGCTGAAAACTCCCGAACCTGCTGTTGTCGATGGTTTCGGAAATATTCACGGCGCGCGATGTACCCATGGAAATCGAGATGGCGAGATCCAGTATATCGTTTGCGGGTTGCGGCCGAGTTCGTTGTTGTGCCCACTACGCGCAAAAGCGCAACAAAAAGCGCAACAAGTTTGACGCCCCTACCCGCCTGCGTTAGAATCTAACTGCGGGGTGGAGCAGTCTGGTAGCTCGTTGGGCTCATAACCCAAAGGTCGGTGGTTCAAATCCATCCCCCGCAACCATCCAAATCAATCAGTTGCACGGATTTGTGAGCGCACCAAAAACTCCCATTAACTCCCAATAGCAGAAACCGGCTTGTTCCGGGGCCAGAGTTCCTCAGCCAATCCTGGACCGCCATCGGGTTGACGGCACTCATTGTGTATCGGTCCGAGCGCGGCGAACAGCAGAGGAGGGCTGCGCTTCGGCATCTTTGCTGAAGGGCGAAGTCCGCGGAGCGAAAGCGCGCGCCGACAGCCACACGATTCCAGCCGTCGCCACTCACGCGACGAGTAAAGACAACGCCGCCATCGTGCGCCAATTCTTTGCGCGCGTGATGAGATCTCCATACCGCTCGTCCCATTCGCGGTGAGCTTGCTGGATCAAACTCGGCCGTTTCCGGCACATATCAAGAGCTCTGCGGACGACTGTGGTAGTAAATCTCCAATCGTGCCCGCTAGCGCCAGACATTAGGTGTCACGCTCTAGGTAGCAACTCTTCGCACGATTATGGTTGGCGAATGGCGCAGCGGCGAACCCTGATCCGAATCCTGGTCGAGGAGCCAGCCTCAGAGTTCAGTGCGTATCCACACATCGACTGCCGAACTGCGCTTCGTAATGTAACGAGTGCATATATCCGGATCGGCGGATCGTTCCGCGCAGGGGGACCAAGACGAGCGCCCGCGGTTGGAACGATGCCGCCCGGATGTACATTAGTGTCTGTGAAGCGCGAAGCGTTTCAGCCTAATCCTAGAAAACGTCCTCTCGGCAGGCATAACCCTGCGATGATCTATTGCGGCCATCGCTACTCTCCCAGTGACGGCATGAGTGCTTGGATGTGCATCATTTCAGCGCGAATTCGGGGTTCGTGAGCTGCGAGGCAATTACCGCCGTGAGTAGAGTTGGAACGGTCCCCAATAATAGGGTTTTTTGTATGG
This sequence comes from Bryobacteraceae bacterium, assembly GCA_035486995.1. Lineage (GTDB taxonomy): Bacteria > Acidobacteriota > Terriglobia > Bryobacterales > Bryobacteraceae > Palsa-89. Next base: position 14,009 of record DATHMO010000117.1, read on the forward strand.
ATACTCGGCGTGCAAGAGACTGAGTTGGGCAGATCGCAAAGCGTCTTCTGGAGGTGCACCGCGGGTCAGGTCGCCATACATCCGGGACATCAGCCGAGAGGTTGATTCGTCATCGACGTCCCACAGACCGGCGATCACATTGCGCGCGCCAGCTTGCAGGAAGGCCCACGTCAGTCCGACCAAGCCCTCGCCCGAGTAAGCTCGCGCTCCAGCGCTCCGGCAAGACGAAAGAGTAACCACGCTGGCGTCGAGAGGGACCCCCATGATTTCGCGGGCAGTGAGCGAATACATGTTTCCTTCGCGAGAGAGAATGAGCGCGGAATCGAGCGGGCTAGTTCGATTGGCGGTGGCGTGGGCGGCGAAATGAATAAACGAAAAGCGCGCCGGATTGGCTCGGCGGTAGATCGACGGCTGCGATTCCGCGCCTTCGTAAACGGCCTTACTCGAAGTTGAAAACAGCGCGGCAATTGTGTCCACTTCTTTGCGCGCATTCGGCAAACGAGGAAATTCTTCACCCGGCGATTCCGGATCGCCGATAGCCAACAGGCTCGCTCGCCCGAGCCTTCTTGGGGCGTGGAGGTTCAGCGCTAGTCCGAGCGATGGAGCCACCGAAAGCGTGACATCCTCGATCCAATACTTCGTGGGATCGCCTGGCGAAGGTAGCGTACCAAAATTCAGTGAATGCAGCGCGCCATCGGGAACAATCACCAGGTGGGATCCTGGCCGCGTGATTTGTCGGAGGGGGCCGAGCAACATCTCGGACAACCTGGCGCCGGACGGATTCTGCGCTTCCACCGGATCTTTCAGGTCTTCAACAACGGTCCGGTAGCCTTCTACCAGCTCGCGAATTTCTTTTTCCGGCGGCAGTGTGAACATCTGAATGGCGGCCGGCGTGATGGCCCAAACATAAGACTGTTTTGGCGCCAGCCAATAGGAGAGGAAAATTCGATGTGAGGATCGAGCCAGCGCCTGGAGTTGCGAGGCGCTGAAGTTCCCCTGTGCCGCGGCATTAGTCAAGCGCTCCGTGAGAATTCGCGCGCGGCTGGACTCAACAACTTCGAGCGCCCGGCTGACCTCCCCGCGCTGTACTAGGAAATCGACATAGCTCCTGTAAAAGCGGACCAGGCTCGCAAGGTAGGAGATCTTGTAATCTTCTTTCGTGAGGCCGGCTTGACGCCCTTCAATGGCTGCGATGGCCGATCGGAATTGGATTTCGGCCTCTTGGGGCCGGCCTGTTTGGATGTAGAGTTTGGCGAGATCCTCCTGCGCCTGCAGCGGGGGAGTCGGATCTTCAGAAGTGGAAGCCAAAACTACAAGATAGATCTCTTCGGCATGCCTGAACTGTTTTCGCGCCGCGGCAATTTCACCAGCATTCAATTGGTTGTAAAGCTCCCTGGCTTTGTCCTTGAGATCCCGGTTGATTGCGGAAGAATCCGTGTTGTACCGTTCCGCTGCATCGAGTTGCCCAGCGCGAAGACTAGCGTCCGCCAGATTGCTCATCCATGCCGCGCTCCAAGACCGGTCCTTACGTTCGGTTGCGATAGCCAGCGCGCGTTGATACCGGTCGATCGCCCCCGCAAAATCCTCTTCGTCAAACAGCACCGAGCCGCTATTTCCTAACCAATTTTGTTCATTCCGCCGGTCGCCAGACTTCGCGAATCGCGCGGTGGCGTCCTCGAAAGAAGCGAGAGCCTTTTCAGAGTCGCCCAGCTCGTAATAGCAAACACCGAGATTCCCGATCGCATCGGCAGCCGCATTTTCAGCACCCAAACGTGAGAACTGGTCGTCGGCGCGCTGCAGCCAGTAAATGGCTTCTTCGAATCGGAATCTCTTAAGAAACAGATATCCGAGATTACCCATCAGGGTTGCTTCCACATAGGTATCGCCCAGGTGGACAGCGAGGTCCAAGCCGTGACGCAACCTCGCTTCCGCGTCATCGACGCGGCCAAGTTTGACAAGCAGCGGACCCTGCCGCGACTCTACTTCGGCAACCAGGCTTTGAGATGCGCTCGCTTCGGCCAGAGTGTGAGCTTCGTTCAGGAACTTCTCGGCTCGTGAATAATCCGAAAGAATGAACCATGCCCAGCCCTGATGCATTCGACGACGCGCCTGAAGATCTGCACTGGGTGGAGAGTCCTGGCCATCCAACAGTCTAAGGGCGGCTTCTTCCTGCCGGCTCGCTACCAAAGTTTCAGCCTTCAGTATCCGCCATCTCCAGCACCATTCCTGTGAGGAGCCGCATCTTGGCAGCGCCGCATCGGCAAGCGTGAGCGCGCCTTTAAAGTCGCCTTTTCTCAGTACGCGCTCGGCCGTTTGATATTGGGCGTCGACCGATTCAATCTTTGCAGGGCCGCACGCAGCCAATGCAACGAGCAGCGGGAACAGAGCCTCTATTATGGAAAGGGTTGGCCATCGACAATAGGGTCGCCCACGACCACCTGACCCTGCACCGCGCCGTCCAACTCGGCCCGTAGCATGATCAACCGGCGTGAGGTCGGCTCGCAGAAAAACTCTCCCAGATGCACAGTACCAAAATTCGGTACCGTGAAACTCTGCTGAGCGCTAACTGCAACGCAGAATCCGAGCAAATTCCTTCGTTCGGAAACCAGTAATGAGACTGGATCGCCATTGGGCGCCGGGAGCGAGAGGGGCGCCAACAATGTTCGTTCGCGGTCGTTTTCAATAGCCGCGAGCAGACCACTCCAGGAAGAGTGCTGCGGCGTGGTGAAATAGTCTGGCGCCACGTCGAGTTTGTCGAAGAATCTATCGCCGATGCGCAGCCCTTCAAAGACGCTGCCACTTGGCACAATCGAATTCTCTCCCGGCACGGGGTGGTTCCCTGTCAGGCGCCCCACAATGCGGTCGCACTGTACGACGTCCAGCAGCTTGAAATTCTCCACCACCGACAGTGCCACGGTCTCAAAAACGCCATCCGCAATCTCGGCACCCTTAACCTCGGTGTATGCCGAATCGAACGACAAAATATCCTTGTATCGAAATTCGCCGATGCGAGACGAACCAAAACCGCCGCCGACGGGCAGCGCCGAGGCCGCCTGGATTGGAAGAACATCGTTGAAAGGTTGAACGAATTGTCCCGCGACTCCGGTCGCGTTCGCCTGAAAGAGGTACATCTTGTTAGTCTGCTTTGCCACGCCAGCTCCTATCTAATCGAGTTTGAGAATAAGTGCATATCGTGCAAGTTCAGTCTCCGGTTTGCCGGTTTCAGCGACATTGCGAATAACAACAGCGTATCGGCCAGAAGGAAGAAGCGATCGGGCCATCAAGATTTGGATCGGCTTGCCGGGCGGCGGGGCAGACACGCGCACGCTGAATCTGGTGGCGCCGGATTCATCCAGCATCGAGCATAAATATGCCGCAAAGTGGCCCTCCCAAGTGGGATCCATGTAAATGGCGTAAAAGTGGCCAATATCTGGGACCTCCACCGTGCGGGCATCGCCTCGCGAAACAGGAGGTAGAACATAACTCGCCATCGGCTGCGGCAATAATGTGTCATGTAACTGACTGCGCAATCCCGGAATCACCACCGATCCCTGGTACGCGGCGACAACCGCGAGCGCCAGAGCGGCCAGTGCAGGAGCCGCGGCACTCCAAGGGTGCTGCCAGAACCATGCCCAGAGTGATGCCTTCACTGGCCTAGGTGTTTTTCCCGGTGCCGATTCGCGCGCCAAACGTTCTTCAAGAAAAACCGCTCGAGCATTGTCTTCGAAAGCCGCGCCGGCGCGAAGATCGCGTTCACACTCCAAACAATCGAAGAAGTGTTGCTCGAATTCCTCCGACTCAGAGGCCGAGAGCTGGCCGAGTAAATATCGCTCAACGGCGCCAATGCTAACCGCCTCTGTGTGATTCATCCGTCATTGCCTCCCCCCGGCCAGATTTCCGTCCCAAAGCCGTTTCCTCATTGCAGCATTTCGTCGAAGCCTCTTCTTCGAACCGCCTCCCGGAAGCGCTCTTTGGCACGATGTAACAAAACCCGCAGATAATCGCCGTCAACTTTCAGGCGCTCGCAAATTTCTGAGCGCTCACCTTCCTCGAGGAACACCATTTTCAGCACGGTCCTGTCCTTCTCCGGCATCTCGGAAAGTATCTCCCGCACGGCGCTTTTTCGCTCTTCCGTCACCATATCGGAAGCGAACTTCACGCGATGATCCGGCGGATCGATGGGCGCCTCGCCCGTACTCCGATGTGTGAATTCGGAACGTAACACTTCGAGCATCACGTTATTGCAGACCGCGTGGACGAAGCCACCGAACCGTTCCGGGTATTGAATTGGTTTGCCGGATTGAAGATATTTTAAGACGCGGGCGAACGTTTCCTGTCGAATCTCATCGATCAAATGGCGCGCGCGCACGCGATTCCTTAGCTTCAACCCAATGGCAGTGCTGAAATAGGCGATGAAATGCTGTTCGGTCTCCGGATCCCCGTGCTTGAGGCGCGCCAGATAGTCGGCATCGAAGGCCGCGTAATCCAAAGGGGCTCCAGTCAAAGCTAGCGTACTAGAAAACAGCTGGGGCCTCAATAGAATCGGGTGCGATTCACCGGAAATAGCACGCGTTTTGCTGCATCTGGAACCGGTCGACTGTTTCGATTTCATGAAGATATCTGGCTTCGCGGATCCCGCCATCTCGCTTTGAAGGGCTTCAGTCTGTAGTGAAAATTGCTCCGAAAGCGTTTCAAGGGTCCGGGAAGCTGGTCGGTGAATCACCTGCGGGGAGCAGGGGGGCCGACTTTCCTAAGCAGCGGGATCCGAGCGATCGAGGTACTGTCACGGGGGTCCACTTCCAGCTGTGAGCCCGGCCGATCAAACCGGTACTGGCGCCCAGTGACCGGCCCCGTAACAATAAGTCTTGTCCTGCCCACATATTCAAACGTGACGCCGGGTGGACGGGCGAGTCCCGGCACCGTTCGAGGCGGCTGCATGCCCGAGAATCCTTGACCGAGTCGTCCTCTACCGCAACACATCTTCCCCCTCCTCCTCCTCCGAATAAGTCACCGGCAAAGAAGCGTCCTGGCTAGCCGTTATCCGTTCCAGTAAGATCGCCGCTGCAGAAAGAGAGAGCCACAACAGGACTCTCTCCATCCAGCCTCCTCCGATTCCGTAGGCCAGTGGAGCTGCTACCCATAGACTCAGGCAATAAAAGCAGCCGAGCAGACTCCCCCAGAAACCGTGGCCTGTCAAACGCCTCAGCCGCACCAACACATCCCATGGACCGTTTTCCGCAATGAGCAAGTGCGTCACCCGCCATACTGTCAGAACTCCGAGCACCAGCCAATAAAAAGGCACGCAACAAGACCACTTCTAAACGATGGGCGATACGTCGATGGTCGCGGTCTGGAAATCGACGTTCCCCCAGGTACAGAAGATCGACTGGCCATCGGTGACGCGCTTGCCGGCCCATAATTGAAAGTCGTAGCAGCAGCTCACCTGGGGCTTGATCTGAATCGTGTCCCCTCCACCCACGAACGAAACCAGGGCAGTGTTTGGCACCCCTCCATAACTGGCATCGATTCCATAAAATTGAGCCGGCGGCGAAGGTTCCGTAAATGTCCCGGGAGCCTGAGCATAGCCGCGATGGGCCGGCGTCGTTGAAACGCTCGTCGAACCGTGGCCGAATTGCGTATCGATCTCGTACGCGTACACGTGTTCGTTGAGGCTGAGTGTCGTGCTGGGATCGGGGTCCGTCACTGTGACATGCAGCAGCAAATAGCCTTTGGGTCCGATGTGATAGGACGGACACTCGGTAGTGGAGGATCCGCTCAACAGGATGTTGTTGTTGTTTACGTCATAAGCGAGGAGCGAGTCAATGTGCGCCACGCTGAGGCCGGTGGTGTCGATCATGAGCGTCAGCGGGTTGTTGCTGGTCAGCGCCAATTCAATGCCCGCGGCATCGTAGGCGATCAACGTCAGATCAACGCCGCCTCCAGGCGCGGAGCCGAGCAGCGGCGCCGCTGCACTGACGATCAGTCCGGGATCGGACCATGTCACGATAGTGTCCCCAGGAAGGAACGGGTTCGGACCCAATCCAGTAACGCCCGCAGGTGGATTCTGACGCTGGCTGGTTGTCATATAGAGGTTGTCGAGCGTGCCGAAGCTGCATGGTCCCAGTTGCACGCCATTTAGCCATAAAAAGCTGCCACCACGAACGATCAGAACGTCGGCGCTCAAAGGAATCGAGATGGGCAAGGACGGCCCAGGCGCAACTCCGCCTCGTGCTGGGTTCTCGTTGCCGGTCCACAAACCGGCCCACACCTGATAGAACGGGATCGACGAGTCGTTGAACCCGCCGTAGATGTTCAGAGAACCGAGGAACGCCATGTCGCTCGCATCCATTCCGGGCGTGCCATTGGCATATCCGTTTGTAATGTTTTCCACCAGGATGCCGGGATTTCCTACTGAAATCCAGCCGAAGCCTTCGCAAACCTTGGGCTGCGGGCAGATCCCGACGCTCTGGCTGTTGCCGACCAGCGTTACGGATTGACCGCTCGCGAAACACCAACGCGTAGCCGTGGCGGGGTCTTCATTGAGAATGGTAGTACCGTTTTGCGTAACGCTAAAAACGAGGTTCGGATTATCGCAGCACCACCACCACCACGGAAATAGATCGCGGATCTGCGCATTTGCGAACTTGGAGGCGATCAGCGCGGTGCGGGCGGAGTCCTGCTTCACCGCCGCGCTCCCGTGAGCGAGGCCCTGGCCCGTCATGAGATCGGCCGCAGCCGGACGCTTCAGCGGCGCGACATTCGGTAGCGGCGCCGCAACGCCACGCGCTGGGGACAAAGATAGTTGGCGTTCGATATTCTCGATCACCGCCAGGATATCCAGCTCCCACCACCATGGCCAACAACGCCACCAAATAGGCCAGCAAGGCCAACAGCAAAGGCACTCACACCAGTTGAAAGTGGCCGTGAACTGGCCCTCGGCGTTGGTTTCGACCGTTGTAATTGGTGTCTCGCTTAGTCCGCTGGCGCCCGACGTGACGTTGTAAACCGTAACTTCAGCTCCCGGCACCGGACATCCATTCTGGGTCTGCACTGTCCCTGTGACTGTGTATGTTCTGCACCACGACCGCCACCCGTCGATAAGTTTGTCATCCACGTTCAGGGCGGCAAAATCAAGGGTGAGCACTCCGCCACTCTGCTCGCGCTTGCTGGCCGCGGCCAGCGAAACACGCGGCAACTCAGTTCGCGCCAGCAAGGTCTGATCATCTAATCCCTTCGGTCCCAAGATAACGACCAGACACGGGTCAATCACTATAGACCCGGCTAGACGGAATCGGAACCCGTTGGCCGTTACGGGTGATTGCGTGAGCACGTTGTTTCCTTGCACCAGGAAAGCGGCAGTGCTTTCGAGACTACTCGAACTCAGTTTGGGTAATTTGCCAACTACGGTGATCGATGCAGTTGCTTGCGTCGACTGGGTGTTCTCTTGTCCGCTCATTGAAGTCTCCTTCTCTATGTCCGATCACGTTTTCGTCAGCGATGTATTCGCTTGAGTAGTGAAACCAATCGCGGTAGCGTTTCACGGCTCGAGATTGGAAGGGACCCAGTGAACCCGGTCGCCTGTGGTTCTCGCCGAAGCGTGCTTCGCTGAAAAACCTGCCCTCGCGCTGAAAGCGAAATGCGCTTCGGCGCAAGGTATCGGCCTGCCCGCTTTTTCAAGGTCTTGCGAAATGGCCGCGGCCGTGCAATGTTTCCCGCGCAATCGAATGCATTCCTGAAGCCCGTCAGGCAGCGGCCGGGGGCACAGATGGAAAAGGAGAGTACGGGATTATGAGCACGTACGCGAATCCACTCACCGACTATTCCCCCCAAATGGAATTCTTCGATGGTTCCACACGCAGGCACTTTCGAAGAGCGCCTGATAGTGGGGTTTTCAATGAGACCGATGAAATGGAACGGGCCTCTGAATTCTTAGAGGTTGCCAGCGACCAGGAGCTCGAACAGTTTCTCGGCGACGTAATTCACAAGATCGGATCCACTCTCGGGAAGTTCGCGAAATCGTCCACCGGCCAGCAACTGATCGGGGTTCTCAAGAGCGTGGCGACGACGGCTTTGCCAATTGCCGGAGGTGCTGTCGGAGGACTAATCGGTGGTCCGCCTGGTGCGTTGATCGGCAGCAACCTGGCCTCAGTAGCAGGAAGCGCGCTGGGGCTGGAGCTGGAGGGTTTGAGCCCCGAGGATCGTGAGTTTGAGGCGTCCAAGCAATTCGTGCCGATCCGGAAGCCGTCGCACGCCACGCGGCAGTGGAAGCGGCCCGCGTTTACGCCCTCGGACTGATGAGCATAACCTTCCAAGGCGGGCATCATCGGAGACGCCGGACCGGGAATCTGGGGCGTGGCATCGGATGATGCACACGATTTCAAGGTTGAACAGCGGGAGGCGTACCGCGAGAAGTATCGAATCGAGTTTATTGGGAAAAATGGCAAAGTGTTGCAGGACACTACAGCCAGTTCTTCGGCCTATTTGATCAAGGGCGACGAGGGCTATGTCCGCGACGTATAACAAACTCCAACGGCCAGAAAGCCTGGACTCAGCCGGTGTTTACTGATGCGGGGAAGCTTCCATAGCTCAAGACGCTTGGAAATCACCTGTCCCGCCTCCCGCGGTAGCGGCTGCTTTCTGCCTATCCACCACTGCTGCGAGCGTCTTGCGAATCGCGCGCGCCAACACTTGGGGCGTAAATGGCTTCAACAGGAAACCGCGGCAAAGTGGAAGCTGTTCGGATGGATATCTCTCCAGGTCCTGGTGGTAACCAGTCACATACAAGATCGGGATGCTTGCTCCGCTGTCACGTAGGTGCTCGCCAAGTGCAATTCCGCCCATTTCTGGCATGATGAGGTCCGTAATTACAAGCGAGATCTCGTCGCGATGCCTGTCAAACACCACGATGGCCTCGCGCCCGTTTCCTGCCTTGTACATGTGATAGCCTTCCTGTTCAAGTCCGTAAGCAAGTACCTGTCGCACTCCGGGGTCGTCTTCTACCAGCAAGAGAGTCTCGCTTCCTTCCGTTGCTTCATTGGCCTCCGCGGCAAATGTGGCGGCAACAGACTTGCTTGCGTGCGGCAGCAGTATCGAAATCGTGGTTCCTTGGCCCAGGGTGCTTTCAACGGAGATCTGCCCACCACTTTGCTTCACGGTTCCGTAGACCATCGCGAGGCCGAGGCCAGTCCCCTTGCCCTGCGGTTTGGTGGTGAAGAATGGTTCAAAAATGCGACTCAGGGTGCTCTCATCCATTCCTTCTCCTGTGTCGCCGACCTGAAGCCCGATGAACTGGTCTTCCGCGTTCCAGGTACGGATCACTATCTTTCCCCCGGCCGGCATAGCATCTCGTGCGTTGGCGCAAAGGTTCAAGATAATTTGTTCGACTTGATGAGGGTCCGCCTCAACCTGCTGAAGGCCCGGCGCGAGGTCCATCTCGATTTCGATTTCCTCATTGAGAACGCCGCGCACCATGTCTTCCATGTTCCGAACCACGCGATTCAAATCCAGCGGTTGTGGCTGCAGCGGTTGTTTCCGGCTAAAGGCCAAGAGTTGACGAACTAGTGTAGAAGCGCGTTCAGCCGCATGTCGCACATGATCGACTTTGTCTCTAGCCTCGCCAAATGTTAGCCGCTTCAAAGCCTGCGTATGACCAGTGATGACAGTCAGAAGATTGTTGAAGTCGTGAGCGATTCCTCCAGCCAGACGCCCTACGGATTCCATGCGAGCGGCTTCCTGGAACTGTTCTTCCAAACGCCGCCTGTCACGAATGTCACGGACGATACTGTAGTCCACGAGACGCCTGCCAAATCGGCCGCTATTGTGCCGGACATCAACCGGAATCGAACTGCCGCTCACGTGCCGGATAACCAAGTCCCCCGTCTGAAGCGGCGAGGAGCCAGGGACCGCTGGGATTTCTCTGCCAAATAGGTCATTCTGATTTGTCCCGATTAGCTTCGCGATTGGGATCCCAGTCAACTCGGCAAGCTTCGGGTTCGCGTCCAAAATGACACCTGTTTCGTGATCTGCAATCACCACCGCATCGCTGGCGGTCGCGAAAAGATGGCGGTAACGTTCGTCGGCATCGCGGGCTCTCAAGATGAGCCGGTAGGAAACAAGCAAGCCAAGAACGAGCGCGAGCAAGGCGCCGGCGACCAAGGCATCGAACACGACGGATCGGGCATATCGAGCAGCATCTCCCAAGCTGTTCGAAAAATCATCTTCGAGTCGAGGGAAGCGTTCATTCATCGCATCAACTTCGGTAAGCAGCCGGTCAATTCGCTGCTGGTCGGGCGCCGGGCTAGCGACTTCTTGCCGGACAGCAGAGCCCAAGCGAGCCAATTGCTGAAGATCGACGTCCGCCTCCGTCCATACTTGAATTGCATGGTTGATGTGAGGCTCGAAATGATAGCGGCGAAACAGAGTAATCATCCCAGGAACATCATTGGGATGATTCCCTCCTGCCACCAACGCCTGACTAACTGCTGCCCGATCGAGCATCGGCTTTTGAAGTTCGATGCGGGCGTCGTGATCGGCGAGGGGAATCGCGATGGCTTGGAGATAGCGCTGGTAGTCGTCCTCCGAATGGCTCTTGCCATATCGAAGCAAGTAGTGGACTGAGTCCTTCTGAGCCTTCGACCACAGCCCCTCTCCTCCAACAAACGCTCGCATGGACGTGAGGACATCCATGCCGATGTTGGCCACTACCAGAAGTGCGATGATAATCAACGCAAAGACGGCAGCGATCAGGGCGTGGTCAGTGCGAAGAAGCCGCTCGGGCCGTGCGGCGGAGCCGTCCGATGGTCTCGGGTATGCGTCACCTGACATAAAACATCACTCAGGGTCCCAACCAGACCGGCGCGGTGTGCATTCCGCGCAATTTAGTATACAACCGGCGGGACTGTAATGGCCAATTCACTTTATTCAGCCTCGATCGGTCGGTTTTTCGACGCTTGAATGGGCCTTTCCTTCGCAGGATTGCATTGTTAGACTATTCTTTGACAGTCGTGCGGAGCATTATATGTCGAAATGCCCGATTGCATTTCCTGCGAAACACGATGGAACGGCGACTATCCTGATCGTCGATGACGAACAGGGCGTCATCGAAGCTGTGTGCGAAAGTCTGCGAGATTTCGGCTTCAGCTTAATTACCACCACCGATCCCCATCACGCTCTCTCTATCATAAGAGGGCAGCAACCGCTGGCTCTTTTAATCACTGATCTGTTCATGCCATCCATGAATGGTGCTCGGCTACTGAAAGCGACAAGAAAGCTTCGTCCGAGGTTAGGCGCGGTTGTGCTCACTGGGATCGCCTCGGAGCAGGAACTCTTAAAATGGCGCCGGCGCGGAGAGCACATAGTCGCGAAACCTTGGCCAGAGGATGAATTCATCACGACGGTTACTAAGGCATTGGCCGAACCAGCCCGTAAACACGGTGGTTTCCATGCGGCAAACTGAGCCCGAAGTGATGTGCGGGAATGACGTCGCTCCGGCGTGGCCCGGGGACGAGGAGTTGGTCCAAAGACTGCGCTCGGCTGATGAAGCTGCTCTCGGAATATTGATGAAAAAGTACTCGTCCCGGATTATGTCAGCGGCCCTTCGCATACTTCGAACTCGCTCGGAGGCGGAAGAAGTGACGCAAGATGTTTTTCTTGCGCTGTGGCGGTCTCCGGAGCGATTTGACGCGGCGAAGGGCCCTCTCGTCACGTGGCTGGTGATCCTTTCACGCAGCCGGGCGCTGGATCTCCTGCGGCGTATTAAAGCCAGGACGCGGAAGGAAAAGCACCTGCCGATCGACGTACTAGCAGTACGGCAACTTCTAACCCCATCCTTCAACCCAGATCGACACCTGATCATCGAAGAGATCCTTGGCCGCCTCCCTTCAAAACAAGAATGGGTAATTCGCAGCGCCTATTTCGATGGCTACGCCTTGGGTGAAATTGCCGAGCGACAGCACTTGCCCCTCGGAACGGTCAAGGGCCGGGCGCGATTTGCGATTAGAAAATTACGCTCTGAGCTAACGCCAGCCCAATTAAGTCCGCAGACCAGTTAAAGACTGTGGTGAGCCAGCCGGATTCAGGTAGAGATTGGCATAGAATTGCTACCATTTTCGTTGCTGGGAGGCGACTGGGACGAAGCGGGATGCACGTGCCATCGAGCACCCCGCTCCAATCGCGCTCCCAGCCAATAGTACGAATCAAGTAGGCGGCAGGGATCAGCGACAGAAAACTATTTAGTTGCGTTCTTAAGAAACCAACCATTGAAAATTTTATTGCCCACTGATCCAAACCATGTCACAATTGCGTACTAGTTTTCGTTAGTCGGTCGTGCAGGGTGAGCAGGCCGAGGAATCGCCCGATGGCAAGCTCCCGAGAGGATCGTGGAACTGGGCGGCAATCGAGATCGCCGAGCTTTCTGCCCAACATGAGAACTGTATTTCACCGCACTTGGCCTGCAAGACCCGAGTGACGCCCAAGAGAAATGTGCTAGAACTCGTGGAACTGAAAGGCCACCACTCAGGGTGGTGCCAGGAAGGACCAGTCGGTGGATAACGAATGGAGCTCGGAGACTATGTGGCGGAGCCCGTCGTGATCATTTTCCTGCTGGTCGCGTTCTTGATCAGCACACTATATGTTTTTTGGAAGGCTGATGTGAAAATCGCAAGTTGTGGAGTGCTCGATCGCTCGGAGTTGACGTTTTCCGATCGCTTAGTCGTCGCTCAGATCGTGGCAATAGCACGCGATCGCGAGCAAATCCGCAAAGCACTTCTTGCTTATCTTTCAGGCGGCGCGACGGGACTTTTTGACGCCTACGAAAAAGTAAGTTGCGAAATCATGAATTGCGGTCTGCCGAATTATGCCGCTGACGAGGGCACAAGGGATTGGCTGGTTCGACATGGTTGGGTCAGCGAAGAGGAAGAGGACCGATTCCACAAGACCGTCCAACATTTCCGCCACGGCCGTTTTAGCGACGTGCCATCGGAAGCGCTCTCACCGCGGGAGGCTCGCCTCTTCGTCCGCGGAATCCTCATGAGCTTCGTTCAGTACGCCCTCGCTAATCAGCAATCAGCTTGACCCTGGACCGCGCCTTGCGGCGTAACTCCCGCAGTAGAGCACCTTGGCGATGGCGGGATGGTCCAGTCGCTTGAGCGCGATTGGTGAGTCGCTCAGACCAAGCGTGTGGCTTCCTCAAGCGCGTAAATGAATGACTCATACACTTTGCCTGTCGTTTGGCGCATTCCCAACTCACAGGTCCGATTTGCAGAGACGAAGCTGGTGTCGTCTCCGGAGCTCTGGATTTGTACGATAGTGTCGCGTGTGGCGGAGTGAACCAACTCGGGATGCAGCAAGCCGCGGTCGCCCGCAGTCCCGCAACACGTTGTTCCCAAAGGAATTTCAGCGCTGTCAGCTAGCGCGCTGGCGATTTCGAGCAGCGTCTCACTGAGTCCCAGGTGCGTCGTCGAGCAGGTGGGATGCACAAGGATTTTCGGAATCGTTTTGTGAATGCTGAGTGAGGGCAGAAGATCTTTGCACCAGGCGATTGAATCGATGATGGTGATACTTTTCAGCCGATCCTTCCGTTCGTCGTCAAGATGCTCTAATAAGTCGTCTTTGAGGCCGAGCGTGCAGGAAGCCGCATCCACTACCACCGGTAACTTTCCTTCGTCACTCCAGCGCCACAGCGCATCGCTCATCTGTTCGGACATCCAGGTCTGCCCGCGCTTGTAGCCCTTGGAACTCCAGGGTGTCGAGCAGCACAGGCCTCTCACATCATCGGGAATCCAAAGAGGCTTGCCCGCGCGTTCAGAAAGAGCTGCGAACGTTTCAGGAAGCGCCGGCGACGCAGGCCTGGTGTTGTCCCGGCCGAAGATGCGATTGATGCACGCTGGGAAATATACGGCCGCTGCACCTGCGCGTGTTGTTCGAGGAAGGTCGGCAGGGGCGGCGTGCGGCATGGGGCCGGCTACTGCGGGAACCAGATCTTTGCTGACAACACCGCGAGCCACGTCCGTCAGGGCGGCGAGCAAATGGGGGCTGGTTATTGTTTGCACGACGTCGGCCGCTTTGACACCACGACGCGCCAGGGTCTCAACCTCGGCCCATTTCCGGGCCACATCGAGCGCAACTTCTTCGGCACTCGTGGAGTGCTCCATCTTCCTGAAGTGCTTCATCAGGGCGCCCGTATTGATACCAATCGGACAGACATCGGCGCAGGTACCATCGACAGCGCACGTCTCGATAGCGTCGTATTCGTACTCATGCTGCAGTTGGGTCAGCAGCTTCGACCATTCGGGCTGTCGCGACATCTCGCGGCGAAGAACAATGCGTTGTCGGGGAGTGACTGTAACGTTACGGCTTGGGCATACCGGCTCGCAGAAGCCGCATTCAATGCAATGAGAAGCGGAATGAACGTCTTCGATCGCTGGGGTGGTTTTGAGGCTCTTGAGGTGAATGAGTGGATCGTGACTCAGCAAGACATTCGGAGCCAGGATTCCGTTCGGATCAAGGAGCTGTTTTGCGCGCCACATCAGATCGGTGAGTTTGTCACCCCATTCGCGGCGGACAAAAGGAGCCATGTTGATTCCCGTTCCGTGCTCCGCCTTCAAAGAGCCGTCATACTTCTCCACCACCATCTCAACAAGGTCACGCATGAAACCGTCGTACTGCTGCCGGCTCGCGTCTTCGCTGAGTCGTGCGATCATCACGAAATGCAGGTTTCCGTAAGCGGCATGCCCCGCGGCGGAAGGCTGATATCCGTGTTTGGCAAGAAGACCGAGCAAATCACGCGTAGCATCCGCAAGTTGTGCAGGTGGAAAGCAAACGTCTTCGATGATGAGGTTCGTGCCTTGCGGGCGCATCTCCCCAACGATGCCGAGAAGACCGTCACGAATGTGCCATGCAAGCTCAATTGCTTCCGCGTCACGAATGAATTCCAACGGCCGCAGCATTTTCACATCGCGTAGCGCGTCCCCAACTCTCTTTTGGATCGCCTCGAATTCTTGGTCGCTATCGAATCCAAATTCAACCAGTAGCGCCGCGTTCTTCGGGTCGAGATCGTTCCAATACTTTGGCGCGCCTTTCATCAGTTTGGACGCTGCGGTCAGGGATGAAGCGACCATCAGCTCCACTGCCTGCGCTCCCATCTCGACTAGTTTTCCGACCTGCTCAACCGCGGCGTCGATTGTGTCGAATGGCAGCCATGACACTGTCGTTCTTGCGGGAAGGTGATAAGTCTTATAGACGGCCTCGGCCACGAAGCCGAGCGTGCCCTCGGATCCAACCATCAATCGCCGCAGAATTTCTACCGGCGTTTCACCGTCAAGAAACGCATGCATGGCATATCCGCAAGTGTTACGGATGCCATACTTCCGCACAATTCGGGCAGAGAGCTCCTGGTCCGCGACAATCTCCTCGCGGATCTTCGACAGTCCTGCCGCCATTTCTGGCTCGGATGCGGCAAAACTTTCCTCAGCGTGCGGGTCCTCGGTATCGACAATCGTGCCGGTCGTAAGAACGATTTTCATTCCGACGATCGAATGGTACGAATCGATTGCTGGCCGGCAACGCATACCGCCCGCGTTATTGGCCAGTACGCCACCGATTGTGGCGGCGTTATAACTCGCAGGGTCCGGCCCCATGCGACGGGCATAAGGTTTCAACACTTGGTTAATACGTTCAAGCGTGGTGCCAACATTGCAACGAATTCGCGACCCGTTGTCCTCCACCTTCCAGCCGCTCCAGTGCTGCCTTACATCGATCAGGATGTCGTCGCCTTGTGACTGCCCGTTCAGGCTGGTGCCACCCGCCCGGAAGGTTGCATGGCGGCTCTTCTCCGCGCAATATCGAAAAATCGCCGCTACGTCATCAATGTTCTTTGGTTGCACGATCACGTTCGGGATATACCGGTAAGGGCTGGCATCCGATGCATAGCGCACCAGATCGCTGATACGATGCCGTACCAGATCCTCGCCGAGTATGTCGATCAGATCTGTCTTAAGTTCTTCCGAAGTTCCCCCTAGACGCTGTTCGTCCACGGCATCCGAAGAGGGTGGTACATCCGGACGGCCGAGCCGAGCGGGGTCTGCTGATAGGAGTTTATTCATGATCTTCCCCGATTCGTGTTTGCGGTATGGCAAAGCAGAATTCTAATGTCGTATCTCCGAGTTTTGCGATTAGACAGGCGGCTCATTATTGGCCCGATTCCATCGATCGCCGTTAGATCAGACTCGCAGCCGCCAAGCCGGTCGTCAGTTCCAGCGCGAGCTTGGCCTTAGCGTCACTGTTGAGTGTTGCCATCGTGCAAGGGCTACCTCCAGTGGTGGAGAGCAGGTCCTAGATCATTTTGTTGGGCATGGCTGGGCTCGGACTACTGCCGAGGACGTCTTTTATTGCCATGGGCTGGAGGGTTGGCCACCTTCTTTGTCGCCTCCCCACAAGGCGTCGTGGCCGGCCATCACGCGAAAGTACGGGCAACTTGTTCGGCCGCCGAGTTCGTCAAGCCGTCGATGCGGCGGAGCAAGGGCATAAAAGACTGAGCGTGGGCTGCTTGCGGTCCAGCGTCCATCGGGAAGCTTTCTCGAGCACTACTTTCCAGTATGCCCAGGGAGTCCATCGGACGAGGACTTGTACTCCGCGGGACACCCTCAATCCGATCGGCCATGTCTTCCAAAACCTCCGCTGAACGTTCGTCGTAGTTTTGCTGGGCAACCAGCACCGCCTGCGGCAATTCGAATCCCGGTAATTGGAGACGGTACTTCAGCGACGTCGCCCGCATTATAA
This sequence comes from Bryobacteraceae bacterium, assembly GCA_035486995.1. Lineage (GTDB taxonomy): Bacteria > Acidobacteriota > Terriglobia > Bryobacterales > Bryobacteraceae > Palsa-89. The sequence goes on from DATHMO010000117.1 coordinate 30,785, forward strand.
AGAGCGTCCGCAATTGCGGCTGCAACTCGCGAAACTGCTCGCGCAGGGCCAGATCCCGCTGCCGCGAAGGTCCAAATTCGAAAAGAACACCGTCTCCGAGTGATCGCACTTTATCAAAATCCGTGCTGATTGTTTCACGCAGCACGTAGGTCTTCTCGATGGCGGCGCGGACGTCGCCTGAAACGGGCTCCCGGGCCAATTGCGCCAGCAGCCGTAGACTGGACGCGAACGTCTTTCTCATCTCCACGGCCGCTGGAGCGCTCCATAAGAGATCGAAAGCCAGCCACATCATAAGAAGCCCTAGCAGGATGCCGACCACGCGATCCCTGGCCACCGCAAGCGAGGTCTGAATTTTGAACTCCTGCAGGTTGATCAGATAATAACCCACGGCAATCTGCACGCCGAGATAAGAAAGCCGGGAACTGGAAGTCGCGATCCAGCCCGCAAGCGATGCAACTACCACGAAAAGCATGGTGAACCCGCCGATAGAGTCGATATTCGGCAGCAGGAATACCTGCGTCCCCATGCCGATTACCACTCCCCCGATGAGTGCGCCGGCGAATCGCAAGAACTGCTTCTGATGGGAGGCGCCGACGGTTGTCAGAGCAGTCAGCAGGCAAGTAGTCACCGAGGTTGAAATTCCAGGCCAAAACAAGGCGCTATAAGTGATGTAACAGAGGCTCGCCGCCAGGCAGCCCCGCAAGGCGAACTTTATGTGGCGCGGATCGGAAAGCGCGCCAGGAACGAGAGGCGTCGCTCCGGGGCGCTCAGTGGATGGCAGAAGGGCGTAGATGGACAGCGATTCGGTGCCCGCGAATACGTCGTGAATCAGAGACACCGTTTTCTCGATCTCAGCCAGCAAGGGCAGGGACGACGGCGTCTGGCTTTGGCTGGACGGATTTGCCGCGATCGGGACCGATTGGGTAGCCACCGCGATGCGAATCCTCGCGATGTCGTCGGCAACACTTCGCAGGCGGATGCGATCGTCCTGACCTGCCCGGCTGGGGAATTGTGCCAGATTGGCCGCGAGATCCACCAGCCGGCCTACCAGCGTCACGATGCCCGCCATCCGTTGTTCTCGCCGCGGCTCATAACCGGCGCGCTGCAGCAAACGCCGTAATCGCGACGTTCCCAGGCTAGCGAGCCGGGCAATGGCGGATTCCGCGGACGCAGCCGAATCCCCCTCGGCGCCATACGATCGTAGCGTTTCTTCCACCGAGTTCAGGCTCTCGGTGAGTCCTTCCGTCAATTCGTCGGCTCGCCGGAACGACGCGAAGCCAATCTCCAGGAGAAAGGCGACGATGCTGCCGAGTGAAATTGCTCCCACGGCCCAAAGCGTAGTCTCTATCTTCGTTTCCGCCGAAACTTGGCTGGTCGCCACGGGGATGATGATTACGTTTAAATAGCCAAACCTGGCGGACGCCGAGTAGTCGCTCAGAGCGCTGATACCGTAAAAGACCAGAAATAGTGTCACAATCACCCAGAGAAAACGCAGCATCGCGTTTCCAAGGACCAGCGCCGAGCAGAATAGGACGTAGACGCCACCCAGCGCGGATCCGACAACCAGCCCGCGAGCCGCCCTGGCGGTTCCCTCGATGCTTTCGCGGGAGATGTTGAATGCGAACAGAGCCGCATAGGCTGCATAGGGGATCTTGAAGGTCATGCACAGGATCATCATCAGTGTGGAAGCTGTGACCATGCGCGCCACTAAGGCGGTCCTTCCCTTGTACGGCGCGAGTTCGTTCTTCAGGAGCTCCCAAAGCCAGGCAAACCGCGTGCGCGTGGCGGGAAAACTTTGTGCGATCGTGCTCACACTCAAAGTCCTCGGAGCACCACCACGGCCGACTCGCTCACGCGCAGCAGATCAGCCGGCGCATCCGCGACACGGACGCGTACCGGATACCGCGAGGCCAGGTGCACCCAGTTGAGAGTTCGTTGCACATCAGGCAGGCCGGGCGAAAGACGCCCCACTACGTCTTCATCGGGAGTGACGCCAAAACCGATGCTTTCCACAACGCCGGGGAATGACACGCTGGGCTTGGACAACACGTAGACGTCGGCTTTCATGCCGGGAACGATGTGCTGGAGCTGGCCTTCGCGAAAGTTGGCCACGGCCCACCATGTACGTGCGTCAATCAGAGTGAACACTTGCTGCCCGATGTGCGCGTAGGCGCCTTCGGAAATCGTCAGATTCGTGACCCGAGCCCCGAACGGCGCATAAACCCGGCAGTTGTTCAGATTGTAGCGAGCGGTCTCAATGGCCGACACTCGGGCGCCGCGCTGGTTGACCAGTGGTTCCAGGGTGGTGACGGCGTGCTGCGACTGTTCGTGCTGCGCTTTGCTTTGCTCGAGCATCGCGCGGGTGCGCTCCTCCTGCGCCAGCGTAGCCTGCAATCCGGCCTGCGACAAGCGTAGCTGGGATTGAGCCTGTTTCAGGGCTTGTTCCTGGGCGACCTCCAGCGTCCGCGCGCGATCTACTTGATCCACTGTCACGAACTGTTTCACCAGCAGGGGTTCGATGCGATGCAGGTTGTTATTGGCGTACGCCCACTCCGCTTGTGCCCGGCTGACGCCTTGCTCGGCGTTGGCGACATCGGCGTGAGCTTGATCCACCGCCGCCGCCGACCGCGTGACATCGGCTTCAGTCCCCTGGATATTGGCCTGCGAAACCGAAACCGCGCTCACCAGTGCCGCGATTCTGCGCTGTTCATCGGAGATTTGTCCTTCGAGCGTGGCTTGATCGGAGATCGCCTTTTCCAACGCGTATCGATACGGCCGGTCGTCGATCTCGAAAAGCAGATCCCCTTGCTTCACAAACTGGTTGTCGCGCACATTCAGGCGCAGGATGGGACCTTCCACTTGTGGCGCGATCCCGATAAAATTGGCCACAATTTCCGCGTCATCCGTGCGCGGATAACGGTTCACATGACCGGTCACCACCGCCCCGAGCACCAATGCGGCGGCCACAATCAGGATGCTGAGGGCCATACCAATTCGTTTTCCGAGTTTGGATTGAGATGCAGGATTCATAGATTCCTCTAACGAAAGAAGATCAGCCACAGCGCTAAGGTGAAGACCACCGTCAAGGACGGATAGGCCAAGACCGGCCATGCGAGCGCAACGTGGAGCCGAAGCAACAGCCAGCGAGCAGCCACGGTGAGCAGCAAAGCCGCCGCGAAGCATACTAGCCATGCCGGGAAGAACGATCCGATGATGTCGAAAGACGGAGCGCGGCTCATGGGTGCGGGGCCGCCTTTCCAGTTTGAGGCACTCCAGTTTGAATCAGGTCGCCCGCACGGAAAGCTAGCTCGGATAGACTGGCCAGAACCTGCGTGCGCGCTTGGATGTCGGCCGACCGCGCTTGCGCTAGTACCTTCTGCGCCGCGGTGACATCCAGCAGGTTACGAACACCGTAATTGTAGGATTCGAGCGCAGCCGAGTAGGATTGCGTCGAGGCTTCCAGCAGCGAGCCCGCGGCTTCGCGTTGCCGGAAGGCCGTATTCACGTTGGCATATGCGGCCCAAACTTCGTCTTCGATTTGATCGCGCGCGGCGCTTACCTGCGCCTCGGCTTGCCTGATTCGCGCTTCGGCTTCCGCCACCCGGCTCTTGCGCGCGCCTCCGTCAAACACGGTCCAGTTTAGGCTCAACGCCACACTGCCGGTCAAATCCGCCGTGTGTCCACTGGGAAGGTTTTGCTGCGTGAAAAACAGCGACTGGGCGCTCGGATTGGCGCGGACGCTCAGGGTCGGATAATACGCCGCGCGCGCCTCTTTGCTCTGGGCGTTGCTCTCGCGGATGGCGGCCACTTGCTCCTCTAGGTCGGGCCGTTGATTGAGTGCGCGATCGATGGCTTTCTCAACCGTGTCGCCGGCCGAGCCAGGCTCCGGTGTTTCGTCGAGTGGCTGGATGCGAATCGCGGTGGCGACGGAGGTCCCCAGAGCTGTCGCCAAATCGCCGCGAGCGATCTGTTCGGCGCCCAGCACCGCCTGTAGATCGTATTGTGATTGGGCCTTTGCGCTACGTGCTTCCAGAACATCCGGCAGCGTCGCCAGCCCATTTCGTAAGCGCTCTTCAGCGGCTTGCTCCACCGCCTGGGCATTGGTCAGGCTCGCTCTGGCGGCGGCCTCCTGCGCGGTGGCGTTTAACAACCGATAGTAGGCCTGCTGAACTTCGTAGATGAGTTTGCGATGCTCGTCGTTGAAGGCGAAGTTCGAAGCAAGAACCCGGGCGCTTTGCGCGTCGATGCGGCCCCGGCGGGCGCCGAAGTCGAGGATTGTGTAGCTGAGATCCAGGCTGAGCTCGAACGCGGAATCAGTGAAGCGATAAAAGCGGGTTCCCAACGGAACCTCTTCGCGATCGACACCAGAAAGGGCTGCTGCCGATAATGCCGGATAAAGCTCGCTGCGTGCGATGCCGAGGCCCGCCGCCTGCGCGCGAGCATTTTCCCATGCCACGCGAGTCTCCGGATTGTGTGCTTCGGCCAGATCGATCAGCTCAGCGAGCGAATAGGTTTTGCCCGAGTCGATGCGATACCTCTGCGGTCGAAAGCGGCCCGCTTCGGCGGCCAAACCGCGCTCATCGGCGCCGTGCCACGGGCGATCCGCGGAAACCGGCGGCCCCTGCGCATGCACGCCTGTGGCGACGAGCACCATCGCAAGAAGACTCCGCCGGGTTGCGACAAAGACGCCGGTCTTCACACCAGGCGAACGTTGTGCTCGATAGTCTCGATCACGTCGTCTAGCCGGCCTGTCAGAACCTGCTTCATCAGGCTAAGCGTGTAACCTTTCACGGTATGAAATGGCGCGTGCGAAGGCATGGACAGCGCCAGTGGATCCACTACCGCGTCCACCACCACCGGGCCGCCGCGATGCGCAAGAGCTTCGGTGAGCGCCTCTTTAACATCGCTTGGGTCTTCCAGACGAATACCCTTAGCGCCCATGGCTTCAGCCACTTTAGCGAAATTTGGATTCTTGAATTTCGTGCCAAAAGGAATCAACCCTGCCTCCTGCTGCTCGATGTTCACGAAATCCAACATCTCGTTGTTGAGGATAATTTGGACCACGGGCATCTCCCGCTCCACTTGCGTCATCAGATCGCCCAGACCCAGCATGCCGAAGCCGCCATCACCGCACAGCGCGATGGTCTGGCGGCCGGGATACGCCAACTGCGCTCCGAAAGCGTTGGGCGCGGCGTTGGCCATCGACCCCCAGGAAAACGAGCCGAAAATTCTGCGCTGGCGGCTGCCTTTGAAGTGCCGCGAACCCCAAATGCACGCCGTGCCGGTGTCGATGAAAAGCATCGCGTCATCCGCCGCCACATCGCTGAGTGTGGCCGCGAGAAACTCCGGGCGGATGGGTTTGATGAACGGACCCTTGTCGACATAATGCTGCATCACTCCGTTAAAGCTGTCCGTTTGTTCCATGTATTTCTCAAGAAAGTCACGATCCGTCCGCTGGCCGATGGCCGGAAGCAGGGCCTGCAGAGTGTCGCGGACATCGCCTACCAGCGCGAGGTCGAGCGCGGTTCGCCGGCCCAGGTGTTTTGGGTTGTTGTCGATCTGAACCTTCTTCACGCGCCCGCCCGGGAGGAATTCGGAGAACGGAAAATCGGTTCCCAGCAACAGCACCAGGTCCGCGGCGTGAATCGCGTTGTATGTTCCGCCATATCCCAGCAGCCCCGTCATGCCGGTGGCGAACGGATTCTCATGTTCCAGCCACTGCTTGCCGCGGAAAGTGTAGCCAACGGGAGCATTCAACCGGGCGGCCAGCTCCACCACTTCGTCATGCGCGAATCGGCAGCCGTCGCCGCCGAAAATCGCGACGTTTCTCGCACCGTCGATCATCTCGATTAGCTTGTGGAGATCGGAATCGGCTGGACGGCACATGGGGCGCGCGGGAATCGTAATGGGACGGGATTCGGCGGGCGCGTCGGCCGCCGCCACGTCGCCCGGCAAGGAGATGACCGTCGGCCCTTTATCCACCACCGCGGTCAGGATCGCGCTCTCGATTACGGCTCGGGCTTGTTCCGGATTCACGATGCGCCCGATATAAAGCGCCGCAGTGGCAAACAGCTGATGCGGATTCACCTCTTCGAAAGCCGACGTGTCCATGATCGTGGTCTCAACGTCGCCGGCAATCGCGATCACGGGCGCGCGTTCCTTCAGAGCGTCCAGCAGGCCATTGAGCAGATGTGCCGTCCCCGCACCCGCCGTTCCGCAAACCACCACGGGATCTCCGGTGAAGTAGCTTTCGGCCACCGCCGCAAAAGTCCCGTATTCTTCATGCCTGACGTGGATGTAATCGATTTTTCCGTTTCGGCGGAGCGCGTCCAGTACGGGATTCAGCGCGTCGCCGACGATCCCATAACAGCGTTTCACCCCGGCCTGCTCAAACATTTCCCACATCAAATCCGCTACGTTTCGACTCATGGAATTTCTCCTCGGGTTGGCAAATTAAGGACCGCGCTTCCTCCGCCTTGGGCGGCGATGCCGAGCGCTTATTTGCACTTTTCGCGCCAAGTCAGAGACAACACCCCGTTCCTGATACGGCCCACGCTCGCCGCTGACCTCCCGTGACCACCCGTTGACACTCTCGGGCGAACGCGACCATCTGTGGACTCGACATCTGAACTCGCACGACGACACGAGTGAGCCAATAATCAACCGTCAGCTAGAGCGCCGTCTAGCGGAGCGAATATCCGAGACGCAACGAAGAACAAGGCCTCCTGATACTGCGCACGCAGCAACAGGAACTCTTCCCGTTGAGCCTCTTGGTCGCATGCCGGCTTCAACGACATTCCGGCCGCAGATAGGTGAGCCCGCCCGGCTTCGTACCTTTCCTTCAATGGAGGGGTTCTTCCTTCCTCCGTAGCTGGGCTAACCCGCCCGAGCGCATCGGCGATCGCCAAGAATGTACGCGCACCTGTGCGGACGCAAATCTTCGCAGCTTCCGAATCTCGAGTGTCGAGCGAGGACGCCGCAAAAGCCGCGGCATCAAGAACGGCGGCGGCAGCCACAACCCAAGACTGACCACTCTGCACCGAAGGCGACACTGTGAGCATGGGCAGTACCGAGTGCGTGTCGCCGAGCATGCGGAACCAGTTTTCCCATGCCTCCCACGTATCTCTCATGTCTTCCGCCATCCCCGTTCGTTGGCACCATTCGAGCAATCCGATTCCCGTTGGTTGATTACCGATGCGGATATACAGCCAGCTCGTCCTGTCCTCACGCGACCGAATCACAGCCTGATACCCTGGAATGAAAGTAAAGAGAAACACGACGATTCCGAGTCCCAGTGCGCCCTCTGGAATCGAAAGCCATTGTCCGGCGGGAGTCGTTGGGGTTGCAAAGCCAAGAGTATTTAATGCCGATCCAGAGGCAATCAGCGCCTGGTGCCAAGTGCCCACGGCTCGAGTTCCCCAATACAGGAGAGTGAAGGCCGCCATCGCGCCCACGAAGTAGACGATCGTCAACGAGAGGATGTAGAGGGGGAAAGACCAAAGCAGGACCGGATGTGTAACTGCGGGATCACGGTTACCCCGGAGCCGCAGGGCGACCACCGCACGTACGGCACGGGCAGTGCCCTGGGCAAAAAAGTCCCGGTAGTGGCGATTCATCAGCGCGATTCGCACCATGGATCGCAAAATCAAGAAAAGAACCCACACTCCTAAGATCGCTATGACGACGTGGGCCAATATGGGTTCCTTCGCCATTACAAATGGCAAATCGCATGCCAAACCACCCGCGCTTGTGGAATCACCAATCTGACCCAAGCGAAAGGCGCGACTGGAGGGTTGGCACCGAGATTGCTTTTCTTGTTGCAGCATGAAAACGACGACCCTTGGAAGCCCTGAACAATCCACGCCTAAGAAAATACCCCTGCGGGCGCGCAAACTGGCCGCAGAGGCCATCGGAATCGACAGCCACATCGACACGGTTCAACGTGTATTGGTAATGGGGGAAGACCTGGGCAAACGTTGGGACGTAGGTCACGTCGACATTCCACGGCTGCGTGAGGGCGGAACGCACGCGCCGTTTTTTGCTCTATGGGTTCCCGTATATTTTCCCGGCGCGGAGGCGGTGCGCCGGACGCTGGACCTGCGCGACGCCATGCAATCGATGCTGGACGCGCATCCGGGCGAAATGGAGCTGGCGACCACGGCCGCCGATATCAGGCGGATCGTGAAGGCGGGGAAGATCGCGGTGTTTCTGACGGTGGAGGGCGGCCACACCATCGACGACGACCTGCGGGTGCTTCGGATGTATCACCAACTGGGCGTGCGTTCCATGACACTGACGCATTCCCGCAATAACAACTGGGCGGATTCGGCGACCGACAATCCGGTGCACAATGGGTTGACCGATTTCGGCAAAGAAGTGGTCCGGGAAATGAACCGGCTTGGGATGCTGGTGGACCTTTCGCACGTCGCAGATAAGACGTTCTACGACGCGCTCGATGTCACCTCCAAACCGGTCATTGTTTCGCATTCATCGATGCGTGCACTTTCGCCTGTTCCGCGGAACGTCTCGGACGAGATGCTGCGGGCGCTCGCCAGGAACGGCGGCGTGATCGGCATCAGTTTCGGCGAGGGGTTTGTCAATCCGAAGGACGCGGAGGCGCTGGAAGCCGCGATCAAGACGGAGACTACCGCTCCATTGCTGACCGGGAGGGCGCTGGACGACTACGCTGCGGAGGACGTGCGGACGCTGTTCGGCCACCGCGTGAAAGTCGCGGCCACAGTCGATGACGTAGCCAATCACATCGACCACGCCGTGAAGGTGGCCGGTATCGACCACGTAGGGATCGGGAGCGATTTCGACGGGGTCTCGGGGCCGCCGAACGGCCTGGACGATGTTTCAAAGATGCCGGCGCTCATCGAAGTGCTGCTGGAACGCGATTACGCCGAGCGCGATGTGAAGAAGATCCTGGGCGAGAATTATCTGCGCGTCATCCGCGAAGTAACGGGAAAGTAGACCAGGCGGTTAAGAAAAGGAGATCCAGCGATGAATTCTCAAGAGCAGGCCATCGGCTTTATCAAGGGCGCGCCGTTCAGTAACGGCTACGTTTCGGGCGATACGCTCTACATCGCAGGCCAGCAAGGCCCTGATTCCAACGGCAAGCTGACTGGCACAGATATCAGGCGGCAAACCACGAATGCGATCGCCGCCGTAAGACAAGTGGCTGAAGAAGCCGGCTTCCGGATGTCCGACATCGTCTCGGTGACAATTTATCTCACGGACCTGAATGACGTCTCCGAAATAAATGAGGTCTACAACAAGCTAATGGCGGATCCCAAGCCAGCGCGAGCTGCGGTGCAAGTTGCGGGTTTGATCGGCGGCGCGAAGATTGAGATGTCGGCCATCGCAGTAAGGCACTAGCCGAACGGGTCTCTAAGACCGCCCCATTAGCCGCCATCTCACGCCACGGACTGAAGGATCGGAATCAGAACAATCGTAATCACGGCGTGCAAAATCACGACCGGCACCAGCACCACACCCCGAAACGGAGTTGCCATGGCGACCCCTGCAAAGAAGACTGTCGCCCCAAGGTTGAAAACGAAAAGCCCTCGCACGGCTCCGCGCTGCGGTTCGGTGGCCTTCGAGGGCAGACACGCGATGCCCAGTGAGATTAACCCAATCCCCGCAAATCGTGCGATTGGGACGCCGACCCCGTCCGGCGTCACGCCAAACAGGCCCTGGGACTGGCTATTGAGGTCGACCAGTAAGCTGACACCCACAACGATCTCGAGCCACGCCGCGAGCATAACCACAGTTCGGTTCCACGCTGCTTTGCGCCTTTGTCGCGAACTCAACATGAGCCCGTCATCGTCCGGACGTAGCGGAAGCCCTTTTATCGAAACCGTGGATTGATAGCGGTTTGCCATAAGAGTTTTCCTCTGCAAATTATGTGTGGTTCACTGAAGCGGGGTTGTCCCTGGGCCAGTGGGGCTGACCCAGGTATGAGCCACGGGTCAGATTCTGCCTTTGCCTTCCGCCGCGCGAACGGACCACGGAACCATGCGTTCCAGAAGGCCGTCGCGCAGGATCAGGGTGTGGAACAAGATAGCAGCCACGTGGGCCAGAAAGGTCAGGAACAGAAGATAGGCGAGGAGCGTGTGCGTTTCACGCAACGTAGCATAGAGCTCCGGCCTTGCGGGCAGAATCGGCGGCAGGTGTACCGTTCCAAACATCACAATGGGGTAGTGGCCAGCGGACTGCATGGCCCAACCCACCAGCGGTAGCGCGAAGAACAAGGTGTACAGCAGCCGTTCGGAGGCTTTGGCTACAAAGCGTTCCTGTGGCGCCATGCTCGGGGGAAAATCCGGTAGCCTCGTCAGCAACCTAGTGACCAGCCGAACCGCTGCCAGCAGCAAGATCAGGATGCCGAGCGGACGATGGATCGAGAGGAGCGTGTGGTAGTCAGCCAATGAGGCCACCATCGCGACGCCGATGAACAGCATCGCGATCAGGCAGGCGGCCATCAGCCAGTGAAGGATCCGCGACGGGAAAGCGAATTGAGTGGGACTTTTTGTATAGCTGGACATGGTTACTTTTCAACCTCCGATGTTGAAATTGCGCTGGGCTCCTTGTGCTCCCCTTCACGCCGTCTGAAGGACTGCGAATACGCCGCCGAACGCGCGCTCAGCAGCGGGTCGTCCGATGGCGATATCCCATCCGGCAGCACCAGCGGATCGAAATTGATATCGCGCGTTGGACTGGTCGCTTCGCTCTCGATGGTGTTGATCGTTAGGGCTCCCGCGTTGATCTGTTTCCTGTCCGAAGGCCAGACCTGAGTCGCGTCCGCAGTCGAATCGCCGGGCTGGCCAACGATGAGCATCAAATTCCAACGCAGTGGCTTCGCGTGCAGCTGCGCGATCAGTCCATCGAACAAATAGTTCTTGCCGGTTGGCGCCGTGCTGTTCGCCTCGAACGTTTGATCCGGCGCGAGATACCAACGAACAGGAGTCGACTCACCTTGGGCATTGACGAAGCGGAAGGCGTTCAGCGCGTAGTACGGGCTGTCGCCGAATCCGGACGAGAACGGATGGGTGCCGATCACTTTGAGCGCAGCGGCGGTTTCCGGATGGTTCGCCAGAAATGCCGGCATCGCGCCGGGAATGTTTTTGCCCGTAGCCGGGTCGGGAGAGGACGCCAGCTGGAACTCGTTGAACGCCTGCGGCGTGTTCACCACGAATACGGGAATGTTGACCATCGCCGTCCGCCACTCTTCTCCGTCGGGTTGATTAAACAAAATCGCCAGGCTTCGGATCGTTTTCGGCGTGTCGTCGGCGTAGGGTAGACCGCCCGCGAGCGCAAACCGTCCTACGATGGGCACGCGGCCGGGGAGAAAAACCTGTGCCTTGGAGATCGTCTGTGCCTGGCCGTTGCTCTCGAAGTAACCCGTGATACAGACCCCTTTGGCATGATTACGCCGAAATCCGGAATGCACTCCATTCAGATATTCAAACGTATTGACAATCCCCGCCGGCGTCAGCTTGTGAGGTGTGAACCAACCGCCGGCATAGAGAAAGAGCCCCGCAGTCACTACGATGGCGCCCACGATTGCCGTGAGTCGCACGGCTAAACCTGAGCCGCGCAACGGCGTTGTAGGCGGCTGATAAATTTGATCTGATTCAGTGGTACTCATATCCCTCCTTAATTCCTTGCCCTCGGATAGCGCCCCACTGTCAACCCGGAGACGCGACTTCCGATGGACGGTCACACCGCAGTTGCCTCTTCGCCCCTACTGGCTTGATTCAGCGCTTATAACCATGGTCAACACGCGGCAGCCGATAACTCTTATGCAATCGGGACGCCGTGATTCGGGTAGCAACCGAGGGGCTCAAGCGGTATCTCAACCAGTAGCGATCAGAGTTCGCAGGTTGCTGACGAAACACACGGAGCTATTACGGAGCTATCAATGACAGAATCGATGGACACTACTGCTGTAAAACAAGAGGGCGCGTCTTTGGACAAGCCTCCTTTGCCGCCATTCACTCTTGAAACCGCTATTCGGAAGGTTCGCTTGGCGGAGGATGGGTGGAATTCGCGCGACCCGGAGAAAGCAAGCCTGGGCTACTCGCTGGATTCACACTGGAGGAATCGCGCGGAGTTTATAACCGGGAGACCGGCGATCGTTGAGTTTTTCAAACGCAAATGGGCGAAGGAGCTGGACTACCGCCTGATCAAGGAACTTTGGGCTTTTACGGGCAATCACATCGCGGTGCGATTTGCCTATGAATGGCACGACGACTCGGGCAATTGGTTTCGCTCCTACGGCAATGAAAACTGGGAGTACGACGAGCACGGCCTGAACCGGGTTCGCCACGCGTGCATCAACGACCTTCCCATGGCCGTGGGAGACCGAAAGTTCCATTGGCCACTGGGGCGGCGTCCTGATGAACACCCCAGCCTCAGTGATCTCGGGCTCTGAGGGTTCTCTACTTCCCGACTAAGTGCTCCACGTCTTTATTGTTTTCCTGGCAGATATACTCCATCAGTTCGCCCTTCAGCATCACCGGATGCGTGGTGAATGACCACGGCTTGGTGTAAGCCTTCGGGTCGTCGATGGTGTTCTCCGTCTCCAGGTGGCCGAAATCGGTCCTTCGGATCCGCTCGATGACGTGCAACGATTCAGTGGTAGGTAAGCCCGCCTCGTCGAGCCAGGTTTTGCCGTTTAATCCAATGGTGTCGATCACGAAAGTGTCGCCTTCCCAATGCCCGATGGACTCTCCAAGCCAGGAGGGATTCGGATCTTCCGAGTGCCCACGTCCATCCGTGAAGATCTGTCGCCAAACGTGCGCTCCGCCCTCATACACGATGATCGTGAGGCCCGGTGTCTGCACGATCCGAAACGGATAGGGAGTGGTGGTCATGCGCGGCACTCCAGGGGGCAGGCAGCGCGCTTCGGGGTCGTCCTTCGAAATCGTGTCCTTGTGTTGCTGGTACACTTTCTCGGCCCAGGGCTGAAAAGGGACCTGGACTCCGGTCGCCACTAAGTCGACGTTTTGACGGATTGCATTGGGCGCCCACGCGCCGGAAAGGTCCGGCTTTCCATCGGCTGTCCGGGGTGTCGGGCCGGAAGGCGGCCATGCGGGCTTCGCCGCGCCCGGTTTCGCTTCTGTGGGCGGGGCCGGATAAGCTTGTTGCGATCCTGCTGGAGCCGTCAAAGCGTTGGGGTTCGGCGCCTGGGCCCAACTCGGGACACAAAGCCAGAGTGCAAGGAGTGCTGCCGAAAGGGTCACGGTTTTATAGTGGATATAATGCATGCATTTCACAAAAGCGGTTACAGTATATAAGTCCGCGAGAATGCTTGTCAATCCGGCCTGGCGATCGGGCTGTGCATGCAGGGGACAGGGAAAATGCATGCAGCCTTACAAGCGAATATAATGATCCCGAGGACGTGGAATGGAACGAGTCAGTCGGACCTTGAAACCACCGGCGGTTAAGTCGAAGGCATCGTCTCAGACAGCCCGAGCCGTTCTCTCGCTGCGTGAGATGTTGGTGCAGGGCCATTTCCGGCCTGGCGAGCGCATCCGGGAAGTTCCGCTAGCCGCTCAACTGAAGGTTTCCCGTATTCCGCTTCGCCTCGCGCTAGAGCGCTTGGCCCACGAGGGCTTTCTTGAGATCCGGCCCACCCGCGGATTTGTGGTCCAGAGATTTTCGACGGAGGACATCTACGACGCCATCGAACTGCGTGGCTTGCTGGAAGGCGCCGCGGCGCGGCTGGTAGCCGAGCGATTTAAGCACCCGAGCGAGTTAAACACGCTGCGGGCAACCAGCATCGATATCTTGCATCTCGTGCGCGGCGCAAGAAAGCTGACGATGGAGACGTTCAATCTCTACATCGACCTCAACGCGCGTTTTCACTCCGGTTTGCTCGATTTGTCGCATAGCCGCATGTTGCGGCGCGCCATCCAGCAGGCGTGCACGCTGCCGTTCGCCTCTCCCAGCGCGTTCTTGAAGCGGCAATATGTTTCCACCGATCTTTGGGAGCTTTTCCTGATTTCGGCGGACCAGCATTGTGGGATCGTGGACGCGATTGCCAATCGCGAAGGCATGCGCGCCGAAGTCCTAACGCGGGAACACGCCCGGGTGGCGCGCCGGAATCTTGAGGATGCTCTCAGGAATTCGGAGCTCCCGGCCGACGTGGCCGGTGCGAAATTGATCCAGTTGTAGGCGTCCGTCGCGCGTATTCAGCGCCGAATCAAGCTGCTGCATACACGCGCTATCAGCCGCAGTGATTTGCAATATCAGCGTTAACCCCTCGACTAACACAGTTGTCAAAGATATACTCGCCCGGTATGCATGCAATCCGGTCGCACTCGGGGTCGCGGCCTGTCATGCCAAGAAGTGACGCTTAAAAAGCGGGAGGTTAGCCGAGTATGCTGACGCAGTTGTCTATCCGCGGGCGAATTCTGCCTGCCGTCGCGCTTTTCGCGGTCCACGTTCTTAGGGTTGCGCAAAAAAAGGGAGATTAAGAAAATGGCACATCTAGAACCACGTCGTAGCAAGTGCGTTTTCACTGCAATTATTTTCGGCCTTCTGCTTGGACTTCTCGCACTGCCGAACCTGGTATATGGACAGGGAGCAAACGCGACGCTGTTAGGCACAGTAACGGATTCATCCGGGGCGGTTGTGCCCAACGCGTCGGTGCAAGTCACAAATGTTGACACAGGTGTTAGGCAAGTAGTGACAACCGATTCGCAAGGCCGCTACACGGTCGTAGATTTGATCCCGGGCAACTATGAAGTGCAAGCCTCGGCTCCAGGATTTCAGACCGTAGTCCGCAAGGGCATTACGACCATCGTCGGCAGCCAGTTGGTCGTCGACGTTGCGCTTGCGCCCGGCCAGCAGCAACAAACGGTCACGGTAGAAGCACAGGCCTCCCAGGTGGACGTCGTTTCGTCTACTCTTTCTTCGGTTGTGGAACAGAAACAGATTGCGGACCTGCCGTTGAACGGCCGCAATTTTACGGACCTCATCGCGCTGGCGCCAGGAATCACAACGGGGAACGGAGTCGGAGCCCCAGCCGGCGGCGCGAATTTACTCTACGGTCTGGAAGCTAACTTCAGCGTTTCCGGCGCAAGGTCGGAAGGCCAGGCGTATCTTTTGGATGATGTGGATATCCAGGGGTTCTGGGCCCACGGGTCAGGTTCGGGCGTGTTAGGCACTACGCTCGGCGTTGAGGCCATCGCTGAATTCTCGGTGCTCACCAACACGTACAGCGCTCAATTTGGCGGCAACGGCGCGGTAGTGAATACGGCCAGCAAATCCGGCACCAACAGTTTTCACGGCTCCGCGTACGAGTACTTCCGCAACAGCGATTTGGACGCGCGCAACTTCTTTGACGGTTCGGCCAAACCGGCGTTCAATCAAAATCAGTTCGGTGGCAGCATTGGCGGGCCCATTAAGAAGGACAAGTTGTTTTTCTTCTTCAACGACGAGGAACTGAGGAAGTCGCAGGGCTCAACCGTCCCCTCGTTTATCCCCGACGCCAATATGCTCAAGGGACTGGTGCCGTGTAAACTGGCTCCAAATCTTGCATGCGCGAACGGATTGGCGAATGTCGGAATCAGTGCAGCGGCGGCTCCGGTCTTGGCTCTTTATCCTCAGACAACGGCAGTATCACCGACTGGCATTCTGGAGGTGCCGGAGGTTGCCAGCCAGACCGGCGACGAAAATTACCTTTTGACGCGTATCGATTACACGATGGACGACAAGAATTCGTTCTTTGTGCGTTATGTGCACGACGGCGCCAGCACTGTTTTGCCGTTCCTTGGTTCGCCACTGCCGCCCCGCTGGCCGGAACAGGGCATAACCGCCAACCACTTCGCAACGGTGGAGTGGCGCCGGTTGATTACTCCAAGCCTGGTGAACCTTCTCCGCTTCAGCTTCACGCGAACCAAAGAAGCCGACAATGAAGTTAATCTAAATCCGACGCCCGCGCTCAATTTCTACGCCAGCGGGCACCAAAATGGCGGAGTCTCTATCACGGGCCTATCGGCGCTCGGCACCAGCATTTTCGCTCCTCTGAGCCAGGTGCAAAACAAATTCCCCGTGGCCGACGACATTATCTGGAACAAGGGGTCTCACAGCTTCAAGTTTGGCGGTGTATTCAGCCGGGTGCAGAGCAACTTCACGCAAGACGGATGGTGGGGCGGTTCCTATACCTTTACCAGCATCCCTAATTTTCTGGAAGGGAACCCGTTCCTCTTTATCGGACCCATCCCCCCCTATACGGACTCCACTCGCGATTTCCGCGAAATTGAAGTCGACGGATACGCTCAGGATGAGTGGAAGGCGACTTCCAGGTTGACGGTCAACTTCGGCGTCCGGTATGAGTTCGTTACCAATCCTACGACGAACTTGCAGCCACTCAATAACATCATCAATCCTCCGTTTGGAACCTTCGTTCCTGTTTCGCACGTTTTCGCGTCAAACCCCTCGACCAGGAACTGGGACCCGCGAATCGGCTTAGCGTTTGACCCATTTAAGGATCACAAGACCTCGATTCGCTTAGGCGCGGGAATTTTCTACGATCCCATTCGCGCCCGCACCTACGCTTCCGGTTATTACTTCAACAAACCGTACGAACTGGCCTTCGAGATATTCCCCCCGTTCCCGAACGCGTTCTCAACCGGCTACTCAATTCCATCCGAGATCGTTGGTATGGATTACAACGTCCACGATACGCCGCACATGTATCAGTGGAATATCAATATCCAACGCGAATTGTTTGAAAACACTACTTTGACGGTGGGCTACGTTGGCTCGCGGGGCCTGCACCTGTACGAAGGCCGCGACATCAATCCCGTGGAGCCCGTCGACGTGAACGGCGTCGAAACTTTTGGGCATTTGTCGCCGACTGGCTCAATCGTCAGTAATCCGCGTGAGAATCCCGCTCTCGGCGCTCTCAGCAGCGAGGCTCCAGTGGGAGACTCGCACTATAACTCTTTGCAGGTGGGCCTGAACCGGCGCTTCTCGCATGGCTTACAAGGCCAGCTTTCCTACACCTGGTCTAAGTGCATAGATAACACCTCCGGCACCTCCGGACTTGAGGGCGGTGCGCCCTTTACCGATCCGCTGAGCGGCTCCTACGACGAAGGCCGCTGCCAGTTCGACCGGTCGCAATTCGTGAAATACAGCAGCGTTTACGCGTTTCCCTTTAAAGGCAATGTGTTCGTAAGCGGATGGCAATTGAGCGGCAACTTTACGTACTCGAGCGGCGCGCCCTGGAACGTGCTGCTTGGATTCGATCAAGCCGGAAACGGAAATAGCGGCGAAGAGCGGCCCAACATCGTTTCGGGCGTCAACCCCATAATCGGCAGCGTCAACGGTTACGCCAACCCGGCAGCTTTCACGGTGCCGGCGGTAGGTACGCTCGGCGATCTTCAGAGAGACTATCTATCTGGCCCCGGTCTGGTGGATTTGGACATGGCGGTGCTTAAGGACACTCGCATTCACGAAAATTACCGCCTTCAGTTCCGCGCGGAATTCTTTAACGTGGCCAACCACCCCAGTTTCGGGTTGCCTAACCCCACGGCCTTCTCGCAGGGTCCGGCTGGTACCGGCATCCCCAACTCGACGTTCGGGCAGATCACGTACACCACAACTTCTTCGCGGCAGATCCAGTTTGCCCTGAAGCTGTTGTTCTAATAGTAGATTTCTGGGGCTAGAGCGCGAACCGCTCTGGCCCTAAACTCTTCAGTTTGATGTGTCGTCAGCCCGCCTGCCGGCGTGACGTAAGGCAGGTATCTCTCAAAACAACGTACTCTTCGAAGCACGGCCCACATTGAATGGCGTGCTTCCATCGAAGGTCCCTCTGAAGGTCTTCGCGCAGCACCATGCGCTCGGCAAGGTCCCGCAGAGCTTCCGTGCCGGGACAGCCTTCTCGTTCTGGATTCGGGTATTCAACCCAGACGGCCCGCAGGAACTCGCGCTGCAGCCTGTCCCAGCGTTGCTCGGGTGTTCTCGACGTCTTAGCCTGACGCTTCGCCATTCTTACGTCGGTTAACGGCTGGGGGTTTTGGTCCGGCTGCATGGTTCGGCTGCTTCTCCTGCGGACTCAGTTCCAAACTTCTTCGGGGACTTCGACTACACTTTCTGAGGGGTTTGCTGGTGAGATCGCCAGCCCTCGGCATAGGTGGTGCGAACCACTTCCGAATAAGGAGCGGGGCTCACAACCGCCCGGATTTTCGTCTGCTTGTGGCGTTCCACCGTCGTCTTCTCGGACCCGCCGCCTTCTTCGCCCCATACGAGCGTCACCTCATGTCCAAACTCGATGTCGGGGTCGGCAATGCCGAGCGACAACATCGTCCGCTCATTAAAGCTATAGCCGCTGAACATCGACAAGCCGACGAGCTTTCCGCCGTGCATCACTTTGTCGTAAGTCGCCGAAGTATAATTCGCATTCGGGAAATCGACGTATTTGTAGTTGTCGCGCTCGAACATTGAAAGGAATACCTTGCCGAGGTCCTCTTTGTTCCAGGCGTAAGTGACCTTCCTGCGATGCGGTTTGTCGGCAATCTTCTTCAGCGCATCGCCCCCGATGAAGTCGTGATCGAATTTGACGAACGGCCCGTAACCCAGCTCGTACGGCGTGACGTAGTAGTCTTCAATGTTGTCGGAATAGAAGCTTCCGCCGAGCGATCCGCCCTTGCCTTCGTAGCTAGAGGCCGGCAGCCATTGCCGGTAGGGCTTCATCTTCTCACCGCTGTAAACGGCCGGAAGAGGAGACGGGATCCAACCTGATTCGAGCGCATTGGTGGAGTAAGCTCTGGCCCCGACCAGGGCCAACCCAAAGTCCTTGCCGGCTTCCATGATCGCGGCTCGGATCTCCTCGCCTTCCTCGTATGGTCCCCAGACTTCTAGCCCTGGCGCGCCCGCCATGCCGTGGCGCAATGCCGCGACCTTGCGTCCGGCAATGCTGATGACACCCACATTGAAGAACTTGATGTCCTGGTACGGGCCGCCGTTTAATTTCTCGATGACCTGCTGCGCCTTGGGACCCTGAATCTGATAGCGGTAGTGCCTTCGAACCACCGGTTTGCCGCCTGGGCGCGAGGGCGAGCGGTCGTCTTTCTCGGTGGTGACGTTGTACCCGCCGGTCTCGGCATGAAATTGGATCCAATTCGCGGCTGGTGCGCGTCCGACGAAGGTGAACTTGTTCTCTTCGGGATGAAACAGAATGCCGTCGCCAATCACATAACCGTCGTAGCTGCACGGAGCGAATTGCTTGGCTTTGTTGGTGGGGAAACTCGCAAAACTGTTGGTCCCAAGATGCGATAGCAGCTTGAGAGCGTCGGGTCCTTCCACATATTGCTCCACCATGTGATGAGTCTGGTCGAAAAGAACGCAGGTCTCCCGCCAGGCACGTTGCTCATCGCGCCAGTTGGTGTATTCAGAGGGAACCACCGGATAGACGTAAGCTCCAACTTTTGAATTGCGGAGCATGGTCGCCGGATTTCCCGCGGCCTGCAGTAAGTCCTGCACAGATTCGTTACCCACTCTAATTTCTCCCGTCCCGATTTACGTTCAATTCAGACCCCGAAGTGCAAGAATACTCTTCATCGCAGCTTATGTCGATCACGTCCAGTTGACCCAAGGTATCATTCCCCGTGATTATTAGCCCCGTGATTTTTTGGTAGTTACTCACGCGCACTCGCTGCGGCTTCCATATCGCCGGCCGGTAAGCCCTTATCCAAAAATAGCTCGGCGATCACTGCGCGCAGCCATTTGCTCGCCGGGTCGTGCGTATAACGTTCGTGCCAATGCTGCATCACATAATAAGGAGGCAAAGCGAAGGGAAGTGGCAGAAGCTTGATCCTCCCGGCGCTGGCAATGAGTTTTCCGAGCTGCTCGGGAACGATGGCCAGGCAATCGGCTCCGGTGATCATGCTGGATATCCCGAAGCATCCCGGCAGGCGCAAGCGCACCTTGCGATGGATTCGGTTGGCCTCCAGCGCCTTCTCCACCACCTCGATGCCGCTGCCCGGCATCGTAAGCACGACGTGGGGTTCCTTCTCGAATTGCTCCAAAGTCACGGTGTTCTCGATTCGCGAATGATTCGCGCGTACTGCGCAAACGAATCGGTCCTTAAACAGCCTCTGCTGGCAAAACCCTGAGCCCGCGGAAGGCATGTACCCTACGGCCAGATCCAAACGACCGCCGTGCAGAAGCCGGGGAGTCTCTTCCGATATGTCTTGAAGTTCGATTCCGACGCCGCGAGCTGTGGCATGCAAACGCTTCATGAGCGCCGGCAATATGGTGACTCGAGTGATGTCGGTAGCGGCGAGGCGGAACGAGCGGTCCGACGTGGAGGGATGAAAGGTAACGCGGTGCACGAGGGCGGTCTCGAGCAATCCCTCCGCTTTCTCCAGCAGCTCGATTAGTTCGCTCATTTGCGGCGTGGGTTCCATGCCGTCCGGAGTTCTAACGAAGAGCGGATCTTTGAAGTGCTTCCGTAGTCTGGCAAGACTCATGCTGACGGCCGATTGGCTCAACTCTAAGTTTTCGGCTGCCTGCGAGACACTGCGTGTTTTATTGAGTTCGTTGACTATCGTGAGAAGTCTAAGATCGATATTCGTCATGTTCCGCCGCTTCATCAAGCCCTATCGCTCTGCATGCATTTATTGACTGGATTGCATGCACGCGAACAGTCTATCGTCAGGGAGCCAGCGGTGTCAAATGACGTCCAGTGAGGCTTGGATGCTCATATCGGGCATTTCTCGATCGTGGGCTGGGTCGTGGGGGTGTGGCACACAGGGCGTGCAGTGCATGCATTCACCCTGCGGAGGCGTGATAGTGCAAATCAAGACAAATGAGGTCAGGCTGTCGAGACTGTTCGCGAGTTCGCCTTGGAGCGGTGCTACTGCGCGGGCCCTTTGCAAACATCCGTGAGACAGATGGAAGCATTGGTCGGCGGCGGAACCGGAATGCCGTGTTCCTGCATGAGCATCTTCATGAACGCCTCGGTATCGGGGTGGGGGAGTGCGGATTGAACGCCGACTCGAACTAAACCGCGCGCATAATCGATTGGCTCCCAGGTGTGACCTTGGAGCGAGCCGGTGAAGGTATCGCGGCTGCCCTTATCGCGGGCGTCCAGCTTGGCGCCATGTTCCACCAGCAGACGAATCACGTCGTTGCGGCCCTTGTGAGCTGCTCCATGCAAAGCCGTTCGTCCATCGAGATCCGCGATGTTTGGATCGACGCCGAGATCGAGGCACATCTTGACTGCTTCGAGATTGTCGGCTTCCGACCATTCGTACGTCACGCCTTCCACCCAACCGATGCCGGCGGCCACCATGAGCGCGGTGTCTCCGTTGGTGGTGGCAATCTTGGGGTTCGCGCCGTGATCGAGCAGCAGCTTCATCACAGCCACGTCGCCCGATTGTGCGGCGCGCAGAAACGGTGTAGCGCCATCTTCATAGAGCCACTGCATGGTGAAAATAGTTCGCGTTTCGGTGCTGTCGCCCTTGCATTTCTTGGCCGTTGACTCCACGCCGCAGACCCGCGCGTTGACGTTCGCGCCGTGGCTGAGGAGCAGCTTGATCAAGTCCAGATGATCCATGTCCGGCTGGCGCACCGGATAATCGCCGCCCTCGATATTGCGGTTGTCGATCGCGATGTAGAGCGGCGTCCAGCCGCCATTGTTCGCAAGATTCGGGTCCGCGCCATGATCCAACAGATAAGCCGCGAGCATGTAATGCCGGTTTTGAACAGCGGTCAACAGTGGGGTCCACCCGTATCGAGTGGTTTGATTCACCCCAGCGTGAGCGCCCACCAGGATCTCGGCACATTCCATGCAGTCTTCGCGGGCCGCTAGTACCAGCGGTGTCAAACCGCCGCCCTTGCTGTTCTTGACGACACCGAAGGCAGCGGCCGCCGCGGCTGCATCGGAGGCCGATATCGCTGCTCCCGGCGCAGGAATCTTTCGCCGCTCGCGGATGAAATCTTCCTGCTGGGCCCTTTGCTCGATGTTCGGCGCAAGGTACGCGGTGCCGCCTTTGGAATCCGGACCGGACGCAACACCAACGTCGGCGCCGTGTTGGATGAGCAGTTTCACTGCGTCCGTATGCTTCTGCTCCACGGCCCACATGAGAGCGGTTGTGCCACGGAGCGTTTCCTTTGCGTTTACCTCGGCGCCGTGCTTGAGCAGGAGATTCAGCGCATCGAGATTGCCATTCCGGGCCGCGAACATCAGCGGAGTCTCCCCGTTCACTCCATGCTCGTTGACGTCCGCTCCGGCCTTGAGAAGCCTCTCCATCATCGGAGCACTCCCATGCAGCGAGGCTAATTGCAGCGCCGTAGCGCCGTCACGATTGGGAATCTTCGGGTTCGCACCGGCCGCGATCAGCACGTCGGCAAGCTCAAGATCGTCGCGGTAAGCCGCCCATTCGATTGCTGTCGCGCCATCGGTTTGCGGCGCGTTGACATCGGCTTTTTTCTCGAGCAGCGTTTGCACGGCGGCGCGATCGCCGTTCATCGCCGCGTCAGCTACCGGGCTTTCGACGCCATACGCGAGTTGCAAATAGCATCCACAGAGGATGAAAAGCAGCGGCAGCCGGCGGACTGAGTAATACATAATTGAATCACCACAACTTCTTGCTAGCCAGGCGCGCACCTTCCGCCAGGCTCTCAAATTTGGCCCACATGACGGTAGGATGGACGCGCTGAAGGAACTCGGCTTGCGCAAATCCGCAGTCGCTGCCCGCGATTACGTTTTCGCGTCCCACTAATCCCGCATAGCGCTCGATCCTATCGGCAACCAATTGCGGATGTTCCACCGTGATGGTGTGGTGGCTGATGATTCCTGGAATTAGGATTTTGCCCGCGGGCAGTTTCTTGTTTTCCCAGACACGCCACTCATGTTCGTGGCGGACGTTCGCTGCTTCGATGGAATAGGCTCCGGCTCGGACCTTGAGAATCAAATCGACGATATCTTCCAGCGGCGCGTCGGCGACGTGCGGCACATGCCAGCTGCCGAAGCACACGTGATATCGAATGCGATCCTCCGGGATCCCCGCCAGCGCGTGGTTCAGCGCTTCAATGCGCAGATTGGCCCATTCGCGATACTTCTCGGGACTCTGCTGAACCAGGTGGTCGTACATATTGGCCAGCACAGCATCGTCAACCTGAAGAAGCAGACCCGCATCGTGAATGGCGCGGTACTCTTCGCGTAGCGCGTCTGCGATGGCGTACACGTAATCGTGCTCGTTCGGATAGTATTCATTGACGCCGTCGTAAGCCGTGCTGGCCGGCGCTACGGCCGTAAAGAAAGCTTCTTCCACCTTGACCTGGCTCAAAGCCGCTTTGAAATTCGCCAGCGCGCGATCCAGGGGCGCGTGATCCACATAGCGGATCGGTCCGACGCAGGCCTCGGTGATGGTCCCTGCGGCAAGTCGCGGAAACTCCTGGAAAATGGCCTCGGCAAAACGCTCCCGATCACGGCCGAGCCAAACGACCGGACGCAATTGGTCGGGCCGGGTTTCGAAGCCGCTGATGCGCTTCAGTATGTAGTTGGCCCAGCTTTGCTTCCCATATTCGCCGTCGCTCACGATGTCGACGCCGACCTCAGCCTGCTTACGGACGACTTCCAGGGTCTCGCGGCAAAGCACGGTGTTGTACTGCGCCAGATCCTTCGGTTCCTCCCCGGGCGAGGTCAGATCGCGGAGCTCTTTAGGACGTACAAGACTGCCGACGTGGGTCGTCAAAATACGATGTTCGCTGCGCTTCATATGTTAGATGGATGCCACTCAAAGGATACCGTCCGCAGCTGGTTGCGGTCGATAGAGCGACTAGAATCCCTGGTATCACGTTTGTTGATGGCGCGGTTCTGTCGACCTGTATCAAGAGATATGAACGCGTATATTCGCTCGCATCCATTGACGCGTTACAGGCAGCCCCCTAACATGAGTCGTGCTCAAGGGGATTTCCTCGAGACAAACGCCGTTGGAGGACGAGCTGATTCGTCTATTGGAGATCCATGTGCCGCACAGCCGGGATCGCGAGGTGGTGCAGCGGGTGCTCGGCTGGGACGGCCAGGGCGGCTGTTTGCTCGCGCAGGCCGGCGACAAATTCGGGATTACTCGGGAGCGGACACGTCAGGTCTACGACCGGGCCATCGAGCACATTCGAGATTGCGAACTGAGCCCGACCCTCGGCGAGGCGCTCGCGTACGTGTATCGGCGGCGGAATCTGGCGGCGGAGGATATTGAAGCCGAGCTACAGTCGCGCGGACTGACTCGACACCGCTTCCGGATGCGGGCCCTTTGGAATACGGCCCGAGCATTTGGACGGACTCCCAAGTTCGTACTGGAGGAGGCGGACAGCAAGCTGTTTGTAGTGGCCCGCGCGGGCGTGGTGCACGCCATTCTTAAAGCGGCGCAGCGATCGAGCAGCCGCTATGGAATTCAGACTATTGAGGAAATATGCTGCGCCATCGCGCCGGATTGCCATAGCGCGAGCGAACGTGTCCTGGTTCGTCAAGTTTTAGAGACGCGCGGCGATCTTCGTTGGTTGGATGCGCGCAAGCAATGGTTCTGGCTGGCGTCCGTTCCGCGCAACCCGGTGGTGAGATGCGTGAAAAAGATTCTTCAGTATGTGGGTTTCGTGCGTCTGGCTGATATTCAACGGGCCATCGAGCGATTGCCGCGGAAAAGGCCGACGCCGATCCCACGCGATGCTCTGAATGCGTTCTGCCAGCAAGCGCCGTTCTGCCGGGTCAGCGATGGATGGGTGGAATCGGTTGGTTCACCTGGCGTCGCCAAGCCTTTGCGCGGAGCTGAGGCCAAGGTTTGCAGAATACTGAAGCGCAACGGGAATGAATTGAAATTCGGGTGCCTGCAGGCTCTTTGCGCCGCCGTCGGCATCAGCAGACCGAACTTATGGCGCATTGTGCAGTATTCGCCGCTGATCTTCCGGCGTGCGCCGCGCGTTTACAGTGTGATCACGGCCAGTGTTCGCCCGATTGAACCGGTTAAAGAACGGAGCGCGTGATCGCTTACTTGACGTAGTGCTGGAGGTCCCGCTCGCCTTCGTTGCACTCGAATTCCATGATGTCTTTTCCGGCTTCTTGTGCGCGAATGTAGAACTTCATCTTCCAGGGCTTGGTGTAGACCTTGGGGTCATCGAGAGTGGCTTCGTATTGAATGGTATGCGGGTTGATCAGGGTGTAGCGCTCGACCACGTGCAGCTGATTGCTATGAAAATTGGCAGCCATATCGAGCCACGTCTGGTCGTTTAAGGCGTTGACGTCCACTACCAGGGTGTCGCCCTCCCAGTGGCCGACTGAATCGCCCATCCAGGTATCGAGGACGTCGCGGCCCGTGGGGTGTTGGTGCGATCCGTCGGTGTGAATGATACGAATGGCGTGCGGGTACTCATACAGGAACACCACCAAGCCAGGCTTCTGGACCACCTGCCAGGGAAACGGAGTGTAGACGGCGCGCGGCACGCCGGGTAAATGACAATGTGCCTGCGGGTCGTTGGAAGCGTCTTTGAATAGCTCGGTTCGCTTCGCCAGAGCCCAAGGCTGGTAGGGAATCTTGTGGTCGGGCGGATCCACGACCACGCCCTTTCCGGCCGGGATACCATAGACGGCCTCGTGGTCCTCCACGTCAAATGGCGCGAGGGTATCGGCCAGCCAAAGGCCGGTCAAATCCGGCTTGCCATCCGTCGTGCGCTTGAAAGGCGCCGGCTTGTCGTCCCTGACTATATTCCCGAATTGCGCTGGCGCCAGTTGCGGGACTCCGCAGAGCCCCGCGGCCAGATATAGAACATTTGCGAACGTGAACGTTCTCACGGGCCGGCCTATGACCGCATCACCCGAGCGCTCTCGGGAGCTTTAATCGGCTCCAAATGCGCCAGCATTTCCTGCGTCCGATTTTCCCACCACGGGGGCAGATGAAGCTTCTCACCCAGGTGTTCTTCGTCCTCGTCGCGATAGAAGCCGCCGGCCTGGCTACACGCACACTCGATGAGAATGCCGCCGGGAGACCGGGTGTACATCGAATAGAAGTAGTAGCGGTCCTTGATGTCGGACGCGTCGGTGAAGCCGAGTTCCTCGTAGATCGCCTTCTGCTCTTCGAGTTCTTCGTGGCTGTTCACGGCCAGCGCGACGTGGTGCACGGTGCCGGCGCCGAAACCCCAGCTTCCGGCCGCTTTATCGGGATCGTGTTCAAAGATCAAAGTCTTTCCGGGACCGCCGGCGCCAACTTCAAAGCGATGAAATTTGCCTTCGTGGCCGGTCTTGCGGAAGCCCAGAGCTTCGGTGAAGAAGCGCTCGCTTTCAGCCACCTCTCGCATCGACAGCACGGTTCCAAAGAAGCCGCGCACTGTTTCGCCGGCGCCGATTTCTTCGGTGATCCAGCCCTTGCGCGGGTCGTTGGCTTCCTCAATCACTTCGAACGCCAATCCAGCAGGATGCTGGAAGCGGATGTATTTCTGACCGAAGCGCTCCTGGATGCCCGCGTGCTGAATCTTGTGTTTATCGAAATGCTCTTTCCAGAACGGCAGCGATCCTTTGGGTGCCGAATATCCAGTGGCGGAGATCTGACCCGAGCCTCGACGTCCGGTCTTCTGACCGTAGGGGAAGGTCGTCATCACCGAGCCAGGCTCTGCATTCGCGTTGGAGTAGTACAGATGATAGACCGGAATGGTGCCGTCCATGAGAACGGTCTGCTTCACCATCCGTAGACCGACGATATGCGTGAAAAAATCGATGTCTTCTTGGGCTCCGCCGGCACACGCAGTGATATGGTGGATTCCCGATACGTTGTACTTCATTGTTCGTCTCCAGTAGTCCTAAATTCCATCCAGAAGCATGACCGGTGCCTCCAGGAAAGTCGATAGCGAAAACTTAATAGTTATCATCAGTTTGAATGATTCGGCGCAACCGCCTGTTTAGCTAGAGCTTGCACCCGGCGCGAGCATACAACTTGACCCGATCGCGCATACGATTCGTGATTTCGCTCCAGATCCGCGATGTCGTAAACATAGTTTGCCATCAGCCCCGCGGACTGCCTGATGCCGGTTGCCGACGTGTCGGCGAGCCAATTGATTCTATCGAGCCGCGCGCCATTCTTCAAATGAAAGCGAGCCACCGCATCTAACGGCTCATTTCCGCGCTTTTCGTTGACCAGATAGTGGGCGCACAGCGGGACCAGGCGCCGTTTCATTTGCACGTCCAACTTGCCACGGTCGAGATCGCTAAATGCGCCGGCCAGCCACTTTCGAAAACCGGGAATGGGCGAAAGCGTCGCGAAGGTATGGATTCGCGGCAGACTTTTCCTCAGATCCTCCACCACTTGCTTGATCAACAGACTGCCGAAGGGCACTCCGCGCAAGCATTCCTGACAGTTGGTGATGGAGTAAAAGATGGCGCTATCGGCTGCCAGGGGATCGTTCACGGCCTAGTCGGGATCAAGCAGCGGCT
>DATHMO010000118.1:0-52411 GCA_035486995.1 Bryobacteraceae bacterium
CTCGAACTCCACCTGTTCCCTTCGCGCGAACCGTTTATCTAGGCAGCGGAGCGGAGACCGAAGAGCAAGCGTAGCGGAAAGGCAAGGAACTCCAGAACCCCGCCTAGGACTGGGAAGACGGCTTTCAGGCATATCAGAACGGTAAGGGCATCAGCCACTGGTCCAGGCCAACTCCTTCCGAGAGGTCCGGCGGTTTCCGCTCTAGCCTATCGCGGCTGCGGCAGCCGGAAATCGATGCCACGCTCGTCATTCAAACGCTGCGAGAGATCGCGATCGACGAGATCGATACTCACCTGATTGAGCGTCTGCTCGGCGCTGACATAGTGCAGGGTGCTGCCCTCCATCCAATAGCCCAGAGCCTGCACGATGGTGTGGTCGCGGAAGGCAATGAGGTAAATGGTGGGCTGTCCGCTATTCGCGGAACGCTGCGCCTGCGCTTGGGCATCCGCATACGGATGCGATGGCGGCGCTTGATACAGCTTCAGGCCACTGGATTGGTCTGGCTGCGGAGGCTGATCGCCCGTGTAGTCGCGCACTTGAGGATTGGCTTGCGGCGGAACAAAGTTCTGATTGACGACAACCGACGGAACACCGGAACCGTATCCTTGGGAGCCATCGTCGGGACTACCCGGCGCGTAGCCGGCAGCCGAAGGATCGTATCCATAACCAGTGCCATAATAGCCACCGTAAAAAACAGGATAAGGAACGATGACAGCAGCACCGTGCTGCGGGTGACTGGCGCGTCCCGGATTCGCAAAGCCTCGCGAGTATCCGCTGCCGTGCGACGACGCGACAAATTGGCCGATCGGTGGAGTGCCAGCCGGCACGAACCTCGTCCCTGGATTGCCGAACCCGCCGAGGGACCAGGTTTGGTGCGACTGGCCGAAGACGGCTCCGGCTAAACTCAAGAACAAAACCGCCGGGACGACGGAACGCATGCGAAACTCCTGCATAGATTGTATACCCAAAGCCCGCGTAAGCGACGGCGAAATCCACTTAGAAAAAGAGCCTTTGGTACCAGCCGTATGACCATTGACGTAGCGGGCGGACTGCCGGTTCCTGGAACGTTATAATCGAGACATGCCGCAAGTCCGACACTCTGTTTGCGCGCTGGATTGTCCGGACGCCTGCTCCTTGCTAATTGATATAGATGATGGAAAAGGGAGCCGGTTGCGCGGAAATCCCGAACATCCGGTGACGCGCGGGTTTTTGTGCGGCAAGGTGGCGCGGTACCTTGACCGCGAGTACTCGCCCCATCGTTTGCTTTATCCGCAGAAACGCACTGGCGCGAAAGGCGAGGGCAGGTTCGAGCGGATTTCATGGGATGAGGCGCTGGATACCATCGCCGCCCGGCTGCGGCAGGTCGCGGACGAATTCGGACCCGAGGCGATTCTGCCCTACAGCTACGCCGGAACCATGGGATTGCTGAACGGCGGGGGCATGGATCGGCGATTCTTTCACCGGCTGGGAGCGTCGCAGCTGGACCGGACCATTTGCTCGTCGGCAGGCGGCGCGGGTCTCTCCGCCACTCTTGGGTTTAAGTATGGCACCGAACCGGAGCAATTCCGCCACTCCAAGTTGATCATTGCGTGGGGCGCGAACGTGCTTGCGACGAACGTGCACTTGTGGCCGTTCATCGTGGAGGCGAGGCGCAACGGCGCGCGGTTTTACACCATCGATCCAGTTTGCAATCGTACCGGCAAGCTGGCGGACAAGCATTTCGCCATCTACCCGGGCAGCGACATGGCGCTCGCACTGGGGTTAATGCACGTGATCATCGGCGAGAATTTGCACGACGCCGAGTACATCGCGAATTACACCAACGGATTTGAAGCATTGGCGGCGCGGGCGCGCGAGTATCCGCCGGAGCGAGTGGAATCGCTCACGGGCATCCCGCGAGAGGACGTGGTTTCATTGGCTCGCGAATACGCGACCACGCGGCCGGCGGCGATCCGCTTGAATTACGGCATCCAGCGCAGTGAACGCGGAGGAGCAGCCACTCGGGCCGTTGCCGCTCTACCCGCGTTGGTCGGCTCATGGAGCGAAATCGGGGGCGGGTTACAGCTT
Organism: Bryobacteraceae bacterium; assembly: GCA_035486995.1. Classification (GTDB taxonomy): domain Bacteria; phylum Acidobacteriota; class Terriglobia; order Bryobacterales; family Bryobacteraceae; genus Palsa-89. The sequence goes on from DATHMO010000118.1 coordinate 2,068, forward strand.
TCCACCAGCCAGGCGTTTCGGCTCAATAAAACCGGGCTCGAAATGCCGGAGCTGCAGCGCCAGTCGCCACTAGGGCGCGACGCGCGCATCGTCAACATGGCGGAGTTGGGCATTGCGCTGACGCAATTGGACGCGCCGCCCGTGAAGGCGATGGTGGTGTACAACTCGAATCCGGCGTCGATCGCGCCGAACCAGAATCGCGTGCTGGCGGGAATGCGTCGCGAGGACCTGTTCACGGTGGTGCTGGAACAGTTCCAGAACGACACCGCGGATCATGCCGACATTCTGCTGCCCTCGACTACGTTCCTGGAGCATACGGACCTGTATCTGGCCTACGGCCATTACCATTTGCAGCTCGCGCGGCCGGCGTTGCCCGCACCTGGCGAAACAAAATCGAACGTGGAAGTGTTCCGGTTGCTGGCCGAGCGGATGGGATTCGATGAGCCGTGTTTCCAGGATTCCGAAGACGACATGATCCGCACGCTGCTCGATTCGCCGCATCCATTTATGCAGGGCATCACGCTGGAGCGGCTGGATCGCGAGCATTCGGTGCGATTGAACGTTGCGCCGGACTCGGAGCCGTTCCTGCCGTTCGCGAGCGGCGGATTTGGTACGAAATCCGGAAAATGCGAGTTTGGCGCGGAAATGCTGGATTATAAGCCGCCGGTGGAATCACGCCTGGGCGCGCCGGAGCTGCGCGTGCGGTTTCCGTTGGAGCTAATTTCGGCCAAGAGCCACGACAGTATGAACTCCACTTTCGGCAACAGCGTCTCGGCGCAGAGCGAGACGTCCGCCGTGTTTCTGCACAACGAAGACGCGGGCGCGCGGGGGATCGCGAACGGCGATCTGGTGCGTGTCTTCAACGATCGTGGTAGTTGCACTCTGGTGGCCGCGGTGGATGACGTGGTGCAACATAGCACAGTGCGGCGGGGCGTTGTGCTCGCGCCCTCGGTCCGCTGGAACAAGCTCGCCGCTGGCCATCGCAATATCAACGCGCTGACGTCGGATAGGCTTACCGACATGGGCGGTGGTCCCACGTTCTATAGTTGTCTGGTGGACGTCGAGAAGTGCGGAGACTGATCGCGCCCCGCCCGATGCCAGCCCTTCACAATCTAAAATGAGAACCATTTCCCTTACCCTTCTGCTTCTCTCTTTGCTGTTTGCGTCTGAAGGCTGCAAACGCCGCCATAGACCGCCTTCGACCGCGAGCTCCATCAACATGGGGGATCCGGATTACGCCGGATTTCTTACGGACGGCTTCTACACCATCGAAGCGAATGCCTGGCGCTGGACTGCCAAGGAATTTTCCGTGACCCTCAACCCGCCGCCGCACGCTGCCGAACACGGCGCGCGACTCGTGGTGCATCTGGTGGTACCGGAGCCATCCATTGAACGTTTCCAATTCATGGAGCTTTCGTGTTCGGTGCAGGGACAGAAGCTCGATCCTCAGGTATTCGCCAAATCGGGAGCCTACACTTATGAGCGCGACGTGCCGGCGGACAAACTGCAAAGCAAGAGCGTGCGTATCGATTTCTCGCTGGATCATGCGCTGCCGCCGGCGGGGCCAGACATCCGCGTGTTGGGAATTATCGTCAACCAAATAGGACTGGTGGCAAAGTAGCCATGAACTACTACGAGCAGCACCACGACAGTTATCTGGAGGGTCTCAAAACCTTCCTGCGCATTCCGAGCATCAGCACGTTGTCCGAACATAAACCCGACATCCAGCGCGCGGCCGAGTTCGTTCGCGGCGAATTGGAAAAGGCGGGGCTGGCGCAGGCGCAGTTGATCGAAGGGGTGGGTAATCCGCTCGTTTACGCGGAATGGCTGGGCGCGCCGGGTAAACCGACGGTGCTGTTTTACGGGCATTACGATGTGCAGCCGCCGGAGCCGCTGGAGGAGTGGAAGTCGCCGCCGTTTGAGCCCGAGATCCGTAATAACAATATTTACGCGCGCGGGTCAGCCGACGATAAGGGACAGACGTACATCCTGATCAAGGCCGTGGAAGGACTGCTCAAGCAGCATGGTCGGCTGCCGATTAACGTGAAGTTTTTGATCGAAGGCGAAGAAGAGGTGGGCGGCGAGCACATTGAAGCGTACGTCGCTAGCAAGCCAGCGCGACTGAAGTGCGATGCGGCAGTGATTTGCGATACCGAAATGTTCGCGCCGGAGCTGCCGACGATCTGCGTCGGGCTGCGCGGCATTATCTACGGCGAACTGATGGTGGAAGGCGCGAATCACGATCTGCACTCGGGCGTGTACGGCGGCGCGGCGCCGAATCCGCTCATGGCCCTTGCGGAGATTCTGACGTCGCTCAAGGATCGTGAAGGGCACATCAAGATTCCGGGCTTTTACGATCGCGTCGTCCCGCCGAGCGCCAAGGAGCGGGAAGCGTGGGCGCGGCTGCCATTCGACGAACGCGAGTATAAGGAAAAAGAAGTCGGCGTGAAGGAGTTGGTGGGCGAACCCGAGATTCCGCTGTTCGAACGCTTGTGGGCGCGCCCGACCCTCGAGGTGCACGGCATTCGCGGTGGATTCATTGGCGAGGGGGCGAAGACTGTGATCCCGGCACGCGCCGTGGCGAAGGTGAGCATGCGGCTGGTGGCCGATCAGAAGCCGGATGAAGCGGTGGCGCAATTACAGAAGGCCGTCGCGGCAGCGTGCCCCAAGGGCGTGACGGCGGAGTATAAGACAATCCACAACGCGCCGCCGTCGTTAGTGAATCCCGACAATCGATTTATTCACGCCGCAGCCGAGGCGATGAAGCAGGTGTTCGGCCAGGACACGGTGTACATTCGATCGGGCGGATCGATCCCGATCGTCGCGGCGTTTGAAGAGTACCTGGGGATTCCAAGCGTCATGATGGGCTTCGGGCTACCGGACGACAACCTGCACGCGCCGAATGAGAAGCTGCACTTGCCGAATTTTTTCCGGGGGATTGAGGCAGTGGCGCGGTTTATCGAAATCCTCGGGGCCTGAGCATTGGTCAGGATTCCGGGGGTTGCGTTGCCGGGATTTGCGATTCCGGCCGCATTGTCCGCCGTATTCCTGGCAGTCGCGGCTTACCTCGGAGCATTCAGCGTTCCACTAGCGGCGTTGATCCTGACCTACGCGTTCTTGCCGGTGACAATCGCACACCTAGCGCGCGGGACTCCCCCGCCCACATGGCTCGACTTCGTTATTATCGCGCTCCTGTGGTTTCCGCTGGAATTTTCCCTCGGGCATCAATGGATACCCAAGCCAGCGCAGAGCATCCTGCATCTCACTGCCTACGGCGTTGCCATTTTGCTCGCTCTCTCGATATTTCTTTGGATGCGGCGGCTTAGTGGGATGAAAATCAATCTGCCTCGATCGGGCCGCGATCTCGTGAATCTCTTGATCGGCTTCGCGGCGTGCGCGCCCGTGTTGATCGCGCTGGGCCGGGCGATCGGGTTTCTTCCGCCGTTTCATCTACCCGTGAACGGATCGCCCACGCGCATCGGATCGCAGTTTCTGATCATCCTGGCCGCGACTGCGCTGCCCGAGGAGATTCTCTTCCGTGCGCTGATCCAAAACTCCATCGCGCAAAAATTCGGAACCAACATGTCGACACTCCTGGTTGCCGCTTTCATCTTTGGATGCGCGCATCTCGATAACGGACCCGGGCCGCTGCCTAACTGGCGCTACATGATTCTCGCGACCATTGCGGGCGTGGCGTACGGCAAAGTCTTCGAGAAAAGCTCCAGCGTCTTCGCGTCGGCCGGCCTGCACGCACTGGTCGATTTGATCAAGCACCTTTGCTTTTGACGATGGCGAGTAAGCCTTCGAGATACGCGGTCACACCCGGCTCACCCTCGCGCGGCGCCCATGGGGCAAAGTCTTTGTCGTTCGCGACAGAGTACGGCCCCGGCTTCACTTCGTAACAGACGGCATGCGCGGAGAGAGGCGTAAGCGTGTGCCAGACGCCGGGCGCAAGATCGATTCCCATTGGATCGCGTCCCACCACTTCCGTTCGCACCACGTGGCCCGAGTCGTCGAAGATGAAGAACGCCATCTCGCCCTCCAGCACCAGGAACGACTCGGCTTTCGGGGGATCGAGATGCCGATGAGGAGCAACATATGTTCCCTTCACCATCACATTCAAGAAACGATGCGGATTGTCTTCCATGGACGCGTGAAAGTTATGATTGATCCGCAGTCTCGGCGACCGGCGCGCCCGCTCGATCAGATCGTCGAACAAAGCCTGATTCAGAATCTGAACGTCGCTGCTCATCCTAGACTCCGATGTCTTCGTTCCACAGAGCCGGATTCGCGCGTATGAAATCCGTCATCATTTGAATGCACTCCTCATCCTGCACAACATCTACCTGAACTCCCTGGCTTCGCATATAATCCTCTGCGCCGAGAAACGTCCGATTTTCGCCCACCACCACGCGCGGAATTTTATACAACACGATCGCGCCGCTGCACATGGGACACGGTGATAGCGTCGAATAGATGGTGCTGTTTCGGTAAATTTTCGCGGCCAGCCGTCCCGCGTTACGCAGGCAATTCATCTCTCCATGATCGATCGCGCTGCCAGTTTGCACTCTGCAGTTGTGGCCCCGGCCGATGATTTCGCCCTCGTGCACCAGCACGGAACCGATCGGAATGCCGCCTTCGGACAGACTCTTCCGTGCTTGTTCGATCGCCGCGCGCAAGTAAGGATCTGATGTCTTCATGCAAGAAAGCCGCCGGGAAAAAGGATAACATTAGGAATGCCCGCCTCCGCCGTCGAGCCCAAGTTCCACACATCCGGCCTGATCCGGCTCACGCGTCCGCAAATGTTCGCGACCATGACCGGGCTGATGCTGGCGGTCCTGCTGGCCGCGCTCGATCAGACCATCGTAGGCACCGCCGAGCCGCGCATCATCGCGCAACTCTCGGGCTTCGATCGCTATCCGTGGGTCTCTACGACGTACTTGCTCACTTCCACGCTCGCGGTTCCGATCTTCGCGAAGCTCTCCGACATGTACGGCCGGAAATGGTTTTTCCTGGGTGGGTCGGTGATGTTCGTGTTGACCTCGGCGCTGTGCGGTGCGGCAGGAACTTTGAACTTCCTCGGTATCGACGGCATGAACCAGCTGATCGTTTTTCGGGGGTTGCAAGGCATCGGCGCGGGCATGATGATGGGCCTCGCGTTCACTATCATCGGCGACGTTTTCTCGCCAGCCGAGCGCGGCAAATATCAGGGATTTTTCGCGGCCGCCTGGGGACTCGCTTCCATTTTCGGACCGACACTCGGCGGATGGCTCACCGATCACATCTCCTGGCGCGCGGCGTTCTATGTGAACTTGCCGGTGGGCTTGGTCGCGATTGCCGCCATCTATTTCCAATTTCCCGAGCTGCATCCGGAAGGCGTGGAACGTCGCCTGGATTGGGCCGGCGTGATCTCGCTCATCCTCTGCATTGTGCCGCTACTGCTCGCGCTCACTTGGGTCACAGATTACGGCTGGAGTTCGGTACGCGTCGAAACTCTGCTGGCCTGGTCCACGGTGATGCTCGCGGTATTCCTGCGCGCCGAGACCAAAGCGATTGAGCCGCTGATCCCGCTGTCGCTGTTTCGCAATCCGATCATCAGTCTATGTTCGATCGCCGTATTCGTGCTCGGGATGGGCATGTTCGGCGTCATCATCTATCTGCCCCTGTTCATGCAGGGCGTGTTGGGGGTATCGGCCACGCAATCCGGCAGTCTGCTCACGCCGCTGATGATGGGCGCGGTGGCCGGCAGCATCCTCACCGGACAATTGAATCTGCGATTAGGCAGCTATAAGCTGGCCGCCATCGTGGGATCCATCATGGTGGCCATCGGCATGATCCTGTTCGCGCGCATGGGCGAGCTCACTCAGCGTATCGATGTCGTGGTCGCGATGATTGTCGCGGGCTTCGGCATGGGCCTGTTGCAGCCGGTCTATACCGTGGCGGTTCAAAACGTCGCCCCGCGAAAATATATGGGCGCGGCCACTGCATCCACCGCGTTCTTTCGATCCATTGGCAGCACCATGGGGGTCGCGATTTTCGGTAGCGTCCTGCTCACCGGCTATCATCACGACTTGATGAACGGCATCCCTGCCGATACGCCACCCGCCGCGCTCAAGCTGTTTTCAAATCCGCTGTTGTTGCGGCAAATGGCGCCCAGGCTGGATGCCGCCTTCGGCCATTCTCCCGACGGCCAGCGCGTCTTACATATGCTGCTAGCGAATGTCCGAATCGGTCTGCTGCATGGATTGCAGCACATCTTTTTCGCAAGCGCGGTGATTATGTCGCTGGCCGTTTTGCTGCACCTGGCGCTGAAGGACGTGCCGTTGCGTCGTCATCACGCGCCCGAATCGGAAATACCCGTGGTGTAGTTCGCATCAAATTCAGAGAGGACTCATATGAAGCAAGTTGCCTTAGGTTCGCTCGGACTCAAAGTTTCACGTATCGGATTGGGATGCATGGGCATGTCGGAGTTTTACGGAAAAACCGACGATGCCGAGTCCATCGCGACGATTCACCTGGCCCTCGATCGCGGCATGAATTTCCTGGACACCGCCGACATGTACGGCGTCTTCAAAAACGAAATATTGGTCGGCAGAGCGATCCAGGGCCGGCGCGGCGAAGTGGTGCTCGCCACAAAGTTCGGCAATCAGCGCTCGCCCGACGGAAAATTTCTCGGCGTTAACGGACGGCCCGAATACGTTCGGGCTTGCTGCGAGGCTTCGTTACAGCGCTTGAATGTCGAGGTCATCGATCTGTATTTCCAGCATCGCGTTGACCCGAAGACTCCGATCGAAGACACCGTCGGCGCAATGGCGGATCTCGTCAAGCAGGGCAAAGTTCGTTATCTCGGGCTCTCAGAAGCCGCGCCTGCGACCATCCGGCGCGCGCATCGCGTGCATCCCATCAGTGCGCTACAAACCGAGTATTCGCTTTGGACGCGCGATCCCGAGGACGGCATCCTGGCCACGGTTCGAGAACTCGGCATCGGCTTTGTGGCGTACAGTCCGCTCGGCCGCGGCTTTTTGACGGGCCAGTTCAAACGCCCCGCGGATATTCCCGACGACGATTTCCGCCGCTTCAACCCGCGCTTTCAGGGCGAAAATTTCTACAAGAATCTCGATCTGGTCCGCCACATCGAAGCGCTCGCACAAGCCAAGGGAGCCACGCCCGCGCAAATCGCGCTCGCTTGGGTGATGGCACAAGGCGAAGACGTCGTGCCCATATTCGGCACCAAGCAGCGGCTGCGGCTGGAGGAAAATCTGCACGCGCTGAATATCGTCCTGACTCCCGCGGAGCTCGAACAAATCGATCGCGTGCTCCCCCACGGCAGCACAGCCGGAACGCGCTATGCTGAGCAACACATGAGCGCGGTGAATCTGTAGAGCCGATGCGAACCATTCATCGTGTGGCAGTTCTCGGCGCTGGAACCATGGGTTCACGCATCGCCGCGCATTTCGCGAACGCGGGAGTCCCTGCACTGCTGCTCGATGTCGCCGGCCAGCCGAATCGTAACGCGCCTGCGCTCCTGGGCATTCAGAACGCGCTGAAGCAGCGTCCCGGCGGATTCTTCACGGACGATAGAGCCGCGCTCGTCGAAGCGGGCAACTTCGATGACGACCTGGCGAAGCTCGCGGGCTGCGATTGGGTCATCGAAGCCATCGTCGAGAATCTGGAAGCCAAACGCTCGCTCTGGCGCAAGGTGGAAGCGGTGCGCAAGCCCGACGCCGTGCTTTCCACCAACACCAGCGGCATTCCGCTCGCTTCCATCTCCGAAGGCTTTTCGCCAGGCTTTCGCCGTCACTTTTGCGGAACGCACTTCTTCAATCCGCCGCGTTACCTGCATTTGATGGAGCTGATCCCAGGCCCCGAAACCGATCCCGCGATTCTCGCCGACATCGAACAATACGCCGACCGCCGCCTGGGCAAAGGCGTGGTTCGCACTAAGGACACGCCCAACTTCATCGCCAACCGCATCGGCAGTTTCATGGGCGGGACCATCGGCAAGGTGATGGTTGAAGAAGATTTCAGCATCGAGGAGGTGGATGCACTTACGGGTCCTCTCATCGGCATCCCAAACAGCGCGAGCTTCCGTTTGCTCGATCTGGTGGGCCTGGACGTCTGGGGATACGTTGGAACAAATCTATACGAGCTTGTTCCAAACGATCCGTGGCGCGATCGCTTCCTGCCGCTCGATTTCGAAAAGAAAATGATCGAGCAGAAGTGGCTCGGCGACAAGACCGGCCAGGGATTTTACAAAAAGTCGGGTAAAGCCGACGCTCGCGAGATCCTGGTGCTGGACTGGAAAACGCTCGAATACCATCCACTCAAAAAGCCGAAGTTTCCCTCCGTCGACGCCGCGCGCAATATCGAAGACCTGGGCGAGCGCGTGCGTACGCTGCTGCGATCCGACGACCGCGCCGGACGCTTCCTGTGGAAAGTTCTGAGCGATCTTTTCCTCTATTGCGCTGAGATGATTCCCGAGATCTCTGATCGCATCGTCGAGATCGATCGCGCGATGCGTTGGGGCTACGGGCATAAACTGGGCCCGTTCGAGCTCTGGGATGCGATCGGTTTCCTGGAAGTGATCTCGCGCCTGGAGATGACGCGCCGCGCGTTGCCCGCCCACATCAAGAACGCACTCGCACGCGGCATCATCGCTCTCTACCGGCCTCCTGAGCCGCGCCAACCCGCCGCCGAGTATTTCGACTTCCGCTCCAACGGCTACTTGTCCATGGAGCCGCGTCCCGGCATTTTGACGTTGCGCGATCGCAAACGCACGCACAGCATTATGTTCGAGAACGCCGGTGCGTCCTTGATTGATTTGGGCGACGGCGTCCTGTGCGTGGAGTTCCACAGCAAACTAAACACCCTCGGCGAAGACGCCATGGTGATGCTGCAGGCCGGGCTCGAAGAAACCAATCGCAATTTCGAAGCCATGATCATCGCCAATGAAGGCGAGACGTTCAGCGCAGGCGCCAATCTCATGCTGGTGCTGTTGGCCGCGCAAGAAGGCGAGTGGGACGATCTGAATCTGGCGGTCCAGCGCTTTCAGCAAATCAACATGGCGCTGAAGTACGCGGCCAAGCCCGTGGTCGCCGCGCCGTTTTCCCGCGCGCTTGGCGGTGGCTGCGAAATCGTGTTGCATAGCTCGCGCGCACAGGCCTCGGCTGAGACCTACATCGGATTAGTTGAAGTCGCCGTCGGCGTCATCCCGGCGGCCGGCGGCTGCAAGGAGCTACTGGCGCGCCTAAAAGACCCGATGCGAATTTTCGAACTCATCGGCTACGCCAAGGTTTCTAGCAGCGCCGAAGACGCCCGCAAACTCGGCCTGCTCCATCGCGCCGACTCCATTTCGATGAATCCCGAGCGCCTCATCGGCGATGCCAAAGCGCTCGCGTTGTCGCTGGTTCCCACCTACTCGCCGCCCGCGCCCGTGGGCATTCCGGTCCAGGGCGAAAGCGCGTACGCGATGATGAAACTCGGCGCGTGGTCGGCCCGCCAGGGCAACTACATTTCGGATTACGACGTGATTATTGCGGAAAAGCTGGCGCACGTTTTGAGCGGCGGCCGCCTCACCGGCCCGCAGACGGTCTCCGAACAATATTTGCTCGATCTGGAGCGCGAAGCATTCTTGAGCCTGTGCGGCAATCCGAAAACGCAGGAACGCATGCAGTATATGCTGAAGACTGGCAAACCGCTGCGAAACTAGAATCCTTATGGAAGCCGTCGTCCTCGATTGTCTGCGAACCCCGGTCGGTAAAGCGCCCAAGGGCAGCTTGCGAAATACTCGGCCCGACGATCTGGCCGCCATCGTCATCCGGCGTTTGCTCGAAAAGCACCCGGCCATCGCGCCCGAAGAGATCGACGATGTGATACTCGGCTGCGCCATGCCCGAAGCTGAATCGGGGATGAATATGGCGCGCATCGCCGCTCTTCGCGCGGGCCTTCCCGATTCCGTTCCAGGCGTCACCATCAATCGCTTCTGCTCGTCGGGACTGCAAGCTATCGCGATGGCGGCCGACCGCATCCGCTCGGGCGGCGCACAAATCATCATTGCCGGCGGCGCCGAATCGTTAAGCTTGATCCCGATGGCAGGCAATAAATTCGTGCCCAATCCCTGGATGGTGGATCGTCTTCCGCAAATTTACATGGGCATGGGGCTCACCGCCGAAGAAGTACGTAAGAAATACGGCATCACACGTGAGGATGCCGACCAGTTCGCGCTCCGCAGCCATCAACATGCTCTGCGCGCACAAGCCGAGGGCAAATTCGATGATGAGATCGTGCCGGTGGAAATCGAATCCACTACGCTCGCAAACGGTGCGCCCGAGCATCAAACCACTAAATTCACCAAGGACGAAGGACCGCGCGCCGACACGTCGATCGAAGCTTTGGCTAAGCTGAAGCCTGTGTTTCAATCCGACGGAACCGTCACCGCCGGCAATTCATCGCAGACCAGCGACGGAGCGGCCGCGGCCATCGTCATGTCCGACAAGAAAGCCGAAGAGCTTGGCCTCAAACCGATGGCGCGATTCGTGAGCTTCGCCGTGGCTGGCGTGCCCCCGGAAATCATGGGCATTGGACCGGTGGTCGCGATCCCGAAAGCGCTCGCGATGGCCGGACTCAGAACCGAAGACATCGGCGTCATCGAACTGAACGAAGCTTTCGCAGCGCAGGCGCTGGCCGTGATCCGCAAGGCAAGTCTCGATCTCGACCGCGTGAATCCGAACGGCGGCGCAATCGCTCTCGGCCATCCCCTCGGCTGTACCGGCGCGAAATTAACGGCCACCCTTCTGCGCGAAATGCATCGCAAAGACACGCGCTATGGCATGGTGACCATGTGCATCGGTGGTGGCCAAGGCGCGGCCGGTATTTTCGAAAACCTCATAAGGAATAATTCCGATGGCATCCTCGACAATCTCCCCCACCAAGCCTAAGGGCGGCTCGTTCCTCATCGAGCCCACGCCGCCCGAGCAGTTCTACTCACCCGAAGATTTCAACGACGAGCATCAAGCCATCGCCCGCACCACTGAAGAATTTTGGACCAAGGAAATCGCGCCCAACGTCGACGCCATCCAGCGTCAGGAGCCGGGCGTCGCGGTGTCGGTCTTGCGCAAAGCGGGCGAACTCGGCCTCACTGCCGTGCTGCTTCCAGAAAAATACGGCGGCATGGAGATGGATTTCACGTCCGCTATGCTGGTTGCCGAAGGCATCGCGAAAGACGGCTCCTACGCAGCGTGGCACGGCGGACAAAGCGGCATCGGTGTGCTTCCAGTGTTGTTCTTTGGAACCGAGGACCAAAAGCAGCGCTATCTTCCGCGCCTGGCTTCCGCCGAGCTCGTCGCCGCCTACGCATTGAGCGAACCGCAGGCAGGATCGGACGCACTCGCCGCTCGCACACGCGCCGACTTGAGCCCCGACGGAAAGCATTACATCCTCAACGGCCAGAAGATGTGGATCACCAATGGCGGCGCGGCCGACTTGTTCACCATCTTCGCGAAAATCGATGGCGAAAAATTCACCGCGTTTCTGGTCGAGCGCAAATTCCCCGGCCTGTCTTCGGGCGCAGAAGAAAAGAAGATGGGAATCAAGGGCAGCTCTACGACCGCCATCTACCTCGATAACGTGCCCGTCCCGGTAGAAAACGTCCTCGGGGAAATCGGCCGCGGTCACATCATCGCTTTTAACATCCTCAACATCGGACGCTTGAAGTTGGGTGCGTTCGCTACCGGCGGCGCCAAGGAAGTGCTGCGCGTATCGCTAAAGTACGCGAGCGAGCGCCAGGCGTTCGGCAAATCGATCGCCGAGTTCGGACTCATCCAGCACAAGCTGGCCGAAATGGCGATCCGCATTTTCGCGAATGAATCGGCGACCTATCGTACAGTTGGGTTGATCGACAGCCAGATCGAAGCCCTGGGCGAGCTGAAAGCTGTGGAGGAATTTGCGGCCGAATGCTCCTATATCAAGATCTTCGCTTCGGAAATGCTCGACTACGTCACGGATGAAGCCGTCCAGATTCACGGCGGCTACGGATATCATCAGGACTACGTGGTGGAGCGCGCCTATCGCGATTCGCGCATCAATCGCATCTTTGAAGGCACCAACGAAATCAACCGGCTGCTCGCCACCGGCATGCTGCTGAAGCGCGCGCAGCGCGGCCAATTGCCGCTCGTCGAGGCAGTCAAGAAACTGCAGGCCGAGATTTTGTCAGGCCCGGTGGCAGCAAGCCTGGTGGACAACGCGAAGAAGACCGCGCTTTTCGCGCTTGGCGTCGCCTATCAAAAATTTGGTGCGTCGCTCGACGACCAGCAGGAGGTGTTGGCGTCGATTACCGACGTCGCGATGAACGCATTCGTGATGGAGTCCGTTGAGCTTCGAGCGCGAAAGCTTGCGCAACTTCACAGGGACGAGCCCGCGGCGGATATCTCGGCTGTCTTCCTGCGCGAGGCCATGGAGACTATCGAGAGCGCCGCCCGCAACGTGCTCGCCGCAAGTTCAGAAGGCGATGGCTTGCGAACCAATCTCGCGGTGCTGAAGCGATTCACCAAGTTCGAACCCGTGAACGCGATCGCAGCGCGCCGTCGGATCGCCGAGCGGCTGCTCGCAGCCGGCCGCTACGTTGTTTAAGTGAAGCTGATCATCACTGTTGGTTTGCCTGGTTCGGGCAAGTCGACTTACTTGGCGCGGCTCGGTGTGAACGCGATTTCATCGGACGAAATCCGCCGGCTTATCGCTGACGATCCGCACGATCAAACCATGAACGCCCGCATCTTCGCCACGGTTCGTTATTTAATCCGACAGCGTATCGCGGCGCAGCGCGATGTCACTTATGTCGACGCCACTCACCTGACGCCATGGGAACGCAAACCGTATGTGCAACTCGCCTTGCGCTACAAGTGCGAACTCGAGGCTTTATTCTTCGACGTTCCCGTCCAAACCTGCATCGCCCGTAATCAAAACCGCGACCGCGTGGTGCCTGAGGAAGCGATTCGCAAGATGGCGAGCCGCCTGATCCCGCCGTCGAAGGTGGAAGGGTTCACCCGTGTAAAGAAAATTGAGCCCGACTAATGCGGTGCGCTACTCCACGAACTCCACCCGGTACTCCTCGATCACCGGGTTCGCTAACACATCGCGCGCGATCTGCTCGATCTCAGCCCCCGCCTGCTCGCGATCCGTCCCCGGCTCAAGCGTAATCTCGAAATATTTTCCCTGCCGCACGGCCGCAATCGAAGTGTGCCCTAAGCCCGCCAGAGCCGACTGTATGGTCTGCCCCTGCGGATCCAAAACCGTCGGCTTCATCGAAACGTACACGCGCGCTTTCATAAGCTTTCATTCTACCTGCTGGTCCGGCCTTGCAATATAATGATCGTCGCATCGCGAGAGGAGAGATTGCCGATGAAATGCGTGCACATTGCGATCGTCGTGTTCAGCGCCGCGGCACAGTTGATCGCTTCCGAGCCCGAATGGAGCCCCTCGCGCGTCAAGGATTGCGACCGTCAGTGCCTGGTTCGGGTGATGGACGGCTACCTGAACGCCATCTACCAGCACAACCCCAAAGCGGTGCCGCCGCTCGCGATCGATTACCGCATGACCGAGAACACTGGGCACATGGATGTCGGCGAGGGCGTGCTGTGGCGCTCCAAAGTGGAGCCGACGCCGTTCATGATTTACGTCGCCGATCCCGTAACGGGCCAGGTGGCGATCCAGGCGCGCCTCATGATTCAGGGACGCAACGCGCTGGTGGCTCTGCGGCTCAAGGTGGATCGCGGGCAGATTTCCGAAATCGAGCAGCTCTACGATCGCAACATCAATGACGCCGCTATCCCGCTCTTAACCACGCCGCGGCCCGGGCTGATCACCGATACTCCTGGGCCCGAGCGCACGTCGCGTGAGGTTCTGGCCTACGCAGCCAACTCCTATTTCGATGCGCTGGAAGGTGACGACGGCAAGATCGCCGCATTCGCCGACGACTGCGTGCGGCACGAGAATGGCTATCAGACGGTCAATAATCCGCCGCCTGGCGGCCGCATGATGCCGGCGCCGCCGCTGCCGAATCCCGACACGCCCCAAGGCAAGGATCAGCTCAAGTTCAGCATGCTCACCTGCGCCCAGCAGATCGACAGCAAGATCTTTGCTTACATGAAGCATATCCGGCCGCGGCACGCGCTCATTATCGACCAGGAAAAAGGAGTAGCCACCATGTTTGTGCTCTTCGTCCTCGACGGAACGCGCCGTGGCGCCGGGCCCGACGCTGCTCCGAGCATGCTCCAGAACGCGATGATCGTGGAAAGCTTCGGCATCCGCGGCGGCAAGATTCACGAAGTGGAGGCGATGCCGTTCATCACTATTCCTTACGGACTGGGCGACGGCTGGACCCCAGGCTCTGGCCGGTAAACCGCCCCTAACTCACCATCGAAACCAATCCCCGCTCCTTCAACCCGCTGATGGCCAGCCCGTAGCGGCCGCGTACGCCCGTCTTTTCAAAGATATGTTTCATGTGGATCTTGACCGTCCCCGGCCGGATCCCCAATTCGAGCGCAATTTCTTTGTTCTTAAAGCCCTGCTCCACCATTTCGAGCACCTGATGTTCGCGCGGCGTCAGCTCCGATCTGGGATGGCGCTCCTGCCGGCCCGAATCACGGAATACGCAGTCTTCCATCCAGCTTCGCCCCGAGGCCACCGTCCGGAGACAGGCCAGGATATGATCCAAATCCGCTGTCTTGCGGACAATGCCCCGCGCGCCGGCCTGCAGCAGCCGTAGTGCTTCGGCCTCCGTCATGGAAACGCCCCACACGGTGACGCCGGGAGTTGCGTCGGTAAGTTTCAAATCGTGGATCCAATCCAGCACGGCACGCATGCCGAAACCCTTGTCCACGATCACGATATCAGGCGGCTGCGTGGTCGCTACTTGCTTTGCGGCCTCCAGGCTATTCAGCGATGCCAGGAACTCCAGGTCTCCGGCCGAGGCCAGCAGGCTTCTCAGCCCTTCGGCCGTAATTGGTTGAGTGTCGCACACGACGACAGATTTCTTCGGGTGATCTTCGCTCATTTTACTTTTTTCTTACAGCCGACACGCCTTCTCATGCGGGCCTCAGTTTGATTCAGATCCAAACTAAGCCTTATCGGTGAGTACGATCGAATGTTTAGTTGAACAGGAAGAGAAAGGCTCTCATGGTATCATCAGCCTTAGCCGATTTGATAATAGGACTCCCACGCGGGAGACCCTTGTAAGCGCGCCGATGCCGCAGCCAGAAACCCCGAAACTCAGTGGAACATGGAAGGCTCTTTTCATTGGCCCTAACCCTCGCATCGTCAAGGAGTTAGCACCGCTCCTCAGCAAGCTGCTCCCCACCTTTTCCCTGCATGATCTGAACGCCTATCCCAACCGCCACCAGTTCGCCGAGGTGCTGGCTTCCGAAGGCCCCAATCTCTGTTTCCTGGAGATCTCTGATCCCTACGAACGCGGCCTTTCGCTGATTGCCGACATCCTCCGAACAGACGCCAAACTTCCCATCATCGTGGTGCTCTCCAGCAACGATCCCGAATTGGTGCTGCGTTGTCTCCGGCAGGGCGCCAGCGACTTTCTGATTCTGCCGTTCACCCCGGATCAGGTGGAAGCGGCGCTCCACAAAGTGGCAAGACAGCAGCCCACCCGCCTGAAGACTCCCGGCCGAGTCTACTGCGTCGTGCCGGCCAAAGGCGGCTGCGGCGCCAGTACCATCGCCAGCAACCTGGCATACCAGTTGAAACGCGGCGACAAACGGATTCTGCTGGCCGATCTCGACCCCCTGGCTGGAACGCTGTCCTTTCTCCTGAAAATCAAGTCCGCCTATAGCTTCATGGACGTGCTGGCTCGCGCGCAGGATATTGACGGGGACCTGTGGAGAACCTTAATCACCAGCCGGAACGGTGTGGACGTGCTGCTCTCGCCCGAAGTGATGACCGAGGGCATGAGTGACCTCAAGGACGCCCGCGGCATCATCGAATATGCCCGGCACACCTATGACCTGGTCGTGCTCGACTCGGGCGGCGCGTATGGCGACTGGAACCTGAGCATGGCGCAGCTCGCCGACGAAATTCTGCTGGTAACCACCAACGAGCTCACTTCATTGCAGTCGGTGCAGCGCGTGCTCGGCTATCTCGACGCCAATAACATCCCGCGCTTTAAGCTGCGGTTGATCGTCAACCGCTACGATCGTCACACCGGCTTGAGCAAAGATGTCATCGGAACGGCGCTCCACACCGAGATCTTTCATATTCTGCCGGCCGATTACGAAGCGATTCAGAAGTCGCTCATGGAAGGCAAGCCGCTGGCGCCCAACACCAGTTTTGGAAAAAGCATGATCAGCCTGGTGGATCACATGGCCGGCAGTTCGGAGCCCCACAACAAAAAGGGGAGTTCCTTGTCGGGGCTGCTTTCGCTGTTCTCCCGAACGTCGTAAGCTACACTGAAGTCGGAGGCAATATGGCTGACCGGCAAACCCTCCGCCCGCCAACGCAAGTTCTCACACGCGGCTTCGATCCCAGCCTGTCCGTCGGATCGGCGCGTCCCGCTGTCTTTCGCAGCTCCACTTATGTCTTCCCGAGCCCTGAGGCCGCCGAGCGCGCTTTCGATCTGGTGGCCGGTCGCGCGCAACCGGAGTCAGATGAACAGCCCGACCTGATCTACTCGCGATTCAATCATCCCAACGCCGAAATTCTCGAGTCGCGCCTGGTCCCTCTGGAAACCGGCGCCCACGCGGCTCTGGTGTTCAATTCCGGCATGGCGGCCATTATGACCGCGTTGTTCACCTTCGCGCGCCCCGGCCAAAGCATCCTTTATACCGTCCCAATTTATGGCGGCACCCAGCATTTGATTGAGGATTTTCTCAGCACGCTCGGCATTGGCGGCATTCCCGTCGAAGCCGGACACATGGGCGAGATGGACGCGGCCATTCGTTCGGCCAAGGATCTCGCCATCGTGCTGATCGAGACCCCGGCCAATCCCACCATCGTGATGACCGACATCCGCCACGCTACCGAGGCAGTTGCGAATTTGAATCCCAAGCCGGTGGTTATGGTGGACAACACGCTGCTTGGCCCCACGTTCCAACACCCGTTGATGTTAGGAGCCGATCTGAGTCTCTATTCGGCGACCAAGTACATCTCGGGCCTCAGCGATCTGATCGCCGGCGCCGCCATCGCCGCTGATCCGGATCTGATTCGCCGCATGCGTTCCAAGCGCAATCTGTTTGGCAACATCTTGCAGCCCGACGAATGCTGGATGCTCGAAGGCCGGCTGCCCACCGTCACGCTGCGCATGAATCGGTCCAGCAAAAACGCCGAGCGCATCGCCGTGCGTTTGAACAAGCATCCGAAGATCTCGCGCGTGCTCTATCCGACGCTGTTCACCGACGAGGATCAGGTGAAGATCGCACGCAACCAGTGCGATTTTCCTGGCGGCATGTTGTCCATCGAGCTGCGCGGCGGCAAAAAGGCCGCGTTCGAGTTTCTCCGCAACCTCCACATCGCTCGCAACGCCGTCTCACTCGGAGGCGTGGAAACGCTGGTGTGTCATCCCAAGACCACCACGCACTCCGGTTTCACCGAAGAGGAATTCGCCGCCGCAGGCGTCACCGATGGC
This sequence comes from Bryobacteraceae bacterium, assembly GCA_035486995.1. Classification (GTDB taxonomy): domain Bacteria; phylum Acidobacteriota; class Terriglobia; order Bryobacterales; family Bryobacteraceae; genus Palsa-89. The sequence goes on from DATHMO010000118.1 coordinate 19,691, forward strand.
CTGGTACGCATTTCCATCGGCATTGAGGACTGGCGGGATTTACTGACCGACTTCGAGCAGGCCTTGGATCTGGTCTAGTTCACTTGACCTGAAACTTTACCACTGCTTTTCCCAAGTGGATCTCATCGCCCGGGAGCAACCGCGTCCCACGCGAATCACGATGCACTTCCTGTCCCATCCCGTCGCGCACGATCCACAACCCGCAATTGTTCTCGGCCTTATTGCCCCGCTGATACCAGCGGTCGTTGAATAGGCGATATTCGCCGGTCTTTTTATCGTGCACGATGTGCGCATGCTCGCGCGAGACTGTTCGATTGATGGGATTGTCAGCGGCAAATGCCAGATCGTTGCGGCGCGAAAGACCCTCCGACTTGTAGACGTCCACCAGCCGGCCGATATTGATGCGCGCCTTTTGCAGTGGAATTTCGGTCTTGTTCGCCGCACCGGCGGTTACTAGCAACCTTGCTCCCCGGCGCACACGCGGAGCTTCTTCGCTGGGCGGGACAACCTCCTCGGACAGCGTCTCGATCAGCAGCCACTGCCCTTCTTCAGGCGTGGCTCGAATCTCTACACGCATGTCTTCCGGAAATCGGCAGGCCTCCTTCGATAGCCCTTTGCGGACTTCTTCATCGAAGAACCGGCGGAAAAACTCGCGTTCGAAAACCGCACCCTCGTCGCCCGCCGCGCGAATCACAATCCGCACCACGTTATAGGGAAACAACGCATGGCCGCCCGCGCGCTGGATCTTCTTCTTCACCTCGTCCAGTACTGCAATACGAATCTCGGCGACTTCCGGCGAATCGCCCATCACTTGCGCGGTGGCTCCGAAGGGCGCTTCAAACACCGTTCGCCCGAGCCGCTCGATGATCTCTGAGATTTTCATTGCACCAGGCCTAACTCCGCCGCGGCATCCACGATCTCACGCGCGATCGGAGCCGCAGTCGTCCCACCGTATCCGCCGTGCTCAACAACCACCGCAAACGCGATGCTCTTCTTACGATCACCATCATAAGGCGCAAATCCCGCAAACCACGAGTGCGGCATCCCTTCATCCAGCTGTGCAGTGCCGGTCTTCCCTGCCACGCTTACCGTCTCGCCTTTCATCGCGCGCCGTGCCGTTCCGTCCAGCACCACCGATCGCATAGCGCTCTGAAGAAACACCGCCAGGTCCGGCGCTAGAATCTGCTTCGGTGCTTGCCCGCGTGCATTGCTCGAATCAGTGACCCAGCGGCCTTCCGGCATCGAACCACCCGCAGCGATCGTCGCCGCAACACGCGCCATCTTGAATGGCGTCACCAACACCGGCCCTTGTCCATACGCAGCGAACGGCATCGCAGCCTGCAAATCGGGAATGCTGCCTGCGGGAATATCCAGCAATGCAGCAGTCTCGCTCAATTGCTTTGCGCCTACCGAAAACACGCCGAGCTGCGCGAAGTAGGCATTGCACGAAACCGCGATGGCTTGATGCATGGTCAGGGATCCGTGCGCCGAGTCGCCAACGTCATCGCGAATCGGCTTGCGCCATCCCGGAATAATCGCGCCCACGCGCCCATCCGGCAGACGCCGGCAACTGAAGCTTTGGTTCTCAAGCGCCGGGTCGAGGCGCAGCGCGGCCATCGCGGTTACCAGCTTGAATGTCGATCCCGGCGGATACAAGGCGTAGCGCGCGCGATCGAACAAGTCCGCCGACGGTTCGCTAACGAGCGCCAATACATCGCCCGTCGTGGGATCCATCACTACCGCAGCGCCACTTTCCTTGCCAGCCTTGACCAGCCGATCTTCCAGCGCCTTCGCCGCCCGCATTTGCAGCCGAATATCGATGGACGCGGTCACGTTGCGATCGCGCGCCATCAACTTCGCGATTTCCGCATTGCCCGGATGATGGCGATATCGTATCAGCGGCGCCAGCTCGCGATAATCCGTGAATCCCTGCAGCTTGATATTCGAGTCGTGCTCGATGAGCGAAGCATTCGTCGCGTGGAAATTTTCGCCGGTGCGCAGATCACCCAACAAATGCGCGGTCATCAGGCCAAACGGATAATGCCGGTTGTCGAGCCGCGAACACGCGGTGTCGATTGATACACCCAGCTTCGAGTATTGATCGCGATGCCGCTCCAGTTCACTCCAATCGCTCGTCGCCAGCAAGACTCCGTTGCGATCGAAGATATCCCCGCGCCGGATCTCGTGCGCCAGCGAATTCAGCCGCGGATTGCGTTGCGGCCGCTTCACCCCATCGTCTTCGAACACCTTCGCTTCGCGCGACAGGAAATCCTGATCCCGCGCAACTTGATAATAAGCGGCGAACCCAACCAACGTCGCCGCTGCCGCGCCCAGCGCCCACTCCAATCGCAGAACTGGCCGGCGGAATGGTTCGGCGATAACCACGCTGTCCGGTCCATGATTCGAAATCGCCGCCAAAATCCCGAAGATCAGAAAATTCGCGAGCATCGCCGTGTTGCCAAAGCTCAGGAATGGCGACACCACGCCCGACAACGGAATCGCGCCCAGCACGCCGCCCGAGATCAGCAGCATCTCAAACGCGATCAGCGCCGACAACCCGAACGCGAGAAACATTCCATATTCATTCGGCGCGCGCAATCCGATCCGCATCCCGCGCCACACCAGAAACCCGAGCAGCAGCAGCACGGCCGCCACCCCGCAGAATCCCCACTCCTCGCCAATTGCCGGTAGAACTAAATCTGTGTGCCCCGCCGGAATCATCGCCGGATCGCCGTATCCAGGCCCCGAACCGAACGCGCCGCCCGTCGAAAACGCCCACACCGAATGCGCCAGTTGATTGCCGCCATGTACGTCGTTGTCCCACGGCGAGAGCCACATGTTGATGCGATCGACGACAGTCGTTGGCTTGCCCAAGTGGTAACCGACGGCCACGCCGCCCACCAGTAATACGAGCCCAAGCACGGCCATTCCCGCTCGCCCGCGCGCGATCCAGAACATCGCGAGAAATAGAAATCCAGTGACCAGCGCCGGCCCTAGATCCTTCAGCAAGAAGAAAAACGCGAGCGCCATTGCCACCGCAACCATCACCGGCAACACATGCGAGAGCCTCGGCAAGCCGATCCATCGCAATGATCGCGGCACCAGGCGTTTTTCACGCAGATCGCGCAGCCGTTCCCAATTCCGCGCGAAGTATCCCGCCAGGAAAAATACCAGCAGGATCTTGATCGCCTCCACCGGCTGGAATGGGCCGAGATTCACCTTGGCATCGTTGCCTCCGGGTCCCGATCCAAATCGCATCAATAAAACAAAAAGCGCGAGTGCCGCAAACAGCGGCGTATAGCACCAGTTCGCGAAGCGCTGGTAATTGAAGGTGCGCGGCAACGGCAGCAAAAACACGGCGCACCCCAGGGCCACACCCCAGGCGAACTTGCTGAATTCGAGCGTGTCGCGCAACGGGTCGCGGAGGCTCACCGCCAGCACCAAACCCAGGCCGGTGATGAGATGAATCGCCGGCAACATCCCGAACTCGCCGCGAAATGCACTCCATCGCCAGATGAGAAACACCAGGTGGAACGCCGCGAAATAGAGCGCGATCCAGATCAAGAACTGGGTTTGAAATTCCTGCGGCGTGCGGACGACGAACGCCGGCTTCAACTTCGCAAATGGCAGCAACGGCACCTTCGGGGCCAACCGCAGCCGCGCTAAAGCCCCAACATTTGGCAACGGCCGATGCGTTGACAGATAGTCAAAAACTTTGCCTGCCACCGATTCGCGTTGGTCAACATCGGGGAACACTTGCAAGAGTGGCAGCAATTGCTCAGGCTTACTCACCTGATTTAGATCCAACAGTTCGCCGTGCGCCAACGCGCGCGTCTGACCGGGGAATTCGCGCGTCTTCGCGAAGTAAACGAAAAACAGTGCCACGGCTACGATCGCGGACGCCGCCGCCAACCACACGAACTCGCGCCATCCCACGCGACCGGCTGCCGCGCCAGCTCTCGTCCCGGTCGCCAGAACTTTCGATTCCCAGCTCTTGGTTACTGCCAATGCGCCCTCCGGACCGTCCGTCCAGCCCGCCGCGAGCGCTGGGCCGGTTTCGATTTCGGTCTTGGCTTTTGGTTCAATGCCTCGGCCATGCCCTGCCGCGCACGATCGTCATCATCCACCTGGCGCAGCGCGACGCTCACGTTGGAAAAACCTTCGATCGGCTCGTAGAGCTGGCGCGCTCGATCGAAGTCGTGCTGGGCTAGGCGCAAATAGCGTTCTTCCTCGGTCTTGCTGATCTCGTTTCTTCGCGCTTGGTTTAACTCCGCCGTCGCGCGAAAACGATAGCCATCGGCTTCTTCCTCCGCCTCGCGCGGTCCCGGCGCAAATCCCAAACGCTTCGCTTCGTGCAACTCCGCCACAGCCTTCGCGACATTCTTCAGTGAATACACATATACGCGCGCCAGCCCTAAGTGCGGATCGGGCGAGCTCGGAATCAACGACACCGCATCTTCAAAATCCGTCTGCGCCGCTTGTTCCGATCGTTCAAGGTTCTCATATCCGTGGCACAAAGCCAGCTTGCCCCGCGCCGCGCGATCGTTGCGGTCCATCTCGATCAAGCGCGTGAAACACAGCCCCGCCTTCGGCCAATCGAAATCCTCGATGCGCGGATCGGAGTTGTTGCGATAGCCCTCGATCACCATATCGCCCGCGTCAAGCAGCGCGGTGCGCATACTCGGAGCCAAATTGTTCGCAGGCGACACCCCGCCCAGAAACGCATTCTGCCGCTCCACGCGCTGCAACAAATCCCAATCGCGATTGATCTCGCTCACACTGGCATGCGTAAAATCCAGCTTGCCGCGCAGTGCGCTGCTCTCACGCCAAAAGCGATAGTAGTAACCGAGCGGCACGCACACCACTAGCCCCGCCAGCAATCCCCAGCAGAGTGCGACGAAGATGCTCATCACCGAGGCGATTTGCCGCACCCGCGGTGGCTTCAACTTCAGCACGCTGCGCCGCACCGTTTCCGCCATGCTCGCCACGCGCTCGGGGAAATGCGGACGCTGCTTCTCCACCGTTGGATTGCTCTTCCACGAAACCCGCCGTTCGCCCTCCGCCACCGTCGGCCGGTTTTGTAAGAACAGGTTCAAGTCGCTCTCGAAGGCCGTCGCCGACACGTATCGTTGATGCAGGTCGCCCGCCAGTGCTTTGTGCAGAATAGCCGTCATCGCGTGCGGACAGCCCTCCGGCAACGCGCGCGGCGGACGTCTCGATTGGATCAGCGCCTCTAACTTTCGCGTATCCTGCGCCTGATAGGGCGGCACGCCCGACACCATTTCGTACAGCGTCACGCCCACCGCCCACAAATCCGCGTGCCGGTCCACTTGCCCGCGACTCAATCGCTCCGGCGAACAATAGCTCGGGCTCCCCAGCCCCAGATGCGTGCGGCTATGCGTGAACGTGAGAGCCTTCGCGATTCCAAAATCCAGCAGCCGCACTTCGTCGTTGGCCCCAATCTGGATGTTGGACGGCTTGATGTCGCCATGCACCACCGACCGCCGCTGCCCGTCGATTACCGCTTGAAAGGAATGCAGCTTGTCGAGCTGACTCAAGATCTCAACCGCGAATCGTGCCGCCCGCGCCGGTTCAATGCGGCCCTCTTCCTTCAGAATCTCGGCTACCGTGCGGCCTTCGATGTATTGCATCGAGACGAAGAAGAATCCGTCCAGATGCCCGTAGTCGTAGACTTCGATCACGCGCGCATCGGCCTCGTGCAACTGCCTCTGTAAATCGGCCCCGCGCCGCTCGGCTTCGAGAATCAATTGGGTCAGCGGATCGGGCGATTCCTCAACAATTTTTAATACGGCGTGGCGGTTGGCGCTGGTATCAAAGGCCAGATACACGTCGGTCATTCCGCGCGCAAGCTTGCGGATCACCTCGTAGGCGCCAAATATTCTGGTTCGGAGCACCGGTCGTTACTCATGACGCGCGCTGCGCCCTACGGTTTCGGCCAACGCATAGCCAACGCCAGCACCACTCCAATTACGAACCCGTAGATCAGGAACGCCACTCGGGTAGTCAGCGCCCGCGCCACCCAGGCCAACGCACCCGCGCCTGGCTCCCCGACGGACTCATCGCGCGCCTTGGTGATGGCATTCCGCGCCCGAGCCTCGGCCGCCGCGGGCGATGCATTGCCCAGGAATTCGCTGCCTGCCACGAAGATAGCAGTGATGTTATCGTTCCCGCCCACCAGGTTCGCGGCTTCCACCAGTTCGCCCGCCACCTGCTCGGGATCGCCCTCGTAGCGCTCCATCACCTGCAGCATTTCGGCCGACGTCAACAGATCGCTCAGGCCATCGCTGCACAGCAGAATTGCGGCGTCCGGCTTGAATAAAAACTCCTTCATCTCGATGAAGTCATCTTCATCCGGGAGACGCGGCCGTGACCCAACGTCCCGAAACACCTCGTGCCGCCGCGGATGCGCCATGGCCTCGGCTTCGCTCAATTCCCCGGCGTCCTCGCGCTCCCCCACCGGCGAATGATCCGAGGTCAACTTGCGAATGGCCCCGTTCCACGTGAGATACAACCGCGAGTCGCCGACGTGCCCCACCAAAACCTTCTCGTCGGCGATCAGAGCCAGCGTCAGAACGCAAGCCATACCGAGCAATGCCTCGTTCGACGCCGCTTCTTCACAAATTCGATTGTTGGCCGCCGTGATCGCCCGCCTAATTCGTTCTTTCGGATCACCGTCTTTCCGGACCATCTCGGCCGCGATCACTTCCACCGCCATCTCCGCCGCCTTCTCACCGGCCGCGTGGCCACCCAGGCCGTCCACCACCAGAAAAAGACCCAATTCGTCGTCGGCGTAAGCGCGATCCTGGTTCTCCGAGCGCACGCGCCCCGGATCGCTCGCCACGCCAGATGCCCAGGCCGCGCTTTTGATCACGGCCGCGCCTCGAATTGCAGGGTGATCACTTCCGCCACGCTGATCTGTGCCTTCGCCGGTAGCGTCTCTTCCACGCCGCGCGCCAGGCGCTTGCCATTGAGCCATGTCCCATTCATGCTCTGGTCCACGATGACGAAGCGCTTCCCAGCCGCATCCAGCCGCACCCGCAAATGTTCGCGGGACACTTCGTCATTGGTGTACAGCGCCAGGCTGACCAGCGCGCCATCGCCGCCCCGGCCCACGCTGATTTCGTCCCGCGTCATTAGGTAAAGCTGCGGACCCGAGTCGTCCTCATAGCGGATTTCCGCATACACGCGATCACCCGCCCGATCGCCGGACTGCCTGGTCTCCGGCCGCACTCCACCCGCACGCCCCGTAATCCCGCCCACGCTCGGCTCACGATCCAGCAGCGTCGTCTTCGCGCCGTGATATCCCGGCTGCGGCGTCTCGTTGAGCTCCGAATGAATCTCGACGTCGCCCACGGGCACCGCGCCCTCGGAGTCCGGAAAAAATTCGAAGGTCCAATCCTTACCTGCGATCCGGTATGGCTTGCGATCCTTCGCCCCGCGCAGCGCGCCTAACCCGAGCGGCTTGGCATTCCATTGCGCCAGCCTTGCCGTCAGCGCCTGTTTGGCATCCTGCCGGATCAGGTCGAAGACACCGGTGAGCCGCGCGTAATCGTCCGGATGCAGATACAGGCTGAATAGGCACGGCGCGAGAATACTATAGCCCATCTCGAATTGCCCCAGCTCCATATTGCGGATGAGCTGCTCGATAATGATCTGTCCGCTGATCTTGCCCTGGGCTTCCCCAATCGCCTTCGGCATGTTTCCTCCAATGGAGACCCCTCCATGGGATATCGACGCGGCGGGGGCCGTTCCTGGTTTCGCCGTAGTACCCGGCTCTTCGCTGGATTGTTCTACAAAGGCAACTTTCGGACTCTCAGACGGTCGTGCCGGAAAACGTCGTGCCGGAAAACGTCGTGCCGGAAAACAGCGATACATCCGTTCTTAAGTTCTGGTTCGAGCACGGGTAGAGCCACCAGCAGCAAGTTGACGTGATCGGCAGCAAACAGCTGATTCGGATCGCGAAAGAGAATGAAGGATGGTGGTCTACTTTCTGAGCCGCGAGAATCGCGCCGAAGTCGGAGTCCGCGGAGACTATGACCCGGTTCTTCCAGTCATGCCCGGCTGCCACAAGGAGGTCCCTCAAGCCGAATGCGGAAGAGGAAGTTCCCGCTCCATGGCCGAGGCGGCCGCAAGACGCACGCACTCCCGGATGTCTTCGGTCTCAAGATCCGGATACTCAGCGAGAATATCTTGCTCCGCTAATCCGCCCGCCAGCAATCGCAGCACCGTCGCACTCGGCAAACCCGCCCCGGCACCGGCAACATGATATAGTTCGCCACAGCGGATCATCGCGGAGGCAAAATACCCATGGAAAAATCCAAAACGAACCCACTCGCCCGACGAGGCTTCCTCAAAGGAGCCGCCGCTGGAGCAGCCGCCGGCGCCGCAGCATTCGCCGCCCCTCCCGCCGCCAAAGCTCAAGAATCCGCGCCGCGCACCACCGCTCTGCCGCCCACCGCCGCCCAGCGAGCCGCCGAAAACGCCACTCCCGCAGCCGCCATCGAGGACATTCAGATCGTCGAGCGCCCCGGCGCCGATTACATGGTCGACGTCTTCAAATCCCTCGGCTTTGAGTATCTCTTCGCCACCCCCGGCTCCAGCTTCCGCGGCATTCACGAATCGGTGATCAATCACGGGGGCAATCGCAATCCGGAATTCATCACCTTCACGCACGAGGAGTGCTCGGCCGCCGCAGCCAACGGCTACGCCAAGATCGAAGGCAAGCCGGCGCTCGTTTGCGCGCACGGCACCGTCGGCATTCAGCACGCCGCCATGGCCATCTACAACGCCTATTGCGATCAGGCGCCGCTGTTTGTCATCGCCGGCAACATCTCCGATGCCGCCGAACGGCGCGGCCGTATTGAATGGCTGCACTCTGCCCAGGATGTCGCTGCCACCGTGCGCGATTACACCAAGTGGGACGACAATCCCGCCTCCCTGACGCACTTCGGGGAATCCTCCGTACGCGCATACCAGATCGCCATGACAGCGCCCATGATGCCTGTAGTTCTGGCTGCCGATGGTGTCCTCCAGGAAGGCGAAGCGCCCAAGGATTTCGACTGGCGCATTCCGAAGCTCCCGAGGATTTCCCAACCCTCCGGTGACTCCGCCGCTGTGGCCGAGCTCGCCCAAATGCTGGTGGCCGCTGAGAATCCCGTGATCGTGACCAGCCGATCCGCGCGCACGCCCGCCGGGCTCAAGCTGCTGGTGGAGCTCTCGGAAACGCTCGGCGCCTCGGTCATCGATCAGCAGCGCCGCATGAACTTCCCTTCCCGCCATCCGCTCAATCAAACGCAGCGCGCGCGCCCCACCATCACTAGCGCCGACGTCATCCTGGGACTCGAAGTTTACGATTTCTTCGGCGTCGTGCACGCTCTCGGCGGCCAAGTGGAAGTGGTTCCCCGCTCCCTGATCAAGCCAGGGACCAAGCTCGTCAGCATCAGCTCGTCCGACCTGTTCTACAAGAGCAATTATCAAAATTTCCAGCGCTACGAGGATGTCGATCTTTCCATCCCCGCCGACGCCGAAGCCACGCTGCCCGCGCTGATCGAAGCCGTGAAGCACCTGCTCACCGATGATCGCAAGCAGCTCATCCAGGCGCGCGCCGCCAAACTCGCCCAGGCTTCGCAACAAGCCCTGGAACAAACTCGAATCGCAGCGTCGTACGCCTGGGACGCCAGCCCTGTTTCCACCGCGCGCCTCTCGGCTGAACTATGGGCCCACATTAAGGATGAGGATTGGTCGCTGGTGTCCGATCCGTTCTGGGTCAGCAACTGGCCGCTGCGCCTTTGGGATTTCACCAAGCATTACCAGTTCATCGGCGGGGCGGGCGGCGAAGGCGTCGGCTATCTCGCCCCGGCAGCGCTGGGAGCGGCCATCGCCAACAAGAAACATGGCCGGCTCAGCGTCTCCATCCAATCCGACGGCGATCTGATGATGGCCAACGGAGTCCTGTGGACGGCCGCGCATCATCGCATCCCCTTGCTCACCGTCATGCACAACAACCGCGCGTATCATCAGGAGATCATGCAACTGCAGCGCGTGGCCAACCAGCATAATCGCGGCGTCGACATCGATAAATGCAGGATCGGAACCGAGATCGCAAATCCCAACATCGATTACACGATGCTCGCGAAAAGCATGGGTGTCCAGGCCGAAGGGCCCATTTCCGATCCCAAGGATCTGAGCGCCGCCATTCAACGCGGCATCCGGGTTGTCAAAGGTGGCGATCCGTATCTCATCGACGTGATCACCCAGCCGCGCTAACCAGAGGACTCATGATCAGGAATCTCATCGCCATCCTGTTGTTCACAGCTGCATTGCTCGCCGCGCAATCACCAGGCAACGCGGACAACGGCAAGCGCCAATTCATAAAGCTCGGCTGCTACACTTGCCACGGTTATGCAGGACAAGGCGGAGGCGCCGGCGCAAAGCTCGCGCCACATCCGATTACCGCCGCTGCTCTCATCGCCTACGTGCGTCATCCCAAAGGAACCATGCCGCCGTTCACAGACAAAGTGGTTTCTGACGAAGTCCTGACCGACATTCACGCGTACCTGGCGAGCATCCCCGCGCCGCCTCCGGCCAAGGATATTCCGCTGTTAAACCAATAAGCCCAAAACTATGAGACTCCCGATCTTGAATTGGATACTGATGTTTTCCACTGCAGTCGTCGTGATGTCCGTCACCCGGCCGCTGGGCGCGGAACTGCTGGAGAAGAGCAAGAAGGTGGCCGGCGTCACGGTCCACTATAAAGTGGTTCTTCCCAACGGATATGATCCAGCAAAGGCTTATCCAGCCATCCTGGCCCTGGGCGGCGGCCCGCAAAACATGAAGACGGTCGACAGTGTTCTCGACCGCAACCTCCGCGCCGAGGCCGAGAAACGCGGCTACATCGTGGTGGCCCCCGCCGCGCCCGACGATCAGCTATTTTTCGAGGAAGGCGCCCGCATTTTCCCAGAATTTCTCAAGATGATCCTCGCGGATTACAAAATTCAAGATGACAAGTTCCATATCGCCGGACCATCCAACGGCGGAATCGCAGCATTCCATGTCGCGGCCGCCAACCCTCAGTATTTCTTGTCCGTTACCGCGTTCCCCGGCTACATGTGGGAGCCCACCCCGGACAAACTCCAGGCGATTTCGAAGATGTGCGTTTTCATGTACGTCGGCGAGAACGACGAATATATGTGGCACGACGAAATGAGGCGCGAAGCCGAGGTGCTGCGCTCCATGGGAACCGTCGCCCGCTATACCGTCGAGAAAGGCCAGCCGCACCGGATGGAAACGCTCGCAGGAGCGAATGCCGGGCGCTTGTTTGACGGATTTGAGGAAACCAAGAAGGGTTGCAGCAAATAACGGCGGAGCGCGTTCTGCGGGATGCCACTACAAAACCGCGTCGATCCATTCGGCACCATTTTTCGGACGCCGGCCCGCGGCACGATGATGGGCAATCGGGGTGGTGCGCTTCACTCGAGCGATCGGGAAATTGTGCGCAGCTACAAAAGCCGGCGCTGGATCACGTGCGTTCTCGAGTTCAAAGGCCGCTATCGGAAAGTGATGTCCGAGGGACGTTATACCGAGTTGTTCTTCCTCGACGAAGCTACCTCGTTCGCCGCCGGCCACAGGCCCTGCGCGGAGTGCCGGCGAGAGCGCTACAACGCGTTTAGGGACGCGTGGCGGCGGATGACCAAGCAAGAAAATCCTGCGTTCGCTGACGAAATGGATTTGGAACTTCACCCGGCGCGAATCAACAAGAGAAACAAGGTGACGTATGAGGCCGCGCTCGGCTCGCTCCCCGATGGCGTCTTCGTGCGCATTGATGGACGCGCGCACCTGGTATGGCGTGGCGCGTTGCTGCTCTGGACGCCCGCAGGCTACGCAGGAAAGCGTCGTCCGGACGATTCCCTGGTCACGGTGTTGACGCCGAAACCCATCGTAGGATGTTTTAGAGAAGGCTACGTGCCGCTGATCCATGCGTCCTGGCAATCGCTCTGACGATCACAGTCAACTCGGCCGCGCCGCGGTCCGAATCTTTGCCGCGAACGAGCGCATCAACCAGATCGTCATCGATCATCTCGACCCTGCGGCATGGAAAGCCAAACCGCCCGGCAAAGTCCGCACCATCGCGGCCATCTTCACCCACATGCACAATGTCCGCTGCAAATGGATCCGATTGACGGCTCCGCACCTGAAGATTCCCCGCCAACTCAACCGCGCATCCTGCACGCCGCAGCAGGCCCGCGCTGCATTGGCTGAGAGCGCCGCACGTTGCTCAGAGATGCTCGCCGAAGCGCTCGACGGTGGGGGCCGCGTCAAACAATTCTTGAGAGACGGCTGGGCTCAGCCTTGGCCCGTTGGCCCAGAGATGCTGCGCTACATGCTTGCTCACGAAGCGCATCATCGCGGGCAGATATGTATGCTCGCGCATCAACTCGGATTCAAGCTCCCCAACGCCGTCACATCCAAGATGTGGAGTTGGGAAAAGTTCCTGGAAGATTAGACTAACCCCGCCTCTGCCAATCGGCACAGCCGCTCCAGAACGTTCTCCAACTCGTCCGCCTCCGGCAATCGCAACCCGAAATCGGTTTCCAAACACGTCCGCAACGAGGCTGCATCAACGAGCGTCCGCTTCTCCGTCCCGTGCTTCCTATGAATCGCGAGCGCATTATTGCGCAGCGCATAGCGCGCTTCCGGCGTCGACCGCGCGGCGATCAGTATCTGCCGGAAGAACGAGCTCGGATGGTGACACAAATACCAATTGGAAACTTCGTAGTCGGCCGGAAACTGCGGCTCTAGCGTGAAACGGTACAGAGGCTTCCATTCGCCGTTCACAAATTCTTGCAGCACGAATCCGTTTTCGAGCGGCAGCAAGCGGTGCGGCTCATGCGGCGTCTGTTGCTCGATGTGCGGCTCCAGCCGCAACGGCGCGGTCAAAACATTTCCGCCGAATCCGACGTCCGCAAGATAGGGCAAGCCGTCCAAATCCACCCGCAACAGCATGTGGCTGCGCGCGCCCACCGGACTGCCAGGCTCGGCCCCCCACAACACACGCGCCGCCAGGCTCGACACCGAAAATCCCAACGCCTCCAGAGCGTGCCGGAACAGCGTGTTGTGCTCGAAACACCATCCCCCGCGGCCCCGAGCCACCATCTTCGCTTGCAGCGATTCCACATCCAGCGCAACCGGCCACCCCAGCAGCGGATTGAAATTCTCGAACGGAATCGCCGCCGGGTGCAGCGCGTGGACTGCCTGCAGCGTGTCCATCGTCGCAGTGCGCGATCCCGTGTAGCCGATGCGCGCGAGATAAGCATCCAAGTCAAAGGAAGGCACCCAATCAGGATAAAACGAAGCGGTATATCATGGGTGCTGCATGCAACGGCATACCTTGGCAAAACTCATCACCCTGACGCTCGGCGCGATTGCGTCCCTCGCAGCGCAGGACCTCACCATCACCAACGCCCGCATCATCGGGCCGAATGCTACTGTCATCGACAACGGGTCCATCGTCGTGCGCGGGGGCAAGATTGTTTCCGTAACTCCCGGTATATCGCCCGCCACGAGGGGCCAGATTATCGATGCCAAAGGCATGACTGCCATGCCCGGATTCATCGATGCGCACAAGCACATCAACACCGGCCCCGACGAGAAGGCGCAAATGCAGTCGCTGCTCGAAGCCGGTTACACCACGGTCCTGTCCGGCGGCGGTCCCGCGGAAGGGAACATTACTCTCCGCGATCACATCAATAGCGGCCTCATCAATGGGCCGCGCATCATCCCATCCGGCTCCCTGCGGCTGAACCAACACACTCCGGAATCGGCGCGCGCCGAGATTCGGAAGATGGCGGCCATGGGAATCAAGTTTACGGGCGAGATCGCGCTTACTCCCGAACCCGGTCCCACTGAGAAGGAAATGGAAGTTCTCCGGGCCGTCGTGGATGAGGGCAAGAAAGCCGGCGTGTTGATCCAGGTCCACGCCGTGAGTTCGCCCGCGATGATGGCCGCCGTCGAAGCCGGAGTCCCGCTGCTGGTTCACCTTCCCAACAAAGATTGGGTGAGCAAGGAGGACGCGAAGAAACTAGCCGGCTCGGGCACGAAAATACTAGCCACCATCGGCTTTGGCGCGCCCGTCTTCGGAGTCTTCGCAAACGACAACAAGCCGCGTTTCCGCAACGGCAAGGCGTGGCCCGAATCGATCGACGGCGGGGTCCGCTTGGGTGAAGAAGCGGGCTATATGCCCGTGAACGCCCGCACGGTCTGGGATGCAGGCGCCATCCTCGGGTACTGCACCGACACAACCTACGATGCGAAGGCCGGCCTCGAACATGAGCTGAAGAGCTTCAATCTGATGTTCTCCATGCAGGACATGGTCAAGCTGATGGGGCCGAATACGGCCTCCTACATTCAGATGGGCGACCAGCTCGGGACGCTGGAACCCGGCAAACTCGCCGATCTGATCCTGCTCGACGGCAATCCGATGGAAGGCTACTGGAATTGGCTGAAGACCAAAGTGGTGGTCAAGGGCGGCGTAGTGGTGGTCGACAAGCGCTAGCTCTGGGCTATACTGGGCCAGTAACTCAACAAATCGACGAGGAGCGAAACTTGACGAGAAAAGCCTATTTCAGCGCTCTCACTCTGGGCGTGTGGCTATATGCCGCCTCCACTCTCGCGCTCGCGCAGGACCCGCACCAGCTCCATATCGATGACACTGGAAAGGTACTGCCAGCGCATCAGCAGCATCATGCCAAGAAGGGCGACAAAATCAGCTGGGTACGCGATAGCGGCGCGAAGAAAACCTGGTACGTGAAGTTCAATGGGGATAGCCCATGCGCCGAAGGCAAGGAATTCGGCACCCGGCGCAAGGCTGCCTGCACCGTGAGTGCGGTTTGCACCAAGGCGGGCGACCCGGGCTGCAAATCGTATCATTACCAAAGCGCCACCGCGCGCCAGGCGCAGTTGAACGACCCCGAGATCGTCGTCGACCCGAACAACTAAAGTCGCGCCCCTCGCGCCCTGGACGTCATGGTTGGACGGACCGTTTCGCATTTCGAAATCCTGGAAAAACTAGGCGAAGGTGGCATGGGCGTGGTCTATTGCGCCCGCGACCTCAAGCTCGATCGTCTGGCCGCGCTCAAGATCCTCCCGCCTGAGCAGATGTTCAACCCTCGGCGCCGCGCTCGTTTTGCGGGCGAAGCCAAGGCCGCTTCCGCGCTCAATCACCCCAACATCGTGACCATTTATGAGATCGAGTCCGTCGATGGCGTCGAATACATCGCCATGGAATACATTACGGGCGACACCTTGCTTGCGTTGGTTCCTCCCACCGGCATGGAGCTGTCGCTTGCACTGGACTGCGCCTCGCAGGTTGCCTCTGCGTTGGCTGCGGCACACGCCGCTGGAATCGTTCATCGCGACGTCAAACCGGCGAACATTATGGTCACCAAGTCGGGCTTGGTTAAGCTGCTGGATTTCGGCATCGCTCTGATTGAACAGCCCGACGTCGACCCCAACGCCACCACCTCCACCATGGCGTTCCTCACGCGGCCCGGCACCGTGGTCGGAACGCTTCCCTACATGTCGCCCGAGCATGCGCAAGGCGCGGGCGTCGGTCCACGGTCCGATATCTTTTCCCTCGGCGTCGTGATGTATCAAATGCTCAGCGGAACATTGCCGTTCCAGGCCGCATCGCAAGTCGGGTTGCTTTACGAGATCGTTCACACGCGCCCGCCCGCATTGAATAAGTTGCGTCCAGATATCCCGCCCGCTCTCGCGCGGGTTGTCGAGAAAGCTCTGGAGAAAGACGCCGAGCAGCGCTACCAGAGCGCGGGCGAACTGTTGCACGATCTCAAGGAAATCACGCGGCAACTGGAGAGCGGCGTCGCGGCGAGCAAAGTCACCATCGCGCTGGGCGCGCGCAAGTTCGATCGGAGCATGGTCCTCAAGATCACGGCCCTGGCAGCCAGCTTGTTGTTGTTGATCGCGGTTCTTGCCTGGCGTATCGCACCGCGCTGGATAAATCGCGTGCCCGCGGAGAAGAAAATCGCAGTTTTGCCCTTTCGCAATATCGGCGGCGATCGCGACAACGAGGCTTTTTGCGACGGCGTAATGGAGTCGCTCACCAGCGAACTCACCGAGCTCTCGCAATTCCATGGATCGCTGTGGGTGGTGCCCGCCAGCGAAGTACGCCGCGAAGGACTGGCCAGCCCCGGAGAAGCCCGCCGAGCCCTGGGCGCCAACCTGGTAATCACCGGCAGCGTGCAGCGCGATCGCGATCACGTGCATCTCACCGCCAACCTGGTGGACGCCGGCACCATGCGGCAGCTTCGCTCGCGCGAGATCGAGCGGCCCGTCAGCGCGGAAGCCGAACTCCAGGATTCCGTCGTTAAAGAGATCGCCGGCATGCTCGAACTGGAACTGGGAACCGAGGAGCGCCAGGTATTGGCCGCCGGCAGGACCGGAACATCCCACGCGTACGATCTCTACTTGCAGGCACACGGGCACTTGCAGCGCCGCGGCCAAGGCGACATCGATCAAGCCATTCAAATGTTCCAACAAGCCATTCAGCTCGATTCGAAATACGCGCTTGCCTACGCGGGGCTGGGCGAAGCCTACTGGCGTAAATATCGGGAGACCAGTGACACGCAGTGGGTGGAACCGGCGCGCAAGAATTGCCAGCTCGCCCTCGCCCTCAACAATCAGATCGCTCCGGTTTATTTCACGCTCGGCATCATCGAGGAAGGCGCGGGCCATCACCAACTGGCTCTGGATGCCCTGAATAAAGCGGGGCAATTGGAACCTTCGAATCCGATCGTGCTCTCTGAACTCGGCGCCGTGCACGAAGCCATGGGCAAGTTCGACCTGGCGGAATCTTCCTTTCAAGCTGCGACGAAGTTACGAACTGACGATTGGACCAGTCTGAATTCTCTCGGCCTGTTCTACTACCGCCGCGGCCGATACCAGGACGCCGTTCCGCTGTTTGTCAAAGTCACCGAGATGGCGCCCGACGACAGCCTGGGCTACACCAATCTGGGAGCCACGCATGCCATGGCCGGCCAATACGATGCAGCCGCTGAAAACTTCAAGAAGTCGCTCGCGCTGCGCCAAACGGCATCGGCCTACACCAGTCTCGGAACGATCTACTATTTCCTCGACCGCTGCGCCGAGGCGGTTCCTCTCATGGAGCGCGCCTCCGAGCTCGCGCCGAAGAGCGAACAGATGTGGGGCAATCTCGGGGATGCATACGCCTGTGCGGGCGGTCCGCAGGACGCCGCATCGAGCGCCTACAAGCGCGCTGTTCAACTGGGACTGTTGCGTCTGGGCGTGAATCCGGACGACGGCGAAACGCTCAGCGTCGTGGCGCTCTACCAGGCCAAGCTCGGCGACAAGGCGAAAGCTCTCGGCAATATTCGCAGGGCCCGCCGCATCGCGCCCGCCAGCAGGAAGGTCTTGTGGGAATCGGCTTTGGTCTATGAACTGACAGGCGATCGAAACGAAGCCTTGGCCGCGCTCACTGGCGCAATCCACGGCGGCCAGCCTTTGGATGAAGTACGCGGTGAGCCTGCGCTCGCGAAACTGCGCGCCGATCCGCGCTACCAGAAATTGATGGCCAGCTTTCCAACAAAATGACGGACGCGACCCACGATCCGAACTTGAAAAGCTGGGTGGAATCGGCCAACAATCCCAGCTCGGGATTCCCGATCCAGAATCTCCCCTATGCGAGCTTTCGCAAGCGCGACGAGGAGCGTGTCCGCGTTGGCGTCGCGATCGGAGACCTGGTGTTGGATGCCAGCGAAGCGCTCGCGATTCCATCGTTAAAAGCCGTGATGGCGATGTCTCGCGCCGAGCGTACCGGCCTGCGGCAGCGTTTGAGCGAGTTGCTGAGCAAATACTCATCTGGCGCGGATCGCTGGCTCCTTCCACTCACCGAAATCGAGTTGCTGCTTCCCTGCGACATTCCCGATTACACCGATTTCTTCGCGTCCATTGATCACGCCACCAACACCGGCAGCCTGTTCCGTTTGGACAAGCCGCTGCCGCCCAACTACAAGTGGATACCGATCGCGTATCACGGCCGCGCGTCGTCCATCGTTGTCAGCGGAACTCCGGTTCGCCGGCCTGCTGGGCAATCCGTCGCAAATCGCGGTGACGCTCCGGTGTACGCGCCAACAACCATGCTCGACTACGAGCTTGAGATCGGGGCATTCCTGGGGCCCGGTAATCCAATGGGATATCCGATCCCGATCGCGCAGGCCGAAGATCATTTGGTCGGCGTTTGCCTGCTCAACGATTGGTCGGCGCGGGATGTACAACTGTGGGAAGCTCAGCCGCTGGGTCCGTTTCTTGCAAAGAATTTCACGACGTCCATTTCGCCGTGGGTGGTTACGCTCGACGCGCTGGAACCGTTTCGCTGTCCCGCACCATCCAGGCCCGCGGGTGATCCCGAGCCGCTCCCTTATCTCAAAACTTCGCGCGACGGCGCATTCAAAATTACGCTGGAGGTGTGGCTGCGATCGGCAAGAATGGAGCAACCGGTGCGAATCAGCCACAGCGATTTCGCATCCTTATATTGGACGCTCGGCCAGTTGATCGCCCATCACACCTCCAACGGCTGCCCGCTGCGTCCCGGCGATCTCATCGGCAGCGGGACCGTGTCCGGCCCCGAGAACCACAATCGAGCGTGTCTGCTGGAAATGACGCGGCGCGGAGCCGAGCCGCTCACTTTGCCGACCGGCGAGACCCGGGTGTTTCTCGAGGATAGTGACGAAGTGATCTTGCGTGGTTGGTGCGAAGCGTCGGGATTTCGTCGCATCAGCCTGGGCGAGTGCCGCGGCTTGATTCAGCCAGCTTTACAGGCTTGAACGTTCCAAAATGGAACCGAAAAGGAAATAAGCGGCGTCGAATTTTTGGCGCTGTTCCTCGCGCGCTCCACGGTGTCTCAATCACTTGCAATTGGACCCCGGAGTGCACTATTGGTCCGCGGAGAATTGTATTGGCGACCACGCAAACT
The DNA here is from genome assembly GCA_035486995.1 of Bryobacteraceae bacterium. Taxonomy (GTDB): domain Bacteria; phylum Acidobacteriota; class Terriglobia; order Bryobacterales; family Bryobacteraceae; genus Palsa-89. The sequence continues at coordinate 38,718 of DATHMO010000118.1, forward strand.
GCTCTCAGTGGACAAATACGTGCACAAGCGGCGGAGGAAGTCGCAACAGCCCCAGGACGGCGCGTCGACCTGCTCTTCATCGCTGGCGTTGTGGTTGCTCTCGGAGCGGTTATCGCCGGAATCCATGCCGCCGGAATTTCCGTTACCTATTTCTTTCAACCCACGGGCGCGTTGATTGTTCTGGGAGGCACGCTGGGCGTCATGCTGGTGACCACGCCCAGAAATTCGCTGATCCACTCGCTGCACCGCGTTCTGGATATGGCTTCGACGCAGCATGTCGACCGCGCGGCGATCATTGAGCAGATCATCTTTTATACACGGATCGCCCGGCGTGGCGGCGCCGCTGGCGTTGAGCCTTTGCTCGTCAATGCGGAGCACCCGCTTCTGAAGCAAGGGCTGCAATTGGCGATCGATATTGGGAATCGCGAGCAATTGCAAGAAGTGCTGGAGAACGAACTGCGGCTGCGGGAGCGGCGGGGTGAAGCGGATGCCAAGGTCTTGGAAGTCGCCGGCGGATTTGCTCCTACCATCGGGATTCTGGGAACGGTCGTGGGACTCATCGAAGTGCTGCGCCAGTTTTCGAATCTGGCGGCGGTCGGAGCCGGCATCGGCACAGCGTTCGTATCGACAATTTACGGGCTCGCTCTGGCCAATTTACTGCTGCTTCCCGCTGCGCATCGCATTCGCGCGCGCGTGGCCGAGGATTTCGAAACCGAGGAAATGATCGTCGAGGGCGTGCTCTCATTCATCGACAGCGTCCATCCCTCTCTGATCCGCATGCGGCTCGGCGCGTTCTTGCGTCCGACCGATGTCAGGTCCGAAACCGAGGGGACTCAGGCCGCGCATGGTTCGTAGGCCCAAGTATCTCGCAGTGGACCATAGCAGCAAGGAACGCTGGCTGATCAGCTATACCGACTTCGTCACGATTCTGATGATCCTTTTCGTCGCGATCGCGGCCCAAGGTTTCCACGGCGGCCAGCAACTTGCCCAGGCGCGAACCGCGCAGGCGTCGACAACGGGGGCGAAACCCACGGCTGCTGGACCCACGGCCGCTGGACCCACGGCCGCGAAACCGCCGGCGCCGAAAGCGCAGCCCGAACCGCGCCAAGCTCTCAAGGACGCGGACCTCAAGCTTCGCCAGCAAGGTCTGGATTCGCACTTGGAAAAGCGCGGGTTAGTGATCACGCTGCCGCAAGCGATTCTCTTCCCGTCGGGCGAGGATCACATCGTGCCAGCGGCGTTACCGATGCTCTCGCAAATCGCCGGAGTGCTTGCGAGCGTGCCGAACAAAGTGGCGCTGGTGGGGCACGCCGATTCCGTTCCAATTCACAATAAACGGTTTCAAAACAATTGGCAGCTTTCGGCGGCGCGCAGCCTGAGCCTGCTCGAGGCTTTGAAAACGCGCTACGGCATCCCGGAGTCGCGCCTCTCGGTGCAAAGCTATGGCGCCTACAATCCCAAGGGTTCCAACGACACCGAGGCGGGCCGCGCCGAGAATCGCCGCGTCGAGATCCTGCTGCTCGACGAATCCGCGCAGTAAAGTTCCCCCCCGAGGCGCGATCGGCGCGCATCCACCGATAGACTGTATTCTGAAAGCGTGCTGCAATCTGCAATTTTCTTCGAGACGCCCGAGGAAATGTTTGCGCGAGTTTTTCGCGAGTTCCGCCCGCGCACCGCAATACCGCAAGTCCAGGTGAAATTCTGCAAATTCGCGAATGCGAATAGCCTGGTGCGCTGGGATGAGTCGGGACTCCAGTTCCGCATCACCGACGTTCTCGATGGCGCTCCGGCAACGATTCTCGAATCGCTGGCGAACATCCTGATGGCCAAGCTGTTGCGGCGTCCGGTGCCGCGTGATCATTCCGAGCGCTACCGCCGGTATCTCAACCGCAAGGAGATGCGGCGCAGCCTTCAATTGGTGAAGCAGGCGCGCGGGCGCAAGTTCGTGTCAGGCCCCCAGGGCGACGCTTACGATCTCGCGACAATTTTCGACGAGCTGAACCTGGCCTACTTTCACGGCTGGATGGCGCAGCCCTTGCTCGGATGGAGCCGCCAGCCTTCGCGCGTGATGCTCGGGCACTACGATCCCTCGCACAATGCCATCATCTTGAGCCGGCTGTTGGACAGCTCCCGGGTTCCGCGCCTCGCCGTCGAATATGTTCTGTTCCATGAGATGCTCCACTTGCAATTTCCGGTGGAACATCATGGCGCACGCCGCTGCGTCCATACCCGCGAATTCAAGGACGCCGAAAAGCAGTTTCGCGGACTGAAGGAAGCCAAGCAGATGCTTAAGGCGATTTGCGGTTGAGGTCGGCGCGGCGGTTAGGCTGACTGGCCCAAGGCCGGTCCAGCGGCGGCGATTTCCTGAACTCGCGATCGCATGGCGCCTAGCGCAGCTAGCAAACCACGCGCATCCACAGCGGGCCAGCCCAGTGGATAAAGAGCCAGTTGCAAGTGCAGTGAACAAACCCGGGCATAAAACTTCACCTGTTGCCGCCCCAGGCCGCGTGCGAATTCCTGTTGATCTTGATCGGAATACACCACCATGAGCTTTCCAATGCCTATCAACTGATTAAAGTCGCGCACCAACATTCGCAGATAAGTACGAAAGATCTTGCGCCGCTCAGCCATCAAGCGCTTGCCGATTTCCGGGCGATATCCGGGTTGGGACGCGAGAAAAGCCCAGTCATCTTTATCGAGGAGCCGCTCCATCGGAGCGTAGCTTTTCATGGAAAAGCGATCCAGCCATTCGGCGGTGCAGGACTTGGCGTCGAAGCGAGACGCAAGCCTCCAAAACAGCAAGGCGAAACAAACCAACACCGCTGCCAGAACAATCGCGAGGAGGACCATAAACGGCACTCACCTCCATGGGTTTCTTCGCTAAATCATATCGGATAATCTTGCAAAGCGCAACTGGCGTTTCGTAATCTTACTCTGTAATTCCCAGGACAATACCACTTTACATGCACTATAGCGCCATCCTTAAACGATCTATTTCCCATTAGAGCGCAGCAGGCTGGCATTGATCGCGTCCAATTGCGCCCTCAGCCTCTGCTCGTCGGCGGGATTCCATTGGTGGCCAACGACGGCGCGTCGAGTCTCGCCTTCGCGCCTCAATGTCATGATCCAAAAGGTTAAGCACAGTACCGAGACGGTCATTTCGAGGCTGCTCACCACGCGAATCCAATGGTGCCCGAGATTGATCACGAGTTCAACGGTCTCCCGGGTAAGGAAGTAGATCACATATCCCATCAGGTAAACGATTATATTTCTCCCCAACGGAACAGGATAATAAACCAGAAAGAGAGTTACCAAAAGGACAAACACGACCAAACTTGCCATAACGGTCTGTTCAAAAGTATTGAGATATCCAGTCACGGTGGCTTTGGATTTCACGAGGCCCAAAAGAAGCAATGCGATGCCGATCGCCAGCGCCAGGATGATCTGAATGTAGCGGCGCGCCAAGTTAGCGATACCGGTTAGGTCGCCCAGGACCTTGGAATACAATTCCAGAACCACCAGCGCATAGAAAGCCACAATGAACGCCTGACTCGCAACGAAGGCGTCCCGGTAGAGACGGCTGTGCAAAGGCACTAGCACCGGAATCAACGACTGGAGCAATTCCAACACTAAGTAACTAAAGAAGTAAACGTAAACTCGGTGCAGCCCTGCCAACCACATCCGAAGGCACAATGTCACCAGCGCCGCAATTTGGACAACCAGCAGAATCTGCTGCTCGACCGGGAGTTGATGCATGGCCCGCAGTCCAGTCTAGCATCCCCCCCGAATCGAGCGCGTTAAGATGCCCCAAGCCCCAACTTAGCGGCTAGCGCTGGCCGATACGACGCAGTCGGGATCGCAAGGCGGAAACGGGATATCCGCCGAAACACTTGTAACCAAAGCCAGCACAACTCCAGCCAGCAAAAACAGTCGTTTGAACATGCTCGAATCTCCTCGTGTTTTCGAATTGAATTCGTAGAATTCTCGAATCCACGCCAAGATTAAGAGCTGAGAGGCGATCTAGGTGGAAACACCTAGAGACTTTCGGGAACCCGAACATTTTGGGGCTCTGCGCTGAAGAACGGCTCGAAAGAGCCGCCTTTTCTCTGGATAGCTTTGGGTGTATGATCTTGAGGAGTGAAGGGCGAGAGGGCAGTGAAAGTGTCTAAACCTGCTGTCGTTTTCGAACGAAGTGCGGCGTCTGACCTTTGGCGCAACACTCTGTCCCAGATCCCTTCGGTATTTGGGAGGCTGGTTTATTTGGCCTCACTCAGAAATTCGAACAACGGCGCCTACGAGCACTGCGGGCTATCGTTGGTCTTCGGCGAAGACGAGGCGAATCGAGCTCTCCGGGAGGGACACGTTGACGTTTTTACGGAGTGGCTCGCTTTCAACTTGGAGCAACAGAAAGCGGACCTGGATCTATACCTGGCCGGCTTGTTTGAAGACAAGCGCGTAGTGATTGAAACCTGGGTGCGCCTGGCGCCTTACCAAAACCTGATTCCAGCATCCATCCGTGCTGTGGAGCGCCGTCTCTATATTGCTGACTTGGCCGCTCTGATGGAGCTATTCAGAATCGCGTACGCCGTCGCCGCGCCTGATCCAGACGCATAGCGATTCCGGTAACCTGCCCGATCAGATCGATTTCGTTGGGGTAGCTGTAGACCTGGGGGCTGCACAAAGATGCCGGGTGCGGTTGCAGAACCAGATGGTCCCCGTTCAGACTGCACCATCCACACACATAGCCGGCCCGATGCTCGAGAAAATAGATCGGGCGTTCGAACTCATTGCTCCAACCAGAGGTGGCGATCTTGCGCTGGGTATCGTCAATGCATACAAAGGTTCCCGGCTGCAGCAACGGATACATGAACCAATCCTCGGTTCCGATCATGGCGTAGCGCTGTTCCCGCAAGTTTAGCGTCTCCAGGAACAGGAGGGGAAGCCTCCCCCAGCGTTGGATCATACGGCTAAGGTAGGTCGTCCGGCGCAGATCAGCGCCCGGATCGAGCGACAAAGGCAACAGGACTTCGGCCGAAGCGTCGTCGTGAAAAGAAACCACGTGTGTTTCGGGAACGTCCACCAGCATGGCGTCAACCGCCAAAGACCCGAGCGCAATGCCGTACCATTCGAGAACCTCTTGAAAATCAAGCCGGTAGATGGCGCACAGCGAATAGAGCTTAAAGAGGGTAGGGACTAAACCGCGGTTCTCAATCTCGGAAACGCGATTGATGAGGACGGCAAATTCGTCATTCTTGTATTTCTCGGCGATCTTCAGGCTGGCTTGTTCGACGTCTCGCACGCGCAAGTTGAGCCGTTCTCGAATTCGGCGAAGCTTTTGTCCAGCGTCCTCCATGTTATGATGCTTTCCCAGTGCCCCGGTGAAAAGCGGCAGACGAATGGATCGATCCCTGAGTTACGGAACTGTAAACCCTTCTACAGGCTCGAATTATAGCGATCACGGCACTAAAGAGCAAGACGCGAAGCCGGTTTTTGTTCGGTTTCCCGAACAGGCTTACTGGATAACAATGGTTTAGCGTGACCAGAAGGAAAAAAGTGACAGAGGATGGTGATTCGGATGCACGTCGGATGAAACGTCAGCGGACAGGTATTCAAGGAGAATTGGGAGCCTTCAGCCAGGAGGCCGTGCGGCAATTGCTAGGGACTCACGCCGATGTTGTTCCTTACCCAACATTCGAGGGAGTCTTCCGCGCCTTACGTGCGGGAAGGATTGACGCCGCTGTTATTCCCATGGAAAACACCCTGGCGGGATCAGTGCACGAGAATTACGACCATCTTTTGCATTTCGACGTGCGCATTGCGGCGGAAACCAACCTGCGGATTGTTCATAATTTGATTGCCCCGCCGGGCGTTCGGTTCAACGACATTCGGAAAGTCTACTCGCATCCGGTGGCTTTGAATCAATGTCTGAAGTTTTTTGCGCGGCATCGGAAGCTGGAACGCGTTCCCTTCTACGACACGGCCGGCAGCGTAAAAATGGTGATGGAGCAGAGGGCGCCGGATGCGGCTGCGATCGCGTCGTCGGTCGCGGCGGGTATCTATGGAGGAACCATCCTCAAGCGATCGATCGAGGACGACCGGCGCAACTTTACGCGGTTTTTTTTGCTGTATCCGTCGAAGAAATTGCCGAAGCCGCGGCCAGGCAAGGAGTGGAAAACATCGCTCGTTTTTACAACGCGTAATATTCCCGGCGCTCTTTTCCGCGTGTTGGCCGCATTTGCGCTGCGCGATCTAAATCTGACCAAGATCGAATCGCGACCGCTGCACGGCAAGCCTTGGGAATATTTGTTTTACGTCGATTTTCTGGGGCGGGAGAACGAACCGCGCGTCAAGAATGCCCTGGGGCATCTGGCGGAGATCGCTGATTTTCTGCGGGTGTTGGGAAGTTATCCGCCGGGACGATAAACTTCGGGCCTCGCGTAGCTTCAGCATACGGCATCAGCGTTAACGTATTATTCACCGAACCTCCCCTCCGAACCTAGTATCCTGAGATTGCGTGCTCCGCAGCCTGCTCTTGGTGCTTTCCCGCCAGCCGTGGCTTCGTCACTGGATGGAAACTTCGCCGGTCGCCGATCGATTGGCTTCGCGCTTCGTCGCGGGGTCGACGCTGGAACGTGAAATCGCGGTCTGCCAAAAGCTGAACGCCGATGGCTACCTCGCGACGCTCGATCATCTGGGCGAAAGCGTCACATCGCTCGCGGAAGCCTACCAATCGCGCGACGCGTATCTGACCGCGTTGGATCGAATCGCGCGGCTGAATCTGCAGGCTTCAGTCTCGATCAAGCTGACGCAACTCGGCTTGGACTTTTCCGAATCCGCCGGCCGCGCCGCGGTCGAATGCCTGGTGGCGCGGGCCAAGTCCTTTGGCCGCATGGTGGAAATCGATATGGAATCCAGCCAGTACACTGATCGAACGCTGGCGCTGGTTTCCGAGCTTCACGCCAAGTATGGAAGCGTTCGGGCCGTGATCCAAGCGTATCTGTATCGCAGCGAAGCCGACATTGAGAACCTGTGCCGTCAATCCATCCCGGTGCGGCTTTGCAAGGGCGCATATCGCGAATCGCACGAGGTGGCCTTCCCGCGCAAGAAAGACGTGGACGCGAACTACGTCCGATTGATGCTCGAATTGCTCGATCACGGCGCGTATCCGGCCATCGCGACACACGATGAAACTATTCTGCGGCGGGCGACCGCACACATCCGGGAACGAAAGATCGCGAGTGATCGTTTTGAATTTCAGATGCTCTATGGCGTCGGGCGCGAGCTGCAACGCCAGTTAGTGGCGGACGGTTTTCGATTGAGGCTCTATGTGCCGTATGGCAATGCGTGGTATCCCTATTTTATGAGGAGATTGGCGGAGCGGCCAGCCAACGTATTATTCCTGGCACGGAATCTGCTGAAAAACTGACGCCGGACCGATTAGAATCGCAGGGACACCGGAACTTGAAGACGACGAGGGGAGTCTAATGACTGTGAAATACTGGGCGTACTTGCTGCTGAAGCTCGCCGCCGCCGGCGTCGTTATGCGCGTGGTGTGGCTCGCGATCGTCGCAGCTTTCCGCGGCACCATCGCGTATCCGGCGTTCGAACAGAAGCCGTTCGGTCACGATCTGGGATTCACCACTGCCATGCTGCTGTATTTCCTGGCCTGCTTCGGCGTGCTGCACCTCATCATTTGGGACCAGCGCTACCGCTGCCGCACCTGTCTGCGCCGTCTCCGCATGCCTGTAGCCGCGGGATCGTGGCCGAATATGTTCCTGATCGGCCAGCCGCGCACCGAGTACATTTGCCTTTACGGCCACGGCACGCTGAAGGTGCCCGAAGTTCAGTTCACTTCCAAGTCGACGGACTGGGAAAGCCACGGCGACGATATCTGGAAGGAACTGGAATCGTTCGAGGAAACGAAGCGGTGACAGCGCGCGCGCCGCGCTTGATCGCTGGCGCAGCCGTTCTTCTGATCCTCATCGGCCTGGGCATCGTTCTCATTCCGCCTTACGCCACCAACTGGAAATTGCAGAGTTACGTCAATGCGTTGGCCGACGATGCTTCCACGTCCAAGCGGACCGAGGAATCCGTTCGGACGCAAGTGGTCACCGAAGCTGCGGCGTTAGGACTTCCCGTGAGCGGCGACGACGTGCACGTCGTGATATCGCAAGGCTCCGTGAAGATCGACGTTTTGTATATGGTGCAAGTAAACGTCGTTGGATACTCTGTTGACTTGCACTTTCGGCCAGCCGCCGGAAGTTGACTAAGATCCGATCCAGCTCAATTCGACCGGTTCCGCTTCCGCGTTGGACGAAGTGGACATCACACGCACCCGCTGGCCTTCGCGCAATTCTTGCAGCAGAATCTGGCGGCAGTTGTGGAAGCGCACGGCGTCGCGATAGGTGTTGACCTCGGCGGTGGTCTCAACGAATTCCACTTCTTCGGTTTGGCCCACTGCCAGTTCGCGCTGCAAGCTCTTGGGAATGTCGTATAGAATGAGCCGGGCGCCCGGGGGTATGCAGACGGCTGGAATCCGATTCCGTGCCTCCCATCGAGGGCTCTGCTGCTGGAACCACTGCTTGATGGCGGACCAGGACCAGAATTTGCCGGAGTTGGCTGCTGAGATCTCAGGACCAATATCGGTTGGCGATGCCAACCCGAGCGATCCTGCTGCGAAGCGGTGAACGACTAGGTCTTCCCCATCGGTAGCGAGCCGATTCGGAAACGTATGCAGCGAATAGTCACACATTGGTATGCTCCCAACTGCTGAGACGCCCAGGTTGTGCGATGAACAACGCAACGTAACCGTGATGCGCAACGGCTGAACCACGGCCACAAACTATAAACCCGCCTCATCCACGGCGGACAAGGCGGGCATCGGATAGCCCTCGGAGGAGTGAGCTAGTTCCAATAGTATTCTCGCTCTTCCTGTACCAACTTGCAACCAAATTTATATGTCAAGAATTGTAAGGTATTCCACCTAGATTTCAACGGCCAAACAGCGCTTCCACGGCTCCAATGACGATACATATGACTGCAAATGCGAGGGTTCCGTACTGGATCCAGGAGCGCGTAGCGCGGGCGATTTCGACGCCGGTCCCATCCCACCAGGCGGGTGAAGGCGTTGTCTCTTCGACGCTAACTTCTTCATTATTTTCGAGTTGTCCGGGGATCTCTGGGGCGGGAGCGTCCGAAAGAAGTAAAGGTGTTGAGGCGTAATCCGGATTATGGTCCAAGCATTTTCATCTTGGCGGGGCCTCGACAACCACCGAATAGGACAATAGGAGGTTTGGTACTAAAACCGGGCGTCTCCCAGTACCAGAGCCTTAGTCGCTACTATTCGAACACTTGGAAATATTGAAGAGGTAGAAGGCTGACTGTCCGCGTGAAGTGAAAGCCGGCGGCGGTGAATTCCTGGGCGGCTTGAGGTGCGGGAAAACTGGCGTCGCGGTCGATGTTCACCACACGCCCGCCGTCCCGTAGCAGTCGATGGAGCTTGGCGTAAAGTTCGGCGCGATGTTCGGTGCGGTGCAAGGCGTCGTAAAGCACAATGACGTCGACGGTGTGCTCACGCAAGGCTGGATCGTTGGCGTTCACAATCACCCGCACGCGGTCGGCGATTCGAGGCGCAATGAACGGATCGGCCTCGAAGACGGCGACAGCTTCGAACCGCTTGAGCTGGAGCGCGCGAATGAGTTGCGCCGAATCGTCTTCGGCGAACGCTGGCCAAGCCGCGCAAAAAAGAACGCTAAACCATAGCAGCAGTGCGTTTTTTGCCATAGCCGAAGTAGATGAACAGACCGATAATCAACCAAACGAAAAAACGAAGCCAAGTCTCAAGCGGCAGGCTGAGCATGAGGACCAGACAGCAAAAGATCGAGATTCCAGGCAACAATGGGACCCAGGGCACACGAAAGCCGCGCGGGCGTTCAGGTTGCTTCTTGCGCAGCACAATGACGCCGGCCGAGACAAGGATGAACGCGAACAATGTTCCGATATTCGAGAGATCGGCGAACCAGCTCACGTCGAAGATTCCGGCGGGGATGCCCACCACGAAACCCGCGACCCAGGTGCTGATGTGCGGCGTCTGGAAACGCGGATGGACGCGCGAGAAGATGCCGGGGAGGAGGCGATCGCGCGACATAGCGAACCAGATGCGGGCTTGGCCGTACTGGAAAACCAGCAGCGACGACAGCATGCCGAGCAACGCTCCCGCCGTTACGATCAGCCGCAGCCGGTTCATGCCGATCATTTTGAGCGCGTTGGCGACGGGTGCGTCATTGTTCAGCGTGGACCAGTTCGCGATGCCGGTTAACACTAGTGCGACGGATCCATAGAGCAGCGCGCAGACCGCGAGCGTCGCGAAGATTCCGATGGGCATGTCGCGCTGTGGACGGCCGCATTCCTCGGCGGCTGTCGAGACCGAATCGAATCCGATGTACGTAAAAAAGACGATTGCGCCGCCCGAAAGGACGCCCGAGTAACCGTTTGGCATGAAAGGATGCCAGTTGCCGGTGTTGACGGCGTGCGCTGCGCCGAAGACGAACAGTAAAATGGCGACGATCTTGATCAACACCATAGTATTGTTGGCCTGAGCGCTTTCCCGAACGCCGCGGACCAGCACGTAGCTCAGCAGCATCAGCACGATGAACGCAGTCAAATTAAACCAGGCGCCGGTGCGCTGGCCCTCCTCGAAGATGGGCTGAGAAAGTTGCGCCGGTAGATGGAAATGGAATAGGTTGTCGAGCAGATCGTTTAAGTAGGCCGAAAAGCCGACGGCCACGCTCATGTTTGAGAAGGCGTATTCCAGGATCAGATCCCATCCGATGATCCAAGCGAAGATTTCGCCGAGTGTCGCGTACGAATAGGTGTAAGCGCTGCCGGCGATCGGGATCATTGACGCCAGTTCGGCGTAGCAGATAGCGGCGAATCCGCAGGCGATCGCGACCAACACGAAAGATACCGAGATGGCCGGACCCGCGCCGAGCCGGCCGCTAAGCGTGGATGCAGCGCCGCCTTTCAGCAGCAGGTCGAGCACCGGCGCTTTAAAAAACGACTTGGCCAGGAAATGCTCGCCCGCGGCGGCGGTTCCCGTGACGGTGAAAATACCGGACCCGATGACCGCTCCCACGCCCAGCGCGATCAGGCTCCAAACACCCAGCGACTTTTTGAGCCGCCGTTCGGGCTCTTCGGAAGCCGCGATCAGAGCATCGATGCTTTTGGTGCGAAGGAGCTGGTTCATCGGAGGAAAACGCTAGATCACTAGCGCTTCCTCTGGCCCTTAGTCATATGCTGCACTTTTTTCTTCATGGAGCCACGAGCGACTCCGGATGCCCGCTTGGCCTTGGGGGCCGCTTTCTTGCGGGCTGCGCGCTTGACCTTCTTGCGCTCTGCTCTGTCTTCAATATGCTTTGTGTTCATTCCTGTTGTCTGTTAATCCTCTTGGATTCCTGCGTACTTTTCCACCAGCTTCTTCAAACCATAGCCGGGAAAGCTTACCGTGAGCTTAGCATCCTCACCATCGCCTTCGCGACGGAGCACGGTTCCGCGGCCATATTTGGGATGGCGGATCATGGCGCCGGCCCTAAAGCCGCGACGACCCGTTGGCGCTTTCGCCGACGGCGTCGGTGGGGCTTGGGGTCTGGGGATGGGGGGCGCTACCGGTGGCTGGTGGCTGGTGGCTGGTGGCGCTGGTGCTTTTCCGCGCTCCTGAAAGAACTGTTGGATGTTCTCCACCGAGTTGTACGTTTTGCCGGTGTAGAGATTGCGCTTGGCCGCTTCACGCACTTCGTATTGTTCGGCGAAGAGGTCCACTTGCGGCCCACGTTGTGTCGTCTGGCGCGATTGGCCGAGATCTTCCACTAGCGCGCGCGGGACTTCGCGCAGGAATCGCGAGGGGATCGTGGCTTCCTGCTGGCCGCCTCCAAAGCGACGGCGATAGCGCGCGGACGTCAGGAATAGCCGCTTCTCGGAACGCGTCATGCCCACATAGCAGAGCCGCCGCTCTTCTTCCATGGCGGCTTTCGAATCGAGCGAACGCATGTGCGGGAAGAGGCCTTCTTCCATGCCAGCGAGGAAGACAATGGGGAACTCGAGTCCCTTAGCGTTGTGCAGCGTGAGCAGCGACACGGGCGCCCGCTCGTCCAGATTATCGGTGTCAGAAACCAGAGCCGCGTGATCCAGGAATTCCGCGATGGTCTCGCCGCGTTCGGCGGCTTCCGATGCCGCGTTCACCAACTCGTTCAAGTTGCCCAGTCGCGATTCAGCTTCCGGATCGTTGTCGGTTTCAAGCATACGGGCGTAGCCGGTGCGAGCCAGGATCTCGCGCAAAAGGCCATCTACTTTGCCTTCGGCGGCCGCAGTGGCCAGCTCTTCCATCATGGCTTTGAAAACGCGCAGAGCCGATTCGGCGCGGCCCGCGAACTGATTTTCTTCGAGCATGCGGCCGATTGCCGACCAAACGCTCAACTCGTTCTGCAATCCGTATTGTTCAATCTGCTCGATGGTGCTTTTGCCGATGCCGCGCGCGGGAGTGTTGATTATACGCAGCAGGCTGACGGAGTCCTGCGGACTGATCACGGCTTTCAGATAAGCCAGCGCATCTTTCACTTCGGCGCGTTGATAGAAACTGAATCCGCCGAGGACTACGTAGTCGCGATTGTAGCGGCGCAGCGCTTCCTCGATCTGACGCGACTGAAAATTGGTTCGATACAGCACCGCCGCACGTTGCGCGGGATTCGCCGACAGCAGTTTGTCGATCATGTCGGCAATGAACAATGCTTCCTGTTCGCCGTCGAAGGCTTCGAAGCGGCCGATCTTTTCGCCCGCGCCGGCGTCGGTCCAGAGCCATTTGCCTTTGCGTTCGGTGTTGTTGGCGACCACGGCGCTCGCGGCTTCGAGAATATTCTTGGTGGATCGGTAATTCTGCTCCAGGCGAATGACCGCGGCATTCGGGAAGTCGTGCTCGAAATCCAGGATATTGCGAATGTCGGCGCCGCGCCAGCCGTAAATCGATTGATCCTCATCTCCCACCACGCAGATGTTCTTGTGCGCCTCAGTGAGCAAGCGCATCAGCTCGTACTGGCTGCGATTGGTGTCCTGATATTCGTCGATCATGACGAATTCGAACCGGCGATTCATCTGGAAGCGTAGATTGGCGTCGTGCGCGAGCACTCGCACGGTTTCGAGTAGCAGATCGTCGAAATCGAGCGCATTGGCTTGGTGCAGGCGACCTTCGTATTGTTCGTAGATGGAAGCGAGTTGCGAAGTTTTCTGATCGGTGGATGCGCCGTAAACGTCGGCGGGCGATTCCTTGCGGCTCTTCTTCTGGCTGATCCAAGAGCACACGGCGCGGTACTGCATGAACTTTTCGTCCAGACCGAGGCCGCGAAAGATCGATTTGATTACCGAGACCTGATCGTCGTCGTCATAGATGGTGAACTGCCGGGTGAAACCGGTGCGGATTTCAGCAAGGCTGCCTCCGTCGCGGCGCAGCAAGCGAACGCAAAACGAATGGAAGGTGGAGACCAGCGGGCCGTCCTTGCCGCTAGCCCCGATCAGGTTGTTCACGCGCGAGCGCATTTCCTCAGCGGCTTTATTGGTGAACGTAACCGCCAGTATGCAAGGACCAGGGACACGGTGCGCTTCCATGAGGTGCGCCATGCGATGGGTGATCACGCGCGTCTTGCCGC
>DATHMO010000119.1:0-10689 GCA_035486995.1 Bryobacteraceae bacterium
CCGGAGGTCTTCGACATCAGCCGCGAAAAACCCGAAGTGCGTGAAATGTACGGAACGGGTTCCGTGTCGCTGGGCTGTCTGCTAGCCGCGCGGCTGGCCGAGAAGGGCGTGCGCATGGTGCAGGTGTGGACCCGCAAGGGCGACCCGTGGGATGCGCACGACGACATCATGTCCTATGTCCGCCTGGCGAAGGAAGCCGATCAGTGCAATTCCGCGCTGATCAAAGATCTGAAGCAGCGCGGGCTGTTTGAAGACACGCTGATCGTCGGCGGAACCGAAATGGGCCGCACGCCGAACGTAGAGTTGCGAGGAGGCAATAGCGCGGTGATCAACGGGCGCGACCACAATCATCAAGGCTTTTCCATCTGGCTGGCCGGCGGCGGCGTCAAAGGTGGAATGACCTACGGCGCTACGGACGATCTAGGCTTCAAGGCGGTGGACAAACCGGTGCACGTGCACGATCTGCATGCCACTATTCTCTACCTGATGGGCATCGATCACACCAAGCTGACGTACCGTTTCAGCGGCCGCGATTTTCGCCTCACCGATACCGCGGGCCAAGTGATCCACGACATCATCGCCTAGGCGCGTTCAGGGGTGCAGCAGTCAAGGGTGCGCGGTCACGAACTTCGGATCGAGATTCGCTTCCGGCCGCACACCCCAACCCCAGCGCGCGGCGTAGTCGCGAATGGATTGTAGAAAATCCGCCGGGAAATGGTGCGAGAACGAAAGCGTCGTGTCCGTGGCGAGCCGTTGTCCCAGAATCGCGACCAGCCGAATTGGGTCCGCCAGACCCTCCGCGCTCGTCTCCTGCAGGTTGTCCGCGGGCGTATGCGATCCATCGTTGCTGCCTGCCTGCGAGAAATCGATGTTCGGCACCTCCAGGGCTCCGAAATTCGTGCTGTCGGTTCCAGACACGCCCAAGGATGACCGTTCTTCCAGGCCTAAAGGGTCGAAGGTCTGATGCAGAAACTTCATCCAATCCTCGGAACCTGCCGCCGTCCATTCGAGTATTCCGAGCGCTGCGCCCAAGCCGTCGTAATTGATCATGGCAACGGTATTTGCAGTGTCTGAGGGGTGCGCTCGAAGGTACGCCTCACTTCCGATCAACCCGAGCTCTTCCGCACCCCAGGCAATGAAGCGCAACGTGCGCGCCGGCCGCGGGCCCTGGGAGAATGCGCGCGCCAGCTCCATAACCGCGGCCACGCCTCCGCCGTCATCAAATGCGCCTGGACTGCTGTAGGCTGTGTCCGTGTGAGCGGAGAAGACCACAATCTCATCCGGTTTCGATGTTCCGGTCAATTCGCCGATCACGTTTTGCGATTCTTTCCAGGCCACATCCGCTACCACCGTCAGCCCCACTCGCTTGGGATGCATGAGCACCAGTCGCAAGGCGTCCTCATAGGAAATCTCGACGGCGGGCGGCGTGGGCTCCTTGAGTGAGCGCTTATAGTTGAAATACGCAGAGGGAATTCCGGATCGTCCCGGGCTGGAATAGAAGATCAGGCCGGCGGGGCCTAGCGGAATCAGGCGGTCCGTAAGCCAGTAGTCGGGATAATCCACTTCCACGTCCCGCCGCACCAGAACGATTTTGCCCTTGATGTCCTTGCCTTTGAGGTCTGCCTTGCTCGCCGTGTGCAGGTCCACGAAATCTCCGACGACACCTTCAGGTTTTGTGGTCCCTCCGAAGACCACCGTACGCGAAGGAAAGTCGACCACCTGGGGGCTGGCCGTCCAAAGCCGCGCCCGATGTTCCGTCCAAGTGGGTATGGGAAATTTCTCAACCGACGTCTTCAGTCCCCAGGACCGGTATTTGCCGGCGATGTATTCCGCCGCCCTCGTCTCCGCCTCTGAACCGGCCGTGCGTTCGCCGATCGTTCCCGCCAGCACTTCGAGATGTTCGTAAGCTTTGTCGGCGGAGTACGGCAAATCCTGCGCCCGTGCGGCCGCCGCCGCCGCAAGGCTCGACAGACCCCACCGAAGGGCGCGTTTCCACGTGTTTTGCACTTGGTCTCCTCGAAGAAACTCCCGCTAGCGGGGCGGGTTTCACCGAAGTTTACAAAGTTTGAATAAAGTCTGTCAAGTTCAGGATGTGCCTTACTTTATCTAGGCGTCTGCGAACCACATATCGGTGCGCTGGACCGATACCCCCCGGCCGCTGCCGGGGATGTACGAATACGATCAGCTTCTGACCACGGCAGGTGCGCGGTGAGCAACCAGATGGCGCAATTGCAGGAACCCACCATCAAAGCGCAATGCAAGACGCTATGAATGCCGATGATCGCGACGAGTCATGGCGCGTTGGAGCTGCTATGGTCTGATCGCCATCGACGAAGTCAGATACGTGCCGTTGGCCGAGGTTGGCGACATGATTATGAATCACGCTATTCACCAGATGTTTAATCTGGTGAGTTTTACAGTCGGCACGCTGGACTGCGACAACCAATTGAAAACACAAGTGAGCCAGGTCGCATCTCGGGGCTAAGGAGGTCGGCCGGGCGCGTGATAAGTCACATTTTGGCTACACATGCCGTTTGGATGCGAGCGAGGAGATGCTTGTAGACTATTGATTCTAATGGCCGAGGTGGGGGTCGAACCCACACGAAGAGTGAACTTCGCCAGATTTTGAGTCTGGTGCGTCTGCCAGTTCCGCCACTCGGCCACAGCTGGCACGAACGCTAGTTTACCATCCTTGAGAACTCGCTATTGTTTTTCCGCCTCGACACTCTTCTTCTTTTTAAACACATTCAAACGGTTCCAAAAGCTCTTCGATTGCTTGGGAGCCGGGGACTCATCGATCCGCGCCTCCATCTCGGGAGCCGGAAGCGGTTCGACAACCTCAGCACTGACGGTAGGAGCGATGGGAGCGATGCGTTTCGTGTGCTGCACCATCGGCTTCACCGCCACTGCAGCCAATTTCGGCCCAACTTCCGCGGCAAACACCGGAGGTTTGATATGCATTCCCACCACGGGGGGCACCGGGGGCCCTGCCATACGCAAATACTGAATCACGGGCGCACCAGCTAATGCCAACGCCCCAGCAGCCGCGATCGCCACTCCCCAGCCCACGGCCCGCGGCGGTCGTTCCACCGTCGCAAGCGCTTCGACAAACTCCTCTGCCGACTGATACCGCCGTCCTCGATCCCGCGCTAATGCCCGCCGCACAATCTCATCCCACTTCCGCGATAGGCTGGGCTCAATCTGGCTGGGCGCCTGAGGCTCGGCCTCCGAATCGGTCAAAACTGCAGCCAGCTTGCGATTCGCCCCGAACGGTTTTTGCCCCGTCAGATGCTCATACAAAATCGCACCCACCGAATAAAGATCCGATCGCGGGTCCGGATGCGTCGCGCCCTTCAATTGTTCCGGCGCCAGGTACGGCAGCGACCCCAGTATCTCGCCATAATTCGTCAGTACGGAATCGCCATACGACTTCGACAGCCCGAAATCGGTCAGCTTCACTTCGCCCGCAGCGGTAATGATTACGTTCGCCGGTGTCACGTCGCGATGCACTACGCCCTGTTCGTGCGCGTGCCCAAGCGCGTGCAGCATCTGGCGGATGTATTCGATCCCCGTACCGAGCGGCAGCCGCCCGTCTTTCATTATCTTTTCCAGCGTTCGCCCTTCGACGAATTCCACCAGCAGCATCAGTTGGTTCTCGTGATGGAACGCGTTGTAGAGGACCGCTATATTCGGATGCCGCAGGCGCGCTAAGACCCGTACTTCGCGCTCGAACCGCTTCACCTGAATCTCAGTCGCATTCTCGGCGGCTAGAACCTTCATGGCTTCCGTTCGCTTGGTAAGGCGGTTTTCCACCTTATAGACACGTCCCATGCTACCGGCGCCCGCAAGCGCAGTAATCGTATAGTCGCCGAAGGTCTGTCCTACTTGAAAATCCATGCGACCGGGCCCACGCCTCGATTGAACAGAGGTCCGTTATCAAGTGTGGTCAAAGGTTCGCCGACAAACAATGCCCCTGTATGTCCAATTTCGCCTAGGATTGCGCCTGAGAGCCGCTAGGGGGAACCTCTTATAACGTCCACCGTGCTTACATAGATTGATGTCCTTCCTCGACCTGTTGCTCGGCAAACCGCTCACCAACGCCGAAGAGGGCGGTGAGCGCATCGGACCCGCCGCCGGTATTCCCATCTTCGGCCTCGACGCGCTGAGTTCGGCCGCTTATGGTCCGGAAGCCGCGCTCACGCTGCTGATCCCGCTCGGCGCACTGGGCATCGCCTATATCGTGCCGATTAGCGGCGCTATCATTCTCCTGCTGGCCATCGTTTATTTCTCCTATCGCCAAACGATCGACGCGTATCCGGGTGGCGGCGGATCCTACACGGTCGCTCGCGAGAACATTGGTGCAGGCGCTGGATTGCTAGCCGCCGCCGCGCTTCTGATCGACTACGTGCTGACGGCCGCCGTTGGAATCTCGGCCGGAGTCGGCGCACTGGTATCGGCCGTCCCATCGCTACTCCCGCATACGCTCCTGCTTTGTCTCGGAATCCTTCTGGTGATCACCATCGTGAATCTGCGCGGCGTCAAAGAAGCGGGCGGAGTCTTCATGATTCCGACGTATCTTTTCCTTGGGACGCTCCTGATCACAATCCTGATCGGCGCCGTGAAGGCGTTCCTCGAGCATGGCCATCCGACGCCCGTGCTTGCGCCTCCACCGGTCCTCCCGGCTACAGCCATGGTCGGCGCGTGGTTGTTGCTCAAAGCGTTCTCGAGCGGATGCACTGCGCTCACCGGCGTGGAGGCCGTCAGCAATGGCGTGCGAGCATTTCGCGACCCGACTTCAGAGAATGCGAAGAAGACGCTCAGCGTGATCATCGGACTGTTGATCATCCTGCTGGCTGGCATCGCATGGCTGGTTAGGGCGTATAACATCGCCGCCACCGATCCCGGCGCCGCGGGCTATCAAAGCGTCCTTTCGATGCTGGTGGCCGCAGTGACGGGCAAGGGCGTGTTTTACTACGTGACCATTGCCGCCATATTAATGGTGCTTTCGCTTTCCGCAAACACCGCCTTCGCCGATCTGCCGCGTCTGTGCCGCATTATCGCGCTCGATGGTTATTTGCCACGGTCGCTTTCCAACCGCGGACGCCGCTTGGTTTATTCCGAAGGTATCTACGCTCTGGCCGTCCTCACGGGCGGGCTACTGGTACTGTTCGGCGGCGTTACAGACCGCTTGATTCCGCTCTACGCAGTCGGCGCATTCCTCGCCTTCACGCTCTCGCAATTGGGCATGGTGTTTCATTGGAAGCGAGTCCGCGGCCCGCATGCCGTGCGCAACATGTTCATCAATGGGCTGGGCTCATTCGTCACAGGCATCACCGTTTTAGTGGTGCTGGTCGCGAAATTCGTAGATGGCGCATGGATCACCATGCTCTTGATCCCCGGGCTCCTGCTGCTGATGTACGCCGTCCACCGTCACTATCAGCACGTGAGCGAACAGGTGGCCGATTCCACGCCGATCGATCTCACGCACTTTCGCCCAGCAATGGTGATTGTCCCAATCGAGCGCTGGAGCGCCGTTGCGAAGAAGGCCATCACGTTTGCATTGTCGATTTCACCCGACGTCATCGGACTGCATGTGGATTGCGAATGGACCGCGCAGCTCAAGAAAGAGTGGCAGGATTTTGTCGAGAAGCCCGCGCAAGAGGTCGGACTATCCGCGCCCAGGCTCGTCGTTTTGCCATCGCCCTACCGTTACATCAGCAGTCCTATCGTGCAGTATGTGCTGGATCTGCAGAAAAAGGATCCGGATCGCCAACTCGCCGTGTTGATTCCGGAATTGGTGGAGCGGCATTGGTATTACTACTTCCTCCACAATCAGCGCGCGGCCGTACTCAAGACTTGGCTGTACGTCAAAGGCAGCCAGAAGATCGCAGTGGTCAACGTGCCCTGGTACATCGAGTAGGTGCAACTCATCCCGCGGGAATCCGGCGCGCTGCTATCCTGGATCGTGAGTTCGATGCAGTACGAGACCGCACATAACGAGGGACAACACACACTATGCAACTTGGCATGATCGGTTTGGGACGTATGGGCGCGAACATGGTGCGCCGGCTAATCAAGGCAGGGCATGAATGCGTCGTTTTCGACAGGAGTGCCGCGAGCGTCGCGGAACTTGGCAAGGACGGGGCCACTGGATCGAGTTCGCTCGATGAATTCCTCAATAAATTGAAACCGCCGCGCGCCGTGTGGCTGATGGTACCGGCTGCCGTGGTGGATCAGACGCTAGAGCAACTGGCTTCGCGGATGCAGAAGGGCGACATTATCATCGACGGCGGCAATTCGTACTACATCGACGACATTCGCCGCGCCAAGGAGCTTGCGCCGCGCGGCATTCATTACGCCGACGTCGGTACCAGCGGCGGCGTGTGGGGTTTGGAGCGCGGTTATTGCCTCATGATCGGCGGCGAGCCCGACATCGTGAAGCACCTGGATCCGATTTTCAAAACGCTGGCGCCCGGACGCGGCAACATTGACCGTACGCCCGGCCGCGACAAAGTCGGCGGCACCTCTGAGGATGGCTACCTGCATTGCGGACCAGTGGGCGGCGGCCACTTCGTCAAAATGGTTCACAACGGGATCGAGTACGGCATCATGGCCGCATATGCCGAAGGCCTGAATATTTTGCATCACGCGAACGCGGGCAAGAAGACGCGCGAACAAGACGCCGAAACCACGCCGCTGCGTAATCCGGAGCACTATCAATACGATTTCAATTTGGCCGACGTGACCGAAGTGTGGCGGCGCGGAAGCGTAGTGGCGTCCTGGCTGCTCGATCTCACCGCGATCTCACTGCTCGATGAACCGACGCTCGAGAAATTCTCCGGCCGCGTATCCGATTCCGGCGAAGGCCGCTGGACCATCAATGCAGCCATCGACGAAGGAACTCCCGTGCCAGTGCTGAGCTCCGCGCTCTACGATCGATTCACTTCGCGAGGCGAAGCCGATTTCGCCAATAAGCTGCTTTCCGCGATGCGGTTCCAGTTCGGCGGACACATCGAGCGAAAAGCCGGAGGTTAAGGTTCAGCGGAACAAACTAGGCCGCGGCGCCTTTGGCCAATTGCCGAACCAGCTCGCGGCCTTTCTCTGTCGGCGTATAACTGCGTTGCGGACCGAACGACGAAGCTTCACCCGCCGCGTGTAAAAGGCCGCTGTCGACCAACTGTTCCAACTGATCGTTGCAATCTCCGTTGAATCCTGCACTCGCGCGGCCCGCGGTGCACACAGTCTTCAATGTGGCAATCGTTTCTGTGTTCATACAATCGTCTCTAGTCCAATTTTACACCCTGGACCTTTGACTAGGGTGAACAGCCTACTTGCTGGCCCCGACTTCGCCGCCAAACGTGATGCTGGAATCCACTTTATAGACCTTGACGCCGCTCTCCACCGGCTTGAGCATCTGTAGCACGATAGCGTCGCCCTGCGTCTTGATCGCGAAGTGCGTGCTGCCCTCGTGCTCCACCGGGAATTGCCGCGCCGCATAGGGCGGGATCTGGACGTCGAACGCGCTCGAACACACCAGCGATAGCTCGGGCGATGGATGGCCGGGCGTCGGAACCGAGTATAGGTTCCCCTCCGAATAGCACAGCGACGCGCGTGCCTCCCGTTCCGACGTATTCACCAGCGAAATCACGCTTCCGTGCATTTCTTCGATGTCGCCGCTGAACCAGGGATTGCGCGTGGGATACGAAATCTGGCGCGGCGTGGTCATCAATTGGTTGTGAACTGTGCACTCCGTTACAGCCGACACTGCGATGGCCGGCGCGAACTTCGGCGAGGGAACCCTCTCCCGTACTTTCAGCCACCCTTGTCCGGATTCGTCGGTGATCTCGAGCCGATGCGCGGAGCGCTCGCCCGGATTCAAATGCAGCACCGCGGTCGCGAGACCGGCCAATCCAACCAACCCTCCGCCTTCCCGATGCGGTTCTACTTCGACAGTGACTACGCGATCGCTCAGGTTCGTCAGCGCGAGCGTCGACCAGCAAGCCGCGCCATAATCGAGCGACGGCACCACGCTCGTAACCACGCGTTCCTGGCTCACAGTCGGGGCTGGATTCACGGTCGGCGGCTTTTCGGCCGCCCATGCGCCCGCGGCTAACAGCGCAAGGCCCAGCCAAGTTCGGAACATCACTCAGCTTTTCGGCTGTTTTCCTAGGAAACTCTAGTCAGAGCCTCTTTGATCGCCGCCTGAGCCGCCCGCATTTGCTCCTCATCGGGATGCGCCTGCCGCGGCCAGAAGAACCCTCGCAACCCGTCCTTTTTCCTGCGGGGCACGATGTGGACATGCAGATGCGGAACGCTTTGGCTTACCCGATTGTTCATCGCGACAAACGAACCCTCGGCCTGCATCGCCCACTCGACCGCGCGAGCTAACAACTGAACATTGGCGAAGAACGGTCCCACCAACTCCACCGGCAAATCCGCCAGCGTCTCGTAATGCGACTTCGGAACCAGCAGCGTGTGTCCAATGAACAACGGTCGATAGTCCAGGAACGCCGTCGATATGGCATCCTCGAATACGATGTAATTCGCGTGCGCCGCAATCTCGCAAAACCGGCAGTTCGCCATCAGCTCTCGATCGGACCTTCGCCCTGGCTCAACGCGCTGATGATCCGCTCCCGCCGATCCACCGCCGCCTTCAACGCCACCTGCATCGAGTACCCGTACACCAGCACGCCGAGCAGCGCACCGGCCCCGAGCACAGCGAAAAATGCCCACTCCGTGTCGAAAGCGTAACGCGCCAGGTAAGCCATGGCCACGGGCGTCAGCGTCACTGGAAATGCCAGCATCAGTAGCGCCTGCGAGCGGCTCTGCGCCGCCGTCTTCATCGCCTTCACCGGATTCACCGCGCGCGGATTGTAGAACGAGCTCAAGTTTCCAACTGCCAATACAAACAAGGTCAGCACGCAGGTCACGGCAAACGCTTCCAGGATCTCCAGCCCCGTAACTGGCAGCCGGAGCGCAGCGCACACCAACGCGATGGCCACGATCTCGATCAGTACCAGAAACGCCGCCGCCAGATTCTTCCCCGCCAACACCTTCGACATGTTCACCGGCACCAGAAAATACACTTGCGCCGCACTGCGATCGAATCCGAAGCAGTTCCAAAACAGCGCATCGCTCAATAGCAGCAGCGCGTAAACGCTGACCATGGTCAGATAATTGTCTGTCAGAAACGTGTGCTGCGCGCTCGAGCGGCCAAACGCGATCGGCGCCCAGATCAGCAGTCCAAAAGAAAACCCCATCAGGAACACCAGGCGGAAGCGCGGCGCACGGCTCAAGAATCGCAGCTCTTTTTCGATCAGCGCCCCCAGCGGATCCCGAAACAGCGCATTGGGCAATTGATACCACCACTCCAGTCGGCTCACACGTCGCAGTGACGTTCCTCGCGACGACGCCTCCGCCGCGTCGAAATGCAACCCGCGCTCGAATTGGGATCGTCCGAAGACGTAGGCTCCGAGCGTCCACACGAGCAGTACGCTTACGTTCAACCAACTGAAGTCGCCCAACGCCAGCCGCGCCGTTGCGGTCCACGGTAAAATCGCGGACGGCTCTCCGCCGAAGAATTGTCGAACCTTGCCCTCCGATCCGCGGAACAACATCAATTGCGGAAGCGCCGCGGCGATCACGAATAGGAACACCAGCATTTCCCGAATCCGCTTGCGCGCCAGCAGACGCACCAGAAGATCCCGCACGCCGGTAGCGAAAAACAGATTGAACAGCACGAATACCGCGAGCGCGCATGGCGCCCACCTCGGAACCCCCGGATTCAAGATCAACCCGACTGCCGCCCCCGCGAATAACAGCAGCATCTCGACGCCAGTGGTCACGCGCAGCAAAACTTCGATCGTGAACAGCGTCCGATGCGGAATCGGATATGCCAGCAGTTTCCGCAAATCGAGCGAGGCCCCCATCGACGTCAACAGTACCGGAATGATTTGCCAATAGAGAAAACACACCAGCAGTGCCGGCGGGAGGATTTTGTGGAAAGCTTCCAGTTCTTCGCGGCGCGATAGCAGGTAGCCGACGAGCACGGCAATCCACGCAAACCCGCCGTACCAGAGGGCCGTGAGCCCCGAAGTGAAGATCAGCCCCGCGACGTTGGCCCGTGGCAGATGATTGCGCGCACTCCGCCACTGCGCCCAAACGATCGCGCCGGCCTGATTCCACATCGCTCTATAACCAATCCAACGTTTCCACTGGGTGATCCGCGCCCACAACTCGGACGAACACGTCTTCCAATGTTTCGGAGCCCGTTCGCAGCTCGGCCATCGTTCCCGACTTCACCAGCTTCCCGTCATGGATGATCGCGACGCGGTCGCACAGCCGCTCCACCACTTCCAATACATGTGACGTCAGGAACATCGTCGCCCCGCGCCGCACTTGATCCAGCAGAATGTCCTTCATCAGCCGCGCACCCACGGCATCCACACCCTCGAACGGCTCGTCCAACAGGAACAATTCCGGCCGATGAATCAGCGCCGCCGCCATCGCCACGCGCTTCCGCATTCCCTTGGAGTAATCGCCGATCAGCTTGCCCGGCTCGGCGTCCAGCTCAAACAGGGCCAGCAGTTCGCGCGACCGTTCGCGCGCCGTCGGCCGCGCCAACCCGTACATTCGACCGACAAACTCGGTGAACTCGAGTCCCGTCAAATGATCGAACAGCAGCGATTC